>CANJIM010000062.1 GCA_947474495.1 Rhodospirillaceae bacterium
CTCGCTCACCGCCTATCTCGCCGCGTTCCGCGCGGAGGCCGCCGGTCTGCCGGCCCGTCTGCCGCGTGTTTGGTCCTGCTGAAGAAAAGAAGAGGAAGCCGTGAACCTCACCCCCCGCGAAAAAGACAAGTTGTTGGTCGCCATGGCGGCCATCGTCGCGCGCAAACGCTTGGAGCGCGGCGTCAAGCTCAACCATCCGGAAGCGGTGGCCCTGATCACCGACTTCGTCGTCGAGGGCGCGCGCGACGGCAAGACGGTCGCCGAGCTGATGCGCGACGGCGCCAAGGTCATCACCCGCGCCCAATGCATGGAGGGCATCCCCGAGATGATCCATGACATCCAGGTCGAAGCGACTTTCTCCGACGGCACCAAGCTGGTGACCGTTCATCAACCCATTCGCTGAGGTGTATCCATGATTCCCGGCGAGATCATTGCGGCAGACGGCGACATCGAACTCAACGCGGGTCGACCGGCGACCGAGATCGAGGTCGCCAATGGCGGTGACCGGCCGATCCAGGTCGGCAGCCATTATCATTTCTTCGAGACCAATCCGGCGCTGCAGTTCGATCGCGCGAAGGCGCGCGGCATGCGGCTCGACATTCCGGCGGGCACTGCCGTGCGTTTCGAGCCGGGTCAGTCGCGCAAGGTGCGCCTGATGGCTTATGCCGGCGATCAAATCGTGCATGGCTTTCGCGGAGATATCCGCGGTCCGCTGAACAAAAAGAAGTAGAGCAGCATCATGGCGATCAAGATCACGCGCAGCGCCTATGCCGGCATGTTCGGTCCCACGGTGGGCGACAAGGTGCGGCTGGCCGACACCGATCTCTTCATCGAAGTCGAGCAGGACAAGACGGTCTATGGCGAGGAGGTGAAATTCGGCGGAGGCAAGGTCATCCGCGATGGCCAGGGCCAGAGCCAGCGCAGCCGCGCGCAAGGCGCGATGGACACCGTCATCACCAACGCGCTGATCGTCGATCACTGGGGCATCGTCAAGGCCGACATCGGCATCTTAAGCGGTCGCATCAAGGCGATCGGCAAGGCCGGCAATCCCGACGTGCAGCCGGGCATCGACATTATCATCGGCCCCGGTACCGAGATCATCGCTGGCGAAGGCAAGATCGTCACCGCCGGCGGTATGGATTCGCACATCCATTTCATCTGCCCGCAGCAGATCGACGAGGCGTTGGCCTCCGGTGTCACCACCATGCTCGGCGGCGGCACCGGGCCGGCGACCGGCACGGTGGCCACCACTTGCACGCCGGGGCCGTGGCATCTCGCGCGCATGATTCAGGCGGCCGAAGGCCTACCCATGAACCTCGGCTTCTTCGGCAAGGGCAACGCCTCACAGCCTGCCGCCCTGGTGGAGCAAGTGCTGGCCGGCGCCTGCGGCTTGAAATTACATGAGGACTGGGGCACGACGCCCGCCTCGATCGACAATTGCCTGGCGGTCGCCGATGATTACGACGTGCAGGTGGCCATCCACACCGATACGCTCAACGAAT
This sequence comes from Rhodospirillaceae bacterium, assembly GCA_947474495.1. Taxonomy (GTDB): domain Bacteria; phylum Pseudomonadota; class Alphaproteobacteria; order SMXQ01; family SMXQ01; genus CAMAVH01. The sequence goes on from CANJIM010000062.1 coordinate 1,503, forward strand.
CGGGTTTCGTCGAAGACACCATCGCCGCCTTTAAGGGGCGCACGATCCATGCCTTTCACACGGAGGGGGCGGGCGGCGGTCATGCGCCGGACATCATCCGCCTGTGCGGCGAGGCGAACGTGCTGCCGTCGTCGACCAACCCGACGCGGCCCTATACGGTCAACACGCTCGACGAGCATCTCGACATGCTGATGGTCTGTCATCACCTGGACGGTGACATACCGGAGGACGTCGCCTTTGCCGAAAGCCGCATCCGCAAGGAGACCATCGCGGCGGAAAACATCCTTCACGACATGGGCGCCTTTTCGATGATCTCGTCCGACAGCCAGGCCATGGGCCGCGTCGGCGAAGTTGTCATTCGTACTTGGCAGACCGCCGACAAGATGAAGCGTCAGCGTGGGCCGTTGCCTGAGGACAAAGTCGGTAACGACAATTACCGGGTGCGCCGCTATATCGCCAAATACACGATCAATCCGGCGATCAGCCACGGTATCGCCAAGCATGTCGGCTCCATCGAAGTGGGCAAGCTCGCCGATCTCGTGATCTGGACGCCGGCCTTCTTCGGCGTCAAGCCGGACATGGTGCTGAAATGCGGCACCATCGCCATGGCGCAGATGGGCGATCCGAATGCTTCGATCCCGACGCCGCAGCCGGTCCATTACCGGCCGATGTTCGGCGCCTTCGGCACCAGCCTGGTGGAAAGCTCGGTGTTGTTCACCTCGCAGGCGGCGATCTCCGGCGAGCTGAGCAAGAAGCTCGGCACGCACCGCACCATGTATGCGGTGCAGAACGTACGCGGCCAGATTTCAAAGAAGTCCATGGTGCTGAACGACCGTCTGCCCAAGATCGAGGTCAATCCCGAGACCTATGAAGTGCGCGCCGATGGCGAACTGCTGACATGCGCGCCGGCCAAGGAATTGGCTATGGCGCAGCGCTACTTCCTGTTCTGAGGGGACACGTATGATCCGCGCTTTGGATGTCAGCCCCGCGGGCCATGAGCCGCGCAGCGAGGCGTAGCTTCAGCTTCGAGGACCGCTATTGTTGCCGCCGAGACCGACGGCTTGTAACAAAACGGCCGGTTGGCGCAACCTTTGGGGGTTTGTGGCGTTCCTTCAGATGGGCCACAATAACCCCCGATGATTGACCCGTTGAAATCTCCGCCGCAGATCTCTCCCGGCATGGTCGAACTGAGCCGCTCCGCAGACGGCGCCTGGCAACTCGTCTTCACCGGCGATTGGCGCGCCGGCGGTGCGCATCCGCTGGACGCCGTGATCGCCCAGATGGACGCCGCCAAGACGCTCGGCGCCGTCACGCTCATCGTCGATGATCAGACCCTCTGGGACACCAGCCTTCTGCTTGCGATACGGAAGCTCGAAGCCGCTGTCGCATTGCGCGGCGGCACTACCGCTCATGAGGATTTACCGAACGGATTGCGCCGCCTGATGAAATTGGCGGCCCATACCGAAGCGCCCACTGGCGCAAGGCGCGTAACCGTGGCGCCGACCGTCCTGGCGCGGATCGGCGAGCGGGCGCAAAGCATCTGGCGCGAGACGGAAGATTTTTTGGCCTTCATCGGCGAGGCGGCGCTCGCTTTCCAGCGCCTGCTGCGCGGCAAGGCCGGTTTCCGCCGCTCTGATTTCCTGCTTATCTTGCAGGACTCCGGCGCCAAGGCGCTGCCCATTGTCACGCTGATCTCGGTGCTGGTCGGCATGATTCTGGCCTTTGTCGGTGCTGTGCAGTTGCGCCAGTTCGGCGTCGAGATTTATGTCGCAAATCTCGTCGGCATCGCCATGTTGCGCGAGATGGGCGCGCTGATGACCGCCATCATCATGGCGGGGCGCACCGGCGCAGCGTTCGCCGCCGAGCTCGGCTCCATGCAGGCCAACGAGGAAATCGATGCCTTGAGTACGCTTGGCTTCAATCCGGTCGATTTTCTTGTGCTGCCACGCATCCTCGCGCTCGTGCTGATGATGCCGCTGCTCGCGCTCTATGCCGATATCCTCGGCATCCTCGGCGGCGCATTGATCGGCACCACGCTGATGGGTCTCGATTTTTCGCAATATTGGGCGCAGACCCTGCGGGCTCTGAATATGACGCATCTGTGCATCGGGCTGGTCAAAGCCAGCGCGTTCGGCATTATCGTCGCGCTCGCCGGCTGCCAGCGCGGCCTGTTCGCCGGGCGCAGCGCCGCCGCCGTCGGCATGGCGACGACGTCCGCCGTTGTGCTCGCGATCGTGCTCATTGTCGTCGCCGATGGCATCTTCGCCGTCGTGCTCGATATCTTGAAGTTGTGACACGGCCGAGACGGTCCCCCGCATCCTCGTCGATCACATGGACATGGCCTACGGGTCCTTTGTCCTGCAGCGCGACCTCAACTTCAAGGTCGAGGCGGGAGAGATATTCTTCATCATGGGCGGCTCCGGTTGCGGCAAGAGCACGCTGTTGAAACAGATGATCGGTCTCAAGGAGCCGGCGCGTGGCGAAGTGCTCTATGACGGCGATTCGTTGTGGCGCACTGAGGGCGCCGCGCGTCAGGCGCTCATGCGGCGCTTCGGTGTGCTCTATCAGAGCGGCGCCTTGTGGAGCTCGATGACTTTGTCGGAGAATGTCGCCTTGCCGCTCGCCGAATATACCGACCTGTCCGCCGGCGACGTGAAAGACCTTGCCGCCCTCAAGCTCTCGCTCGTCGGCTTGGCGGGGTTTGAGGACTATTACCCGTCGGAGATCAGCGGTGGCATGCGCAAGCGGGCCGGGCTGGCGCGTGCTATGGCGCTCGATCCGGATATCCTGTTCTTCGACGAGCCGTCGGCCGGCCTCGATCCGATCAGTTCCAAGCGTCTCGACGATCTCATTCTCGAATTGCGTGACAGCCTGGGCGCCACCGTGGTGATCGTCAGCCATGAATTGGCCAGCATCTTCGCGATCGGCGACAATTCGGTCTTCCTCGACGCCGAATCCCGGACCATGATCGCGTCAGGCAATCCCAAGCGTCTGCTGGCTGAAAGCGACGATTCGCGCGTGCGCGCCTTTCTGACCCGCAGCGAGGATCCGGCGATTCCTAAGACCCTATTGGAGAAAGCGCCGTGAGCCGCAAAGCCAATCCGAAATTGATCGGCCTCTTCGTTGTCGGCGCCGGCGCCTTGCTAATCTTCCTGATCGTCGCGCTCGGCGGCGGCAGATTGTTCACCACGACCAAAACCTACGTCATGTTCTTTTCCGATGACGTGAACGGCCTACAAATCGGCGGTGCGGTCAATTTCCGCGGCGTACGCGTCGGTTCGGTGAAGGACATCGTGTTGACCTACGACAGCGCCAAGCGCGAAGTTGCGATCCCGGTCTATGTGCAGCTCGACCAGAGTCGTATCCGCGTCGATGGCGAGGGCAAGCTCGCCGATATGTCCGACCTGATCGAGCGCGGCCTGCGCGCGCAATTGCGCAACCAGTCGTTTGTCACCGGCATGATGACCATCGAGCTGGATTTTGACCGGGCGATTCCGGCGCAACTTGTCGGGGCGGAGCCGCGCTATCCGGAAATTCCGACCAAGCGGTCGAGCTTCGCCGAGCTGCGCGCCACCTTCGGCGATCTGGTCTCGGATTTCCGCAAGCTGCCGATCGAGGAGATCATGAACAAGTTTGCCGGTACGTTGGTCAATCTTGACAAGCTGGTGGTCGATCTCAACGCCGTGGTCAACACCACGAACACAATGGTCGGCAATGTCGATCAACGCATGACGGCGGCCTTGCAACCGGTGCCGGACATGGTGCGCAGCATCGATCAGGCCTCGCGCAACGTCACCAAGCTGACCGGCGACATCAATGCCCAGGTGCCGGTGATCAGCGATCGCGTCGTCGGCGCCATTGAGCAGTTGAATGCCACCTTGATGCAGGCCGAATCGGCGATGACCGCCGTTCAAGGCGGTCTCGGCGACGGCTCGCAACTGAACTATCAGGCGACTCGCACCATGGAGGATATCCGCGAGGCGGCCAGCGCGCTGCGCGCCCTGGCGGATTACCTGCAGCAAAATCCCAATGCTCTCTTGACCGGTAAAGGCCAGAACTAGCCATGCGCATCACGTTGCACGCTCGTTTGCTTCTCGCCCTGTGCGCTACCGGCTTGGTCGCCGCCTGCGTCGGCGGTACCCAGCCGTCGCGGCTCTATGTATTGTCGGCCACCGAAGCGCCGAGCCAGCGTTCGACCCAGGGCGTCGCTTTGTCGGTCGGGCCCATCGTGCTGCCGAAATATCTCGACCGGCCGCAGATCGTCACGCGGCCGACCGCCAACGAGCTGACCATCGCCGAGTTCGACCGTTGGGGTGGCCGCCTGGAAGACAACGTGACGCAGGTGATCGGCGAGAATCTGTCACGCCGCCTGCGCACCAGCCGCGTCGCTTTGTTCCCGGCGGAGGCCGCCGTGCGCGCCGACCTGCGCATCTCGGTGACGATCTCGCGCTTCGAATGTGTCGGCGACAGCGGCGAATGCGTGCTCGACGCGCGTTGGCAGATCGCCGGCCAGGGCGATGGCGTAGCGGCGCCATCGATGGGCGCCTCCGGCCTTGTCGCCCGTCCGGCCAACGGCAGCTATACGGCCGTGGCGGCGGCGATGAGCCAATTGCTCGGCGAGCTCAGCCGCGAGATCGCCGATGGGGTGAGCGCCCGCGCGCGTTAAGTCCCGCGCGGTTTAGCGCGCGCCGTGGCCGGCGCGCTCATCGGGTCGTCCGGCCAGGGATGGCGCGGGTAGCGGCCCTTGAGGTCCTTCTTCACCGCCGCATAGCCTTCGCGCCAGAAATTGGCGAGGTCGCGCGTCACCTGCACCGGCCGGCCGGCGGGACTGAGAAGATGCAGCACAACAGCCACGCGGCCGTTCGCCACGCGCGGCGTGTCGGCCAGGCCGAACAATTCCTGCAATTTTACCGCCAGTACCGGGGCGTCGCTCTGCGTGTAATCGATGCTGGCCGTGCGTCCGCTCGGCACGGCGATCTCGGTCGGCGCCCACTCGTCGAGCCGCTTGCGCGCCGCCCAATCGAAGGTATTGCCGATAATCTCCGTCAAATTCAGTTTGGCCAAATCGGCGCGGCTTTTGAGACCGCCGAGATGCGGCGCGAGCCACTCATCCATCGTTTCGGCGAGCGCGCGATCGGAAAAGTCCGGCCAAGCGCCTTGCGGGTCATTCGCACGCAAGAAGGCGACGCGCGCCCGCAATTGTTGTGCGCCAGGGGTCCAGGGCAGGGCGGCGATGCCGATCTGGACAATGCCGACGAGTAGCGCGGAGGCGACTTTGTCGGCGGGCGCCTTGTCCCATTGCACGTCGTCGAGCAGCAGCGCGCCGAGGCGGCGCTGGCGGCGGGCTTGCACGCTTTCGGTGCGCGCGTCCCAGGTGATGCTGTCCTGCGCCTCGATCAGGTCGGCGAAGTCTTCCTCGATCTCGGCGCGCGAGAGCGGCGCGGCCATGAAGATGCGACCGTCCGCGCTCGCTCCGATGCCGTCGCCGACGGCGGCGACCGCCAGCCACTCCTCGCGCGCCAAGGCGTCTTCCGGCTGTACCGCCGCGCCGCGGCCGTTGGCAAGGCGGAAGCCGCCGGCGCTGCGCTTTTGCGCCACGCGGTCGGGATAGGCGAGGGCGGTGAGCGCGCCGCAGACCGACGAATCGAGCGGATGGTCTTGCACGTCGAGCAGGCGGCGGATTTGCTTGGCGGCTTCGCGGATGCGCCGCCGCGTCGCTTCGCGTATCTCGGTGCCGGGCGGCGGCGCGCTGGCGCGGCTTTCGCCGACGATCTCCAGGCGATGGCGCAGATCGGCATCGCGTATGGCATTTGGCCCGGACAGCGGATCGCGCTCGGCGAGCAGCGCGGCAAGCGAGGCGGCTTCGGCGCCGAGATCTCGGGCTTTGGCGCGAATCGTCATATGGGCCAAGCGCGGATGCAGCGGCAACCTTGCCATGGCCTTGCCGTGTGGCGTGACGGCGCCATAGCCATCCAGCGCGCCGAGCTGCGTTAGCAGCGCGCGGGCCTGCGCGAAGGCGCCGGCAGGCGGCGGATCCATCCAGGCCAGTTCGCCGGGATCGCGCACGCCCCAGACGGCGAGATCGAGCGCCAGCGGCGCGAGATCGGCCTGCAGAATCTCCGGCGCGTTGCGCGGCAACAGCCCGCGCGTCTGCGGCTCGGGCCACAGGCGATAGCAGATGCCCGGCGCGGTGCGGCCGGCGCGGCCGCGCCGCTGTTCGGCGGCGGCCTGCGTGACTTTCACGGTGTCGAGGCCGGTCAGGCCGCTCGCCGGATCGTAATGCGGCACACGCGCCAGGCCGCCGTCGACGACGACGCGGATGCCGTCGATGGTGAGACTCGTCTCGGCGATCGAAGTCGCCAGCACGACCTTGCGCTTGCCGGGTGGCGCGGCGGCGAAGACGCGGTCCTGCTCGGCTTGCGCGAGCGCGCCATAGAGTGGGAGCACCTGCAGATCACCGCCACTGAGCTGCCGTAGCACCGCATGAATTTCGCGTTCGCCGGGGAGGAAGGCGAGCAGGTCGCCATCAGTTTCCGCCAGCGCTTTGTTCACCGCTTGCGCCATCGCCATCGGAAAGCGATTGGCTTGCGGCGCGTCGAGATAGCGCGTCTCGACCGGAAAGGCGCGGCCTTCGCTGCGCAGTACTGGGGCGTTCAGCAGCTTGGCGACCGCTGTGCCGTCGAGCGTCGCCGACATGGCCATCAGGCGCAGCTCGGGGCGCAGTGCCTTCTGCGCTTCCAGGCATAGCGCCAAGCCGAGGTCGGCATCGAGGCTGCGCTCGTGAAACTCGTCGAAGATCACCAGGCCGACGCCGTCGAGGCCGGGATCGTCCTGTAGGCGACGGGCGAGGATGCCTTCGGTGATCACCTCGATGCGGGTGCGGCTGGATACCTTGCTGTCGAGCCGGACGCGATAGCCGACGCGCTCGCCGGGCTTTTCGCCGAGGGTTTGGGCCATGCGGCTGGCGGCGGCGCGGGCGGCGAGGCGGCGCGGCTCCAGCATCAGGATGCTTTGGCCAGCGAGCCAGGGTGCGTCGAGCAGGGCGAGGGGCACGCGTGTCGTCTTGCCGGCGCCGGGCGGCGCTTCGAGAACCAGCGCCGTATGATCCGCCAAGGCTTGCGCCATGGCGGGCAGCAGCGGGTCGATGGGCAGGGCGGTCGAGGCGGACATAGGGCGTGTGGCGAGTGTCTTGGCGGAAGGGGCGCGGTTCTCTATCCTAGGTCTATCACATCACGCTTCAGGATTGCCGATGCCTCTCGTCTTCGTCGCCACCAGCAAGACCCTCGCCGCCTGGGGGGCCGATGTCGGCCTGACCAAGAGCCTCTATGCCGTCGGCGCCACCGACGAGACCGCCGACGCCGCCATCGAGGCGATGAACATGAGCGGGTACGGCGGCCAGACCGACTGGAAGCTGCTCAAGAAGCAAGCGGTCGAAGCCGCCGACGAGGATTCCATCATCGAGCGCTTGGCGGCGCGCGAGAAGCAGGTCGATCCCAAGCTCTATCCGAAGATCCGCGACGCGCGCGGCATCTTTAAGGTCAAGCCCGAGAACATCGAAAACTATTTGTTCGTCAAGAAGGCGCTGGCAAGCGACAGCGAACTGCGCGCGGTGAAGGTGAAGCCCGCCGACATCGGCGACTACCTCATCGCCAAGGCGACGGGCTGGAGCGATCCGACGGTCGGCACCGAGGAAGAGCCTGAGAACCCGTTCTAAGAGCCGACATCGATCGGTGCGCGCGGCGGATCGCCGGCAAAGCCGCAGGCCTTGAGCAACTTCGCCATATGCGCCGGCGCCGGCGCGCTGATCGTGATCGGATCGCGCGTCGGATAGAGCGGGATCGTGATGGCCCGCGAATGGAGCTGCAGTGGAAACTCGCCGGCCCGCGTCGCCTCGCCGCCGTAGGTATTGTCGCCCAGCACCGGGCAGCCGATGGCGGCGCAATGCACGCGGATTTGATGGGTGCGGCCGGTGCGGGGGTAAAGTTCGAGCCAGGAGAAACCGTCCGCCTGGCCCATCAGCTTGTAATCGGTGACGGTCGGCATGCCGGCGGGGTCGACCTTCATCCACCAGCTGCGTTTGTCGCTGGTCTGCTTGGACAGCGCCAGGTCGATATGGCCCTCCGGCGCGGGCGGTGCGCCGGCGACCACGGCCCAATAGGTCTTTTCGATGCGGCCGCCGGAGAACAGCCGGCCGAGCTTGGCGAGCGCCTTGCGGTGGCGGCCGAGCACCAGACAGCCGGTGGTGTCGCGATCTAGGCGGTGGGCGAGGGCCGGCACGCGCGGCAGGCCGAAGCGCAAGACGTCGAAAAGGGATTCGAGGCTCTGGCCGCCCTTGGGGCCGGCATGGACGGGCAGCCCGGCGGGCTTGTCGACCACCAGCATCAGCGCGTCTTTATAGAGAAGGCGAGCCAGCAGCTCGTTCGGCGTCATCATGGCGAGGGTTCTACCATGCCCGCCGGAACGAGCGCATCGGGCTTGTGGCGCATTGTTCTCGATACAGCTCTGCCCCCAGGCCCTATCTCATCGTGGTGATGCTTCTCGCTGCCGTTATCGCCCAGCACATCATCCGATTGGCCTGTCCATCTCGCCGACCAATCCCCTCTATCGACGGATCACGGCGTCTTTAATTCCGCGCTTGTGGATACCGACTGCAGCGAACTGTAGACGCGAGATCGGCGATGTCCCCAGGGCTTAACGCGTCTGGTTCGGCTCTCGCTATGTGATTTCGAGATACCTCGGGGCATGGCCAGGGCCTTCACAGCCCAGGTGGAGTTATTTCTTATAATTATTCTAAACTGGTTGACAGGGGCTTTCTGGCCAACTATTTAAGCTAAGCAACTGCACATTAGAGCGGTTCTAATAATTGATTTGGCCCTCTCAAACCGTTGGAGAATTCCCATGCTGACCGTTGGCGACAAGCTGCCGTCCTTTAACCTCAAAGCCGTCCCGCCGGGCCAGCCCAAGAACCCGAGCGAGGCTTTCGTCGACCTCACCGACAAGTCCTACAAGGGCAAGTGGCTGGTCCTCTTCGCTTGGCCGAAGGACTTCACCTTCGTCTGCCCGACTGAAATCGCCGCCTTCGGCAAGCTGAACGGCGAGTTCGCCGATCGCGACACTCAGGTGCTCGGCCTGTCGACCGATAGCGAGTTCGTCCACCTGGCCTGGAAGCGCGACCATGAAGATTTGCGCGACCTGCCGTTCCCGATGCTCGCCGACGTCAAACGCGAGCTGAGCGCCTCGCTCGGCATCCTCCACAAGGACGAGGGCGTTGATCTGCGCGCCACCTTCGTGGTCGATCCGGAAGGCGTCATCCGCCACGTCTCGGTGAACGATCTCAGCGTCGGCCGCAACCCGCAGGAGACTCTGCGCATCCTCGACGCTTTGCAGACCGACGAGCTCTGCCCCTGCAATTGGAAGCAGGGCGAAGAGGTCCTCAAGGTCGCCTAACTCCTCACGCTCAACGGCGCCGTCATGTTGGCGGCGCCGTTTCCTTCCCCGTCGCACTCAGAAAGCGAGCAAGCCATGTCCATCGAAACCCTGAAGGAGCGGATGCCGGCCTACGCCAAGGACATCAAGCTCAACCTGTCGAATATCGTCAATTCCACGGCGCTCACCAAGCAGCAGTTGTGGGGCGCGATCCTCACCTCGGCGCTGGCCTCGCGTAATGACTTGGTCATCGAATCCGTTGCCGCCGAGGCCGCCGAGAACCTCTCCGCCGAAGCGCGTGAGGCCGCCAAGGCGGCTGCCGCGATCATGGCGATGAACAACATCTACTACCGCTCGATCCACCTGATCGAAGACGCCGAGCTGAGCAAGATGCCGGCGCGCCTACGCATGAACGTGATCGGCAATCCGGGCGTCGACAAGCTCGACTTTGAGCTCTGGTCGCTGGCCGCCTCGGCCGTCAACGGTTGCGGCATGTGCCTCAAGGCCCATGCCCATGAAGTGATGGGCAAGGGCGCCACCCGCGAGGGCATGCAGGACGTGTTGCGTATCGCCTCGGTGGTCCATGCGGCCGCCGCCATCGTCGAGGGCGAAGCCGCCCTGCAGGAATCGATGCTGGCCGCCGCTTAACTCAGCCGCCGGGACGACGACGAGGGCGAGGGCCGCATGGCACTCGCCCTTTCTTTTTGCGGTTCCAGTGGGCATGGCAGGCGTTGCGGAAATCCTCTATTCTCCGGCCCCGCAAGCTATCCAACGGCGCGTACCAACAGAGCGTTTGATTTTCATGGCCAAAGCCCGCCTCCGTTTCGACGAAACCACCCGCTATCTGCTCGGCCGTCTGTGGCGCGACTGGGTGTCGACCCATTGGCGCACACTGCTGTCGGTCGGCTTTTCCATGGCGGTCGTGGCCGGCGCGACCGGCGCCTATCCGCTGCTGATCGATTGGACGTATACGCTGTTCTCGGCGCAGGACCACCGCGTCGTCTGGCTGGTGCCCGTTTTGGTGCTTGCCGTCACCACGGCGCGCGGCCTCGCCATGTACGGCCAGAACGTGCAGACCAGTCATATCGTCTATCGCGTCACCACTGACATGCAGCTGCGCATGTACGACCATCTGCTCGCCGCCGATCTGGCACGCATTCTGCGCGAGCCGCCCGGCGGGCTGATCTCGCGTTTCACCAACGACATCGTTGTGGTGCGCAACGCGGTGGCACGCACGGTGACCAACCTGATCCGCGATTCGCTGACCGTCATCGCCCTGGTCGGCACCATGTTCTATCTCGATTGGATGCTGTCGCTCATCGTGCTGGTGATCTATCCGCTCGCCGCCATTCCCATCGTCGAGATCGGCAAGCGTCTGCGCCGCGCCTCGCGCGACACCCAGGTCCAGATGGGCGAGACCACCTCGCTGCTCAACGAGAGCCTGTCCGGCGCGCGTATGGTCAAAACCTACCGTCTGGAAGACTATGAGCGCGACCGCGCCGGCGGCGCTTTCGAGCGCATGTACCGCCTGATGATGAAAATGACCAAGAGCCGCGCCCGGCTCGATCCGATCCTCGAAGTGCTGGGCGGCATCGCCGTCGGCGGCGTCATCGCCTTCGGCGGTTGGCGCGTCGCGACCGGCGCCGGTACGGTCGGCCAATTCACCGGCTTCATCAGCGCGCTCTTGATCGCCGCACAGCCGGTGCGGGCCATCGGCACATTGAACACGGTGCTGCAGGAGGGCTTGGCCGCCGTCCAGCGCGTCTTCCAATTGCTCGACGAAAAACCGGTCATCGTCGAAAAGCCGAATGCGTCTGTGCTGCAAGCTGGGCAGGGCCATATCGTCCTCGACAATGTCGAGTTCGGCTACGATGCGACCAACGCGCTGGCCGACTTTTCGCTCGACGTGCCGCCGGGTAAGACCGTGGCACTGGTCGGGCGCAGCGGCGCCGGCAAATCCACCGTGTTCAACCTGATTCCGCGCCTGTTCGACGTCCGCGGCGGGCGCGTCACCATCGACGGCCAGGACGTCCGCGACGTGACATTGGCCAGCCTGCGCGACGCCATCGCCCTGGTCAGCCAGGACATCGTGCTGTTCAACGACACGGTGCGCGCCAATATCGCCTTCGGGCGGACCGGTGCCAGCGAAGCTGAGATCGTCGAGGCCGCCAAGGCCGCCGCCGCCCATGACTTCATCGTCAAACTGCCCGACGGCTACGACACCATCGTCGGCGACCGCGGCATGCGTCTGTCGGGCGGCGAGCGCCAGCGCCTGTCACTGGCGCGCGCCATGTTGAAGGACGCGCCGATCCTGCTGCTCGACGAGGCGACCAGCGCGCTCGACGCCGAAAGCGAGCGTTTGGTGCAGCAGGCCCTGGCGCGCCTGACCAAGGACCGCACGACGCTGGTGATCGCCCATCGCCTGGCGACCGTGCGCGACGCCGATCTGATCTATGTGCTAGAGGCGGGGCGCGTCATCGAGCGCGGCACCCATGCCGAATTGCTGGCCAAGGATGGCCATTACGCCAAACTGAGCCGCCTGCAGTTTCGCGGCGACGGCGAGGAGATCGCGGCAACCGTCGAACCGGCCGGCGTTTAACTATTCGCGGCGCAGGATCTTCTCGACCAGCAAGTTCGACCAGCGGCCGGTGCGGAAGTCGCGCTTGAGCGCTTCCGGTTCATATTCGCCTTCCGACCACAGCATCAAATCGACGGCCTCATCGGCGTTGCGCCGATTGTAGCGGTCGAAGAAGAAATCGAGAATGCCGGTCTTGGCTTGGCGGAAGTGGCCGTACTTCCAATGCAACTGCTTGGCCGCCTCGGTGGCCGGACGGCCTTCATGCAGGTGCAGGTATAGCGCAGCGCCGAGACCGGCGCGGTCGGCGCCCGATTTGCAATGCATCATCGCCGGATAGTCGATGCGGGCGAACAATTCTTTCAGTTTGCGCGCGTCGGTCTTGCGCGGCGCATCGCGCGAGCTGATCGGAAAATCGATCAAGGCGATGCCGTGGCGAGCGCAGGCTTCTTTTTCCAGCAAGTATTCGCCGCCATCGCGCGCGCCGCGCAGATTGACGATGGTCTTCACACCGAGGCGGGCGAGGCGGGCGATGTGGTGCGGCGCCGGCTGGCTCATACGGTACATGTTGGGTGAGACGCGGTGGGTATTGCTGTAGATCAGGCGGAAAATGCCATGATCCATGAAGACCATTTCGATCCAGGCGGCAAAGCGCTGGCCGGGCGTTTTCATCTCGCCTCGTCCGCGCCGGACGATATCGCCGATTTTGCGTGTGTACTGTTTCAACATGTTGGGCGTCTATATGGTCCGCGGCGCGGAATTTGTGAAGGCTTTATTGGCCCGATTGCTCTTCGGCCGCGCCCCAGGTAGCTTGCGGGCATGCCCAACTATGCCCGTTTCGAGACCCGCCGCCTGATCCTGCGCCGCCCGGCTCCCGGCGACGAGACCGCCCTGATCGCGCTCGACGCCCAGCCCGACGTCACGACTTACCTCGCCATGCGCGGGGTCGATCCGGCGCGGCTGGCCGAACGCATCCCGCCACGCATCGAATTGTCGCAAAAGGACCCGGATGCCGACTTCGGCTGGTGGGTGATCGAGGACAAGAAAACCGGCGGATTCCTCGGTCGCTGCCTGCTGGCGCCCATGTGGCCGGGCAGCAGTAGCGAAGTCGAGCTTGGCGTCTATCTCGGCGCCGCCTCGCGCAACCAGGGCTACGCCACCGAGGCGGGCACTGCCTTGCTCGACCATGCCTTCAAGTCGCTGAAATTGCCGCATGTGGTCGGCTGCACGGCGCGCGAGGCGCGCTCTGTCCGCCGCTTGCTCGGTCGGCTGCATTTTACCAAGCAGGGCCGCATCACCCTTTATGGCGACGACGCCGATCGCTACACCCTGACCGCCGAAGGTTGGCTGCCGCGCCGCTCCTGAGGCAGAAAGCCTGATAGAACCGGAACTTGGCCGACTGTGAGGGGGCCGTGTTATAGGTATCAAAATATAGGCTTATGGGAATTTGAGGATGGTCGTATTGCGCAAGGCGCTGCTTGGCGTTGCCCTGCTCGGCGCGTTAGCGGCGGCGTCGGCGATTTGCACGTCGTTGCGCGCCGCGCCGATCGATGCCGCCGTCGCCAAATTTCTCGGCGACGATATGCTCGACATCCTCTCCTCGGCCGACCGCGTCGAGAGCTTCCAACTCGAAGCGAAGACCGACGTCACCGACCCTTCCGTTCAGGGCTATGCCGTGCGTGAAACCGGGCCAACTTTGACCATCGGTCAGGTCGAGCGGTTCCGCACGCTCATCTTTGCCGAATCGAGCTACCTCTTCGACAAGACGAAACGCTGTCCCTTTCTCGCCGACGCCGGGTTGGTCTTTCATGCCGGCGAACGGCAAGCCAGCATCGTCATATCGCAGTCTTGCATGCTGTGGAGCTTTGCGCGCGCTGCCGAGCGCGGCAAGATCGAGGATTACGATCCGGTCGAAGGCGATATTAAAACGCTCCTCGCCGAGTTATTCGACAGTCACTGAGCCCCGACCGCTGTGCTGGTGGCGAAAAAATAAAGGGCGCGCCGCGAGAACGGCGCGCCCTTCGTTTTGTGCGCAGTGCTACTTACGCAGCGCCCGGTTGGCCGCGCTTGTGATGGCACTGAGCGATGCGGTGACGATGTTGGGCGCGATCCCGACGCCGAACAGCGCCTTGCCGTCCACCGTGGTGTCGACATAGGCGGCGGCGTTGGCGCCCGAGCCGCTTTTCACCGCGTGCTCGCGATAGTCGCTGATCTCGAGTGCGACGCCGCAGCTCTTCTTCAGGGCATCGACATAAGCGTCGATCGGGCCGGTGCCGGTGCCGGTGATCTTCGTCTCCTTGCCGTCGAAGCGGATCGTCGCTTCGATCTCGCGCGCTGTGCCGTTGGCCGCCGGCCACGTCTTGTGATCGAGAAACTCGATGCGGCCGGGCTTGAGATATTCGCCTTCGAAGGCCTGCCAGATGTCCTTGGCGGTGACTTCCTTGCCGGTGGCGTCTGTCATGGCCTGGACGACCTTGGAGAACTCGACCTGCAGGCGGCGCGGCAGATCGAGGCCATAGTCGGTCTGCAACAGATAGGCGACGCCGCCTTTGCCGGACTGGCTGTTGACGCGGATCACCGCTTCGTAATCGCGGCCGATGTCCTTGGGATCGATAGGCAGGTAGGGCACTTCCCACAGGCCGCTGTTGCTCTTCTCCAGCGCGGCGAAGCCCTTCTTGATGGCGTCCTGGTGCGAGCCGGAAAAGGCGGTGAAGACCAATTCACCGCCATACGGATGGCGCGGGTGGACCGGCAGTTGGTTGCAGTATTCGACCGTCTCGACAATCTCCTGGACGTTGCGCACATCCAGTTCGGGGTCTACGCCCTGGCTGAACATGTTGAGCGCCAGGGTGACGACGTCGACATTGCCGGTGCGCTCGCCGTTGCCGAACAGGGTGCCCTCGACGCGGTCGCAACCGGCCATGACCGCCAACTCGGCGGCGGCGACGCCAGTGCCGCGGTCGTTGTGCGGATGAACGCTCAAGATGAAGCGGTCGCGGCCTGTCACGTTGCGGTCGAACCATTCGATCATGTCGGCATAGACGTTGGGCGTCGACATCTCGACGGTCGCCGGCAGGTTGAGGATCACTTTGTCCTTGGTGCTGGCGCCCCAGGTATCGAGCACGGCCTCGCAAATCTCCTTGGCGAAATCGAGTTCGGTGCCAGTGAAGCTTTCAGGCGAGTATTCCAGGCGTACCTTGGTCTCGGGGACGGTCGGCACCAGCTCGCGCACGAGTTTGGTGCCCTTCACGGCGATGTCGATGATGCCCTGGCGGTCGAGGCCGAACACCACGCGGCGCTGCAATTCGGAGGTCGAATTGTAGAGGTGCACGATGGCCTGCTTCGAGCCCTTGATCGATTCGAAGGTGCGCTTGATCAGTTCTTCGCGGGCCTGGGTCAGCACCTGGATGGTGACATCGTCCGGGATCATCTTCTCGTCGATGAGCTGGCGCACGAAATCGAAGTCGGTCTGCGAGGCGGACGGAAAGCCGACTTCAATTTCTTTGAAGCCCATGCGCAGCAGCAGCTCGAACATGCGGCGCTTCTTGTCGGGCCCCATGGGCTCGACCAGCGCTTGGTTGCCGTCGCGCAGGTCGACGCTGCACCAGACCGGCGCTTTGGTGATGGTGCGGCTCGGCCAGCGGCGGTCGGGCAGCGGGACCGGGGCGAACGGTCGGTATTTGTTGATCGGCATCACGGACATAACGGGCTCCAAATCGCTGAATTTCCTGGGGGCTGAAGGCGCGAGAAACGGCCGCGATCGACCGGGCGGGACACCCGGGCCGGGATCAGCGGCCGCCGATAAGTCGCGCCGACAGCGCCGCAGGAGCAGCAAAACCGGCAGGTTGGGGCACAAATTGGGGATAAACGGCGCACATCGTCAAGGGATTCCAACAACTTCGACTAGATCAGCGGCCTGGGCAGGGCATGTGCGCAGGCAATTCCGCGCGTGATCCCGGGGATACCGGGGGCGCGGATCAGATAAGTCGAAGGAGGCGCAGTCGGAAAACCATAGGCCTTATGTATGGCTTGGCCCGGGGCTGGTCAATGGCCCAATCGGCCTTTCGGCCGTAATCCGCCGGGCGTCCCTTGGGGGGGAGCCCGGCGGCGGTCAGCGGCGCGGCCTAGTCCATATAGGCGCGGGCGAGATCGATGGCGGCCTTCGGCGTCGCGATGATGTCGGCGACGATCTGCGCCGCCTTGGCGGCGTCGATCGGATCGACGTCCATTTTGGCCTGCTTGGTGAAGGCGAGGAACTCAGGGTCCTTCATGGTGTCCAGGAAGGCTTTGCGCAGCGCCTCCGTGCGTTGCGGGTGCATGCCCGGAGGGCCGATCACCGGACGGCCGATCGCCTCGGCGGCAATCAGGAAGTTGATCGCCTTGCGTTCGTTGTCGCTGGAGGCGACTTCGAAGATCGTCGGCACGTTGGGCAGATCAGGATGCTTGCTCTCGGAAAACTGCATCAGGATGTCGAGCTTATTTTGCGCGATCCATTCCGGCCGCTGAACCTGCAGGCTGCTGTAGAGCGTGCAGTTGCCGTCCAATTCGCCGCGTTCGATCGCCAGCCAGATGTCGCCGGTGTTGGCGTAGCCGAGGATGAGCTTGACGTTCTTCGGGCTCATGCTGCGCAGGATCGAGGTGTAGATGTAGCCGCCGCTGTTCTTCGACGTGTCGCCGAGATTGATGACGCTGGCCTTCTTCAGGTCGTCGAGAGTCTTGTGGCCCTTGGCGGCCCAGTGATAGCAGACGGCCATCTCGCTGCTCATGCTGCCGATCCAGGTGAACTCGCGGAAATCGACGCCGGTTTCCTGCGGCTCGAGCACCGACTTGGGAATTAGGCCGCGGTTGAACATGCCGAACTGGCTGCCGTCCTTCGGCGCCTGTGTCTTCAGGTAGCGCACGTAGGTGAGGCTAGAGGCGCCGGGCACGTTCTGCACGATGACCGTCGGATTGCCGGGAATATGTTTGCCGATATAGCGCGCGGCGGCGCGCGTGTAAGCGTCGAAGCCGCCGCTGGGGGCGTAGCCGACGCCGAATTGCACCGTCTGGCCTTTGTAGAAATCGGCGGCGGATTGGGCCGCTGCGGGCTGGGTCACAGCAGCCACGCAGGCGATGGCGCTCAGCCCCGCGATGAGATGTTTCACGTGAGTCTCCTACAGTGAAGTCCTGTTCGGCCTGCCGTTTTTTTAAGGTTGTGGCGGGCTCTCGGGCGATCCTACACGAAGCTATTGGCTGGGAAAACCGCTCCGGTTACTCTGGTCCGGTATTGATCGTCATGCGTATGCTTATCAAATACGGTCCCTTAACGCAGCAGGGGAGGGCCGCCGGACAAAGGGGGATCCCATGCTCAAGAAAATCGCCATTGCCTTGGTGGTGCTCGTCGTGCTGATTGCTGGCGTTACCTATTATTTCCTGTCGAATCTCGACGGCTACATCAAGACGGCCATGGAGAAATACGGTAGCGAGGCGACGCAGGCCGAGGTCAAAGTCGGTGGCGTCAAGATCGGCCTCAA
>CANJIM010000063.1 GCA_947474495.1 Rhodospirillaceae bacterium
AGGGTCAGGCCGGCAGGAAGAGGGACGCGATCTGCCGCGCCGGCAGCCGGGGGAATCGTCGTCATCGCCGGAATCACCAGGAGAAGGGGGGCAAGCAGCCGAGCGGGGGAGAGGAGGCGCTTCATGGCGATCAGTTTAGCCGAGGGCGGAGATGTGCGGAACGCTGAGGTTAACGAAGCCGTGCGCAGCCTCGTTCCCTGACATTGCCAGCGCCTTGCGGCCAATGGGCGGGGTCGTATGATGGGCCATGTCCAGTTCGCACAGCTCTGCCCCGCTTTATCCGCCGATCGCGCCGCACGCCTCGGGCCTGCTCGATCTGGGTGGCCTGCACCAGATGTATTGGGAGGTCAGCGGCAACCCCGACGGCGTGCCGGTGGTCTTCCTGCATGGCGGCCCGGGCTCCGGCGCCTCACCCGACCATCGCCGCTATTTCGACCCAGACCATTACCGCATCATCATTTTCGATCAGCGCGGCGCCGGCCGCTCGCTGCCGCTCGGCGAGCTGCGCGACAACACGACGCCGCATCTCGTCGCCGACATGGAGCGTTTGCGCGAGCATCTCGGCGTCACGCGCTGGCTGGTGTTCGGCGGCTCCTGGGGCTCGACCCTCGCCATTGCCTATGCCGAGGCTCACGCGGCGCGCTGCATCGGCCTGGTGCTGCGCGGCATCTTCCTCTGCCGCCAATGGGAGATCGACTGGTTCCTCTACGAGATGCGGACGATCTATCCCGAGGCCTGGCGCAAGTTCAGCGATTACCTGCCCGAGGCCGAGCGCGGCGATCTCTTGACCAACTATCATCGCCGGCTGATCGACCCCGATCCGCAGATCCATATGCCGGCGGCGCGCGCCTGGAGCACCTATGAAGGCGCCTGCTCGACGCTGCTGCCGTCGCCCGACACGGTAGCGGCCTTCGGCCAGGACCGCATGGCCCTCGGCCTCGCCCGCATCGAGGCGCATTATTTCGTCAACGACATCTTCTTGCCGAAGAATGCCCTGCTGGAGAATGTCGCCAAGCTGGCGTCAATTCCCGCCGTCATCGTCCAGGGCCGCTACGACGTGGTCTGTCCGATCCGCACCGCCGACGAGCTGGTGCGCGCCTGGCCCCACTCCAACAGCTGGGGCGCCCATGGCGGCGTCGACTATGTCGTGGTGCCCGACGCCGGCCATGCTGCGACCGAGCCGGGCATCCGCCGCGGCCTCGTCGCCGCTACCGAGAAGTTCAAGAGCTTCAAGGCCTAAGCGGCCGCTGCGCGGAACCCAAGGTTAACGTCAGCGGCTGCAAAAGACAGGGCTTTTCAGCCCTTTAGCCCTCGCTTACACTCGCCCCCGGCGCCAAGGGCCCGTGGGGGCACGGTCTCGGCAATGGCGCCCTCTCAAGGGGAATTTTGATGACGTTGATGGCTTCGTTCCTGCGCGCGTCCCGGTCGGGCGTCGCGGCGCTCCTGTGTGCGTCGGCGTTTGTCGCGCCAGCGCTCGCGGCCGACAAGGACCTGCTGATCCTCGGCGTCGGCTCCTACGACGTCATTCAGAACGAAGACAACACGGCGGCTGCCCAGATCGAATATATGTCGGGCAAGAAGCTGTGGGTGTTCAACCCCTTCGCCGGCCTGATGGGCACGCTGGACTCCGCCGTCTACGGCTACGGCGGCATCGCCTACGATCTCAAGCTGTCGGACCATTGGATCCTGACGCCGTCCTTCGCCGCCGGCATCTACGCGCGCGGCGACGGCCGCGACCTCGGCTCACCGATCGAATTTCGCTCCGCCATCGCGCTCGATTACGAGTTCGACAACGGCGTGCGCGCCGGCCTGCAGTTCTTCCACATCTCGAACGCCGGCCTGACCGAGCAGAACCCCGGCACCGAAGTGCTGATGGCGACCTACGCGATTCCGCTGGGGCGTTAAGCCGCCGCGGTTTTCGCTGTCAGTGTGAATATTTAAGGGCGGCCCCCTTTAGTCAAAAAGGGCGGGCCGCCCTTCGTTTATGGGGCGATTGCGAAGGGCCCGCGCCGCGTCGTAATCTTGCCCCGATGTCCCCGTAGCTCAGCCGGATAGAGCGCAGGATTCCTAATCCTGAGGCCGCGTGTTCGAATCTCGCCGGGGACACCAATTCGCTGCGATGAATCTTTACTGGGGAAACGGCGACTTCATACCGTTTAGATTAACGCATGGCTCTTATTGACCTTTGGAAATCCAATCCTTCGGCAATCGCAAGTTTGTCGATTGACCAGATAGTACCTATCGCGGGTAACGGCCAACTCAATGATGGCAGTCACTGTGCAGATGAACTTCGTCAATTTCTTTCAAATGCAAATTTGGAGATGCTTGCCAAATACGCGGAGCGTTGTCTTGAAATCGCCTTCACTAACAGCGGTCGTGTTTTGCAAGATGTCATAAACGAAATTGGCAGGCGTCTTGATTACGCAGTGACCAACGGTCGCTATCAAGGAGTAAAAAACCAAATTGGTTTTGATGGAATCTGGCACTCGCCTGAAAATCATACGGTCGTTGTTGAAGTTAAAACGACCGACGCATATCGAATCCAATTAAAGACCATCGCAAAATACCAAGAAGCCCTTCTATCAGAAGGTAAAATAACCAAGCCTTGCTCGATCCTAATAATTGTAGGACGGGAAGATACTGGTGAGCTTGAGGCTCAGGTGAGAGGCTCAAGGTATGCATGGGATATTCGTTTAATTAGCATTGATGCCCTGCTTAAATTGGCGCGTCTTAAGCAGGAAACGGAAGACCCTGAAACATCAGAAAAAATACGTACTTTGTTGGTGCCGTTCGACAATACGCGGCTGGATGAAATTATTGACGTGATGTTTAGTACAGCTGCAGACGTTAGTACGCCTTCGGCAGATGTGGCGGGCGATATTGATGAGGCTGCTAATCAAGAAGAAACTCTAATTTCACACGCCATAGACCCAACAGCAATTTCTGTTACCCTAGATGCCGTCATCGATGCAGTTTCAAAAAAACTGCAGACAGGTTTTGTGAAGAAAACTCGCGCTACTTATTGGGACTCTTCGCACGCGCTTCGCGTGATTTGTTCAATTTCTAAACCCTACAACAAGGGTATTTATCGATATTGGTATGCTTACCATCCAGCCTGGGATGATTTTCTAGAAGATGGGGAAACGTCTTATGTTGTGTGGGGCTGCCTAGATCTCAGAAAAGCTTTTGTGATTCCAAGATCGGAATTCAAGGTTCATTTATCAAATATGATTACGACCACACGCCCAGATGGCAAAATGTATTGGCACGTTAAAATTCTAGAAAAAGAACCAGATACTTATTACCTGCAGATTCCTCAAGGAAAAGACTTGGCGTTAAAGCCCTATGAATTGGCTTTTTAAGCCCGCTCCCCGTGCGTCGCTTCAATTGGGTGCGCCTTGCGGCCGCCGCCTTCGACGCTGTGTAGCGTTTCGTCGGTCGTGATCAAGCGGTTCGCCAAAGCTAAGCAGCGTTTGGCCAATTCCGCCGCACCTTCGGCGAGTTCGACCGAGTCGCGCACGATCTCGACGTTCTTCTCCATGTCCTCGTGGGACCAGCCGCGCGAATGGGCGATGTAGGGAAACTGCGGGAAGAGGAAGCCGAGCTCGGCGAAGAAGCCGAGCATCTGGCCGGCCACCATCTGCACATTGTCCTGGCCGCCGACGATGATGAAGCCCGCCACCTTGTCGCGGATCAGCACCTTGTTGCTGATCGTCACCGCGTTCTGCACGCAGTTGAGCCGCTCGGCCATCTTGAAATAGAGCGAGCTGGCGGTGCCCCAGCGGATCGGCGACGACACGATCACCGCGTCGGCCCAATGCACCAGCCCTTCATAGACGCGGTCCATCTCGTCGGCCTTGTCCATCTGGGTGATCGAGCAGGGCCAGGTGCAGGCATGGGCCGACTTGGAATAGAAGCCCTCGCAGGCGCGAAACTTCAGATCGTTGAGCGCGAGAAATTGCGTCTCGGCGCCGTCGGCCTTGGCGGCGGCGAGCGCGTGCTTCAAGAGATGATCGGAGCCGGAAAAGCGCGGATGTTCGCCGTCCATCGCCGTCGTCGAAATGCCGAGCAGGCGCAGCGGTCCCGGCGCGCGCACCGGTTCGCGCTCCAGCGGGTGCGGCGGATGCGGCAGCAGGCCGCGCTTGCTGGCATTCGCCACATCGACCCACACATGCCCTGCTTCGAGCTTCACCGGATAGGCCGGCACGCAGTCGGCCTCATAGCCCGGCTCGCCCTTGCCGGTGGCGCGGTGGAATTTCCAGTAATGCCAGGGGCAGACGAGATAGTCGCCGTCGAGTGTGCCCTCGCCGAGCGGGCCGCCGACATGGTTACAGAGATTGGAGACGGCGCCCCATTGGCCGTCCTTCAGCGACAGCGCGATGGCGGCGCGTCCGGCGGTCAAGGCCTGCAGCGGCTTTTTCGCCAGCTCGTCGGCAGCGCCGACATCGATCCAGTTGGGTGTCTTGTCGGCCATGAGGGCTTCTTTCTTTCAGGGCAAGGTGAGAGAGGCGTTGGTGCCGGGCGGCAGGGGCGCGGTCTGCACTTCCAGCAGGTTGCCGCGCAGGCGCAAACGATAAGTCGCAAGCTTCTCGGTGAAGGGCGGCGGGGCGCAGCCGTCTTCGACGCGATATTCATAGCCGTGCCACGGGCAGGTGATGCAGCCGTCGACCACATGGCCCTCGCCGATCGGGCCGTTCTGATGGGCGCAGAGATTGCTCACCGCCGAGAGGATGCGGCCGTCGCGGAACACGGCGATGCGCTCGCCGCCGACGGGCGCGACGATGCGGGCGCGGCCGTCGGGGATGTCGCTTGCGGCGCCGACCACTAGCCAGCCGTCACTGTCGTCGTCGCCGATATCGAGCGCCGCGCTTTTGCGCGCCGCCAGGATATGCAGCAGGCTCACCGTGCCGAACAGCGCGAACAGCAGGATCGGCACGGCGGGATGGCGGTTGCTCTGCATGGCGCCGAGCGCGATATGCAGCGCCGCCGCGCCATAGCCGACATAGATGCCCATGTGGATCGCCTTCCACAGCGGCGGCGTCAGAAAGCCGAGCCAATAGTCGTGGCTGGTTGCCGCCATCACCAGCATGGTCAGCAGCGCGATCAGGCCGAGCGCCTTGAAGGGGAAGCCCGCCGGGAAGTTGGCGTAATCCGCCCAGCTCGTCAGCTCGCCGGCGAGATTGGCGATGTCGCTTTCGAGCAGATACCACTCGACCATGAAGCCGGCATGGGCGAGCGCGATGAAGAAGGTGGCGACGCCGAGATGGCGGCGGTTGTAGAGCAGCGGCAGCAGGCGCGGATTCAATCGGGCGAGCGGGCCGATGGCGAGCACGGTGCTCAGCATCAGGAAGGCGCAGGAGCCGAAGGCCTTGATGCGCAGATCGATCCAGCCGGCGGCGCTGGTCGGCGGATGCAGGCTGGCGGCGATCAGGATGAAGCCGGCGAGGTAAAACGCGACGAGGCCGAGCAGAATCGCGTCATAGCGAATCTTCGCGCCATTCCATTGCACCGCTTGAAAACCGGCGCTCATCGGACGGTCTCCGGCGCTATGACAGTGGCCTGGTTTTGCGCCGGGACTTCAGGTGGCGGCCGCAGCACCAACGCCAGCACAAGGCCGGCGCCGACCAGCAGCGCCAGGAGCGGCCACAGCCGACGATGGGCGGCGCGATGGGTTCGTCTCACAGCGGTTCACCCAGCCAACGCCGCAGCACGAGCGGCCAGAAGAGCACGGCGCCGGGAATCAGCAGCAGCCGGGCGCCGAGCGTCATGGGTGCCGGGCCTTGGTCAGCGGCGCCGTGGCCGATCAGGCGCGGCGCGCCGACCGCCACGAAGGCGAGGGCGATGATCAGCCCGGCGCTGACATAGAGCAGGACGCCCCACAGGATCACGCTGGCCGAAGGGGTCATGGCGCCGCCGCGCGGCTGAGGGCGGGCAGCGGCAGAGAATGGCGGTCCGGTAGGCAGGGCATGGGCGACTCTCCGGCGGCGCGGGCGAGGCCCGGGAGCAGCAATCTTGTCGGAACCCTGGCCGACTGGCAATCTCGGGAACTCAGCCGGGAACTCAATGGAGTCAACGGCGTTCAGTTAGGCGGCGCGTCCAATCGGGGGCGGCCTTCGTTTCGTGCAGGAGCTATGATGTTTGAACTGTCCGGTATTCTCGGCCTTGTCGTCCTCGCCCTCGACATCTGGGCGATCCTGCATGTCGCCGGCAGCTCCGCCAGCACTGGCGGCAAGGTGTTCTGGATCCTGCTGATTATCGTCCTGCCGATCGTCGGCTTCCTGATCTGGCTGGTCGCCGGGCCGCGCAAGGGCATTCTGTAAGCCGCATTTCCCCCGCCGGGGTTGCCCCAGCGGCCGCGCTCGCGCCGCCGTTGGGGCTCGCGCTGGCGGCGCGGCTTAGAGGCCGTGCATCGTGTGCGTGTCATGGCCGGCGTCGCGCGCGCCGGCGGATTCCACGGCGATTTGCACCTCGATCTTGCCGGCCTTCTCGAAGGTCAGCGTCATCGGGAAGCGGTCTTTCTCGCGCAGCGGCGCCTTCAAACCGACCAGCATGATGTGCAAGCCGCCGGGCTTGAGCACGGTCGGCTCGCCGGGATTGATCTCGATGGCCGAGACCTGACGCATCTTCATGATGTCGCCGTCCAAGATCATCGTATGAAGCTCGGCCTTGGCGGCACGCGGCGTCTCGACGGCGATCAGCCGATCGGGTTCCTGGCCTTGGGCGGTGACGGTGAGATAGGCCGCGCCGGTGGTGATGGCGCCCGGCGTCGCGCGCGCCCAGGGATGGTCGATCTTCAAGGCGCCGACATTGTAGTCATGCGCCGACGACGTGAAGGCGACGGCGCTGAAGGCGGCGGCTAACGCGAGGCGGGTGAGATGACGCATGGTGTGAACTCCGGGCCCATGCGCGCTCGCACTCAAGCGGCCGGGCGATAGAACGGCTTGTCGCCGCAGATGGTGGTGCGATGCATCCGGCGGATATCGGGCAGGCCATAGCCGCCGGTCGCGCGGTGCGTCAGGCAGCGGTTGTCCCACATCACCAAATCCTTGTCGCGCCATTTGTGACGGTACTGAAAGCGCTTGTCTTTCATATGCTTGAACAGTTCGTCGAGCAGCGGCTGGCCTTCGTCGTCGGCCAGTTCGGCGACCCGGATGGTGAAGCGCGGCGAAATATACAGGGCCTGGCGGCCGGTCTCGGGATGGGTCCGCACCATCGGCTGGGCGATCTCCGGCACCACCTTGGCGCGCGCCTCGTAATAGTCCTTGGCGCCGGGGCGGTCGGGCGAGACGACGACGCGCGGATTCTTCGTCTTGCTGACGTGATGCACGCCATGCAGGCCGGCGATGCGCCGCTTGGTCGCCTCGGGCAGCGTCTCATAAGCTTGGTACATATTGCAAAACTCGGTGTCGCCGCCGCGGCTCGGATTGCGCACGGCGTAGAGCATGGTGATGCGGCAGGGTTCGGGCAGGTGCGACGAATCCGAATGGAGGAAATCGCCGGCATCGACGATGCCGACGGCCGTGCCGTCGGGGCGGATCTCGTTCGACAGGATGAGGATGTCGCGATCGTCGGGGTGCGTATAAGGCGAGCGGTCCTGCGCTTCGAGCGGGCCGAATTGGCGGCCGAAGGCGGCCTGCTGCTGCGGCGTCAAATCCTGATCGCGGATCGCCAGGATCGGATAATCGAGAAAGGCCTGATGCAGCTTGGCGAGATCGTCCGCCGCCAGGGGGCGCGAACAATCCAAGCCGACCACTTCGGCGGCGCCGGCAGGCGACAGGGGGGTGACGGTGAAAGCCATCGCAGGATCCCAGATGATATTTTGAAACGGGGTTTCATGAACCCTTGCGCGGAGTCTGGCGCGACGGCCAGCCCAGGTCAATGTTCTGGAACGGACGGGGTCCTGAAAACTGAGCGACCGGCTGTTGGCGCCCTTAACGGCCGAACAGGCCGCGCAATTGATCGACCGGATTGGCCGGCGGCGTCGCGGCGCCGCCGTTCGCGGCCGGCGCTTGCTGGCCGTTGCCGAGAACGCCGCGCAGGTTTTTCAGCGCGCCCTTCGGATCTTTCAGCAAGGCGGTGAGGTCCGGCTTGTAGCTGAGCGCGTCCCACGGCCCGTCGATCAGCACCGGGACCATGACGCCGCCCGTCTGCGCTTGGCCGCCTTGGCCTTCGAGCGTGCCGGCGATTTGCGGCGTCACTTTATAGCTTACGTAGCGGCGCGGCAGATCGACCGTGCCGGTGCCGCCGACACGCAGCAGCGGCGCGAGCAGCGAAAGATCGTTGTTGCGCATCACGCCCTTGTCCATGGTGAAGCTGCCGGACAATTCGGAGAAGTCGGTTTCCTGCGCGCGGCCCGCCTGGGCGTCGAGGAAGGCGGTGGAGACGTTGCGCACCAGCGACGCGAGATTGACGCCCTTGATGGCGCCGTTCTCGAATTTGAAGGCGCCCTTGCCGGCGAGGGCGGCGACCAATTCGCGCTGCGAGCGTCCGGCGCCGCTGATCTGCATGTCGGCGCCGGCCTGACCGCGCAGGCGGTCGAGGCCGATGCTGTCCTTCAGCAGCGGCTCGGCTTGCACGCCGGCCAGCTTCAGGGTCAAACCGACGGCCGGCACAGGGGCCGCACCATCGAGCGTGACGCGGCCCTGGCCGTGGCCTTGATACAGCGCGAGCTCCGTGAGATCGGCGGCGAGCTTGCCGTCCTTGAGGGCGATGGCGAGCGAACCCTCACCGATCTTGATGTCGCGGATCAGCAAGCCGTCGACTTTGAGCGCGAGATCGGCGTTGGCGGCGCGCAGGCCGCTGAAATCGAGCGGCTCGGTGCTCCAGCCCTGCTCGGCGATGTCGGCCGCGCCGGTCGAGGGCGCATTGCCCGGTACGCGCGGCGCCGAGGCCGTGGCCCCGGTCGGCGACGGCAGATAGGGATTGAGATTAAGCACGTTGGTCGCCAACGAGGCTTTCACATAGGGCACCCGGCCGGCGAGGTCGGCCATCACACTGCCCTTGGCGCGAATGGCATCGAGCGACAATTCGGCGTCGTTGAAGCTGACGCGCGGGCCCTGCTGGTTCATCACGGCGGCAAGTTTGCCCTTGATGGCGAGCGGACCGAGACCGGTGCCCGAAACGTCCAGTGGCTGGCCGAGCCAGGCGGCGAGGGCGCGCAGATTGGTCACCGACAGATCGATATCGCCGTCGATCTTCGCCGGCTGCGCGTTGGCGGCATTGCCCTTGAAGGTGAGCTTGAGCAGATCGCTGCCGACGCCGAGCGTGACGGCGGAGGCTTTGCCGTCGAGCAGCGCGCGCGGCGCGGCGATCTGGCCGCCGAGCGTGATCGGTTTGCCGTTCCAGGTCAGGCCGCCGTCGATCTGCAGCGGATGGTCGAGATCGGGCAGCGACAGGCGGAGATTGACCGCGTCGGCCTCGTAGACCTTGCCGCTCTGGCCATCGCGATAGCTGACGCGGCCATTGGCCAGCCGTACGTCGCCAAGGCGCAGTTCGGACAGGGGATTGTCGCGGCCGCCGGCTTGCGCCGGTGCTGGGGTTTGTCCGCGCGCTTGCGGCGCCGGCGCTTTGTCGAACTGCCAGTTGCCGCGCCCCTGGCGGTCGGTCTCGAGATTGAGGCTGGCCTTGTCGAGCAGGAAGCTGTCGATCGCCACTTCACCCGACAGCAGCGGCCAGAGTTTGAGCCGCACCTCGAGCCGGTCGAGCAGCGCCATGTTCGGATTGCCGGCGCCGGGCGCGTTGGCAAAGCTGACATCGCGCGCCGAGATGGCCAGCGACGGCAGCAGGGAGAAGGAGACGGGGCCGGCGATGGTGAGCTTGCGGCCGGTCGCCGCCAGGACGCGCTTCTCGATTTCGGCTTTGTAGGTTTCAACCGGAACGACGAAGGGCGCGATCACCGCGGCGGCGATCACTAAGACGAGCAGGCCGCCCAGAACGAGGAGGAACTTCTTCATGGCGGTCTCCCTGCACGAATCGACAACGGTCCGGGACCTGGTTCCCGGATCTCAGCGAATTCTATAGGGGGAGATTAAGGCATTGATATGACGAAAGTCTCGGGCCGGTCCTGTCGCTGGGCGAACCGGCCCGAGGAGCCAGCACTAAAATGAGACCACGCCGAAGAGCAGCAGCAAAATAACGATGCTGAATGGAACGCCCAGAAGCCAAAGAATGATCGGCATGAAATGTCTCCTTATTTTTGAGGATAAGGAGACAACGGCCGCGGGCGCGGCTGGTTCCTTCTAGGCGCCGGTGGCGGATTTCACCATACGCTCGATCAGGCGCGCGGTCCGACCGTCGGCGTCTTTATGCGGATTGTATTCGGCGATTTCCAAGCTCACGAAGCGCGAGTCACGCGCGAGCGCGCGCAATGCCGGCGCCACCTCGTCGGCATGCAAACCGTTCGGTTCCCAATAGCCGGTGCCGGGCGCTTCGCCAGGGTCGAAGGCGTCGATGTCCAGCGACAGGCCGTAGCCGGCCGTGCCGCGCGAAGCGATCGCGCGCGCCTCATTGAGCGCGGCGGCGAAGCCGATGCGCTGCACCTCGTCGATCGGGATGATGCGAACCCCAAGGCGCGCGAGCAGCGCCGCTTCGCCCGCTTCGAAACTGCGCGTGCCGATCAAGCACAGGTTTTCGGGCGCGACGGCGGCTTGCGCCCCGGCGAGGCGGGTCAAGCTCGGATCGCCATGACCGAGCAGGCAGGCGACCGGCATGCCGTGAATCATACGACTTTCTGTGGTGGCAAAGGTATGGGCGTCCATATGGGCGTCGACCCAGATGAGGCCGAAGGCGCCGGGCGTCTCGCCGTTGCTGCCGTGCGCGCGTAGGCCGCGCGCCGCGCCGCTCCAAATGCCGATGGCAGCGGTATGGTCGCCGCCGAACGCAACGAATCGTTGGCGCGCACGGCTCAGCTCCGACGTATCGATGGCCAAACGTCGAGCGAGATCGCCGACGGTGGCGAGCGGATCGGCGCCGTCGCTGCGGCGCGGTGTCAGATGAATCGCCTGCCAGGCAGCGCGCAGGCCGCCGCCGGACAGCGCGGCGGCCAAGCCGCTGTCGCGTAGCGCCAAGGGCGCGTCGGCGCAGCACTCGTCGGGCGCGCCGCAGCCGATGGCGGCGCCGATCAAGGCGAGAGACTTAACTTCGGGAGCGAGCATCTGTGTCATGTCGCACAAGTGGCCTTTGTTGCCGGCACTTCAATCATGCGTCGAAAATTTTTCGCGGCCTGGAACAAAAGAGTGTTGCCTGGTCTGGCTTGTCCTGACGGTTCCGCCGGGGGACACTCTCGCATCGCCACAGCGGGAGAGGCAGCATGACGATCAGCCGGGCCAACGGGCTCGACATCTATTACGAGACGGCGGGCGAGGGCCGGCCGCTGGTGCTGATTCATCCACTGCCCTACGACCACAATGCCTGGCTCTATCAGGTGGCGCGATACTCGGCGGGTTTTCGCACCATCGCCATGGACCTGCGCGGCATGGGCCGTTCGGCCAAACCGCATACGCCGTTCAGCTTGCGCGACATGGGCGACGACATCATCGGAATCTTGCGCGACGAGGGCGTAACGGGTGACGCCGTGGTGCTCGGCTGCAGCGTCGGCTCGAAGATCGCGCTGATGCTCGCCTGCGATCATCCGGACGTCTTCAAGGCGGCGATCCTGGTCGGCGGCAACAGTGGCCCGCAGAATCAGTTCGATCATCGCATCAAGGCCTATCGCGCCGCGGCGGCGGACGGCAGCTTGTCCGACTATCACCTCGGACATCTGCGCTATGGCGTCACGCAAGGCTGGGCCGACAGCCCGATCGGCCGCCACCTGCTGGCCGGCTTCGCCGAGCGCGGACGCGGCGCATTCGATGCCGACTCCGTGGCACAGATTTTCGGCGCGTTGACGGTCTCCGATCTCACGCCGAAGCTGCCGTCTTATCGAACGCCGACGCTGATCGTCAATGGCGCGCATGACAGCGCCCTCAAGGGCGGCACGTTGACGGCCTCGCTGATCCCGCAAGCCGAGCATCGCATTCTGCCGGGCGCCGGCCATTGCTGTTTTCTGGAAGACCCGGCCGGCTTCGATGCCTTCGTTCTCGATTTCCTCACGCGCCAGGGCCTGTGGCCTAATTAACGCGCGGTTGTATCGCGCCTACTGCGGCGTAAGATGGCCGGCCAAAAAATCGCGCGTAAAAAACCAGGGAGCGTAAGGCCATGACCCTCATCATCACCGACGACGACGTCCGTCGTCTGTTCACCATGGACGACTGCATCGAGGCGATGCGGGTCGCTTTCGCCGACTTCGCCAAGGGCGAAGCGGTCAACCGTCCGCGCATGCGCTATGTCGCCAAGCATCCCGATCCGGCTTTGCGCTATTTCGCCAATGTTCATATTGGCGCGGTGCCCTCCTATGGCGTCGCCTGCGTGCGCGCCGGCTCGACCATCTTGCGGCCGGCGACGCCGGACAATCCCTATCGCACCTACGAGAGCCCGACCCAGTTCAACTGGGGCTTCGCAATCCTGTTCAGCATCGAGACGGCCGAGCCGCTGGCCCTGCTGCATGAATTCCACCTCTCGGGCATGCGCGTCGGCGCCACCACCGCCATGGCGGTCGACCGGATGGCGCGCGATGACGCGGCGACGCTCGGCCTGTTCGGCACTGGCAAGCAGGCCTCCGCCGCGCTTGAGGCGATTGCCTGCATTCGCCCGATCACGCGCGTCAATGTCTACAGCCCCAACCCGGAGCATCTCAGCGATTTCGTCGCCCGCATGAATCGCAATAATTTTAGGGGCGGCATGGAGGTCGTGGCGGCAAAAGACGCGCGCGCCGTGCTGTCCGGTGCCGACGTCGTCGTCTGCGCCACCAATTCGATGAAAGCCCTGTTCGACGGCGACTGGTTGGAAGACGGCCAAATGGTGGTGACCACCGCCAATTCCGACGTTACCAACAAGCGTTCGGAGGTTGATCAACGTACCTTCGAGCGCGCCAACGCCATCGTCGTCAATGATTGGGAGACGGTCGTCGACAACAAGCAGAGCGAATTGCTCGATCTGGTCGAGAGCGGCGCCATCCCGGACAGCCGCGTGGTCGAGCTGGGCGAGGTGGCGGCCGGCCGGGCGAAGCTCCGTCAGCCGCCGCGCGGGGCGGGTGAAAAGGGCATTCTCTACTTCAAGAACAACTCCGGCCTGGCGATCCAGTTCGCTGCAGCGGGTGGCGTCATCTATCGCAAGGCCCTGGAGCAAGGCGTCGAGAAGTCGATCCCGCGCGAATGGCTCGGCACCGATCTCTCGGCCTTGTTCGCGGCGGGATTCCGCCCGTCGCCTTAGTCCCCGTTGCCTTGGCCGTTGTGTTTGCGACGCGGCGCTACTTGGTCTGGCGGCCCATCAGGTCGGCGGCCTTGTCGACCAGGGCGGGCGGCGTGTCGTAGGCGGATTTGAGCATCCGCTCCATCTGCTCGCCGCTCACCGGATCGACTTCGAGCTGCGCCTTTTCGCCTTCAGCGAGGAAGGCCTTGTCCTTCATCACGGCGTCAAAGGCGCGGCGCATCGCCGTCACCATTGGCTTGGGTGTGCCCGGCGGCATGGCGAAGGGGCGGCCCATGTCTTCAGGGACAAACAGCAGCTCCAGCAGCTTCTTGTCGTTGGCGTCGGTCACCTTGTCGAGCAGCAGCGGCACGTTCGGCAGCTCGGCCTGCGCCGTCGCGCCGGTCTGCAGCATGATGTTCATGCGGTTGTTCTTCACCCAATCGGGGTTTGAGGCCTTCAGCGTCGACCAGGACAGGCCGCAAATGCCCTCGGCTTCGCCGCGCTCCACGGCGAGGCGGCTTTCGGTGGTCTCATAACCGCCGACCACCTTGAACTTGGTGCCGAGCATGGCGTTGACGATCTTCGGCAGCGTCGCCGCGTTGCCGGTGGCGCCGGTGGCGGCGACGACGATCTCGCGCTCTTTCGCCTGTTCGATGGTTTTGACCGCGCTGCTGTGCCAGGTCATGCAGATATTCTGCTGCTTCGAGATGCTGCCGATCCATTCATATTGCCGCGGATCGTAGGTCGCCGATTTGTTGCCGAAGAGCGGCTCGAGCAGCAGCGCGTTGTAGGTCGCGAGAATGACGGTGCCGTCTTTCGGCGCGACCGCATAGGCCCAATTGGTTGCCGCCATGCCGCTGGCGCCCGGCATGTTTTGATCGACGAAGTTGGGATTGCCGGCGAGATGCCGTGGCATATGCCGCGATAGCACGCGCGCGTAAGTGTCGTAGCCGCCGCCGGCGCCGCTGGCGATCACCATGCGCACTTGCTTGCCCTTGTAGGGCGCGTCCTGCGCGTTGGCGTCGGCGCTGGCCAGAGCGCCAATGGAGATTGCGGCACAGACCAACGCGTGGGCGGACAGACGGCGGATGCTCATGGTATGGCTCCCCTCTTCTTGCGCAAAACGCGCGGCGTGAACTCCCTGGTTGGCCCGCTTGGCGCGGCGCTCTTGTCGCCAAAGGCTAGACCAATCGGCCAGGCCAATCATCCGCTTTCGCCGCCGGCTGTCTCATCACGCATCATCCAGCACCCTATTCTTTAGCGCTTCCAACGGCTTGAGCGTCGCCGCCGGTCGTGCTTGACCGCAGCAATCTTGCGCAGGACGATGACAGCGCGACCGCATCCGGCAGAGAGGCGGCGACAGGGACGCGAAACAGAGGGCAGGCCTTCGCAGGCCGCCCCGCACAGGGAGGCCGCCATGCCGACATCCGTCACGCGTGCGCTATCCGCTACCGTCATCCTCGGCTCGATCGCACTCATCAGCTTGTCAGCTGTCATTGCTCCGGCACGGGCCCAGCCGGCTCTCCAACAACCGGCGAAAGAATTTTATCCCGGCAAGAAAATCGAGATGGTCGTCTACTCGACGGCGGGCAGCACCTACGATCTCTATGCGCGCCTGCTCGCTCGGCATATGCCGCGCTTCCTGCCGGGCGAGCCGGCGATGATCGTCAAGAACATGGTCGGCGCCGGCGGCCTCACGGCGACGCGCTATCTCTACAGCCAGGCGCCGCGCGACGGCACGACCATCGGCACGATCAGCCGCGGCATCCCGTTCGAGCCGCTGCTCGGCGGCAGCGCCACAGTGGAATTCGATCCGTTGAAATTTCTCTGGCTCGGCAGCATGAGCCGCGAAAGCTCTTTGGCGATTTCCTGGCACACGTCGGATGTGAAAACCGCGCAGGACCTGCTGACCAAGGAGCTGCTGGTGGCGGGCACCGGCGCAGGCGCCGATTCGCAGATCGTTCCCAACGCGCTCAATGGCTTGATCGCCACCAACTTCAAGATCATCCCAGGCTATGCGAGCCTGACGACGGCGACACTTGCCATGGAACGCGGCGAGGTCGCCGGCTTCGCCTATTGGTCATGGGGCGCCATCAAGTCGAGCAAGCCCAGCTGGGTACCGGACAAGCAGATCAATCTCTTGTTCCAGACCGGCAATCATCCCGACATTCCGAACGTGCCCAACGTCAAGGTGCTGGCCAAGACCGAGAACGACCGTCAGGCGCTCGATCTATTGTTCGCACGCGACGTGATGGCGCGCCCCTTCTTGGGCACGCCGGAGATCCCTGCCGACCGCGCCCAAGCCCTGCGAGAGGCCTTCGCCGGCGCCATGAAAGACGCGCAGCTTCTGAAAGAGGCGCAACAGGCCCAGATGGAGATCGAGCTGGTCGACAGCCAAGAGGTCGAAAGTCTGCTCAAAACCGCTTTCGCCGCGCCGAAAGAGGTGATCGAACGCGTCCGCGAGGCCATGAACCGGCAATAGTCGGTCTTCGTATGCAGCCCAGAATGTCGGCCGGGTTTTATGCCATAAGCCGTTTTATGCTATAAAGCCGGGCCGCCTGACGCGGTGCAGTCTCCCAGCAGAGGCTCGCACCGTCGCCGCGACATCACAACGATCACCCTGAAAGAGCTTGGATGAAACTCCCAGGCGGGCTTGCGGCCATGCGCCGCACCTTCTCCAGCGCCAACTACCGCTATTATGTGATCGGCAACTGGGCCTCGACGCTTGGGCTCTGGGTGCAGCGTGTCGCCATCGGCTGGGTGACGTGGGATCTGACTCATTCGACGGCCTGGCTCGGCGCCATGGCCTTGGCCGAGTCGGGTCCGTCGATCCTCTTCGCGCTGTTCGCCGGCACGCTGATCGACCGCATCGACTATCTGCGGCTGCTACGCATCACGCAGTTCTGCACGATGCTCTATTCGATCTCGCTGGCGCTTTGCACCTTTACCGACCTGATGACCGTCTGGGTCATGTTCGGCCTTACCATCATTCGCGGCATCATCGTCGCCTTCAGCCGGCCATCGCGCATGACGGTGGTCTACAACCTGGTCGGGCGCGAGTTGCTGCCGTCGGCGCTCGGCATGAATTCGATGATCTTCAACACCTCGCGCTTCATCGGTCCGGCGATCGGCGGCGCGCTGCTGGTGGCGGTCGGTTCGGCCTGGACCTTCACCCTCGGCGCGGCGCTGTTCGGCGTCTTCAGCATCTGCCTGCGCCTCATTCATTTTCCGCCGGCCGATAAGTCAGCCGAACCGCTGAAGCATCGCTCGATACTGACCGAGACGTGGGAGGGTTTGCAATATATCGCGCAGCATCCCGGCATCCGGCCGCAGCTGATGCTGCTTGTCGTCACGGCGGTTTTCGCCAAACCGCTGACCGATCTGCTGCCGGGCTTCGCCGCAGAGGTGTTTGACACCGGCCCGCACGGCCTTGCCATGCTGCTGAGCTTCCACGGCGTCGGCGCGATGATGGGCAGCCTGTGGCTGGCCAGCCGCGGCGGCCTTAAGGGCCTCACCGCTATCACGCTCATCACCATCATTTTGATGTCGGTGGGCTTGCTTGGCTTCGTCGCGACCGACATCTTCTGGCTCGCCTGCGCGCTCAGCGGCTTTTTGGGCTTCGCCTTCATCACCCAGAGCGTCAGCAACCAAACGCTGATCCAGTCGGCGGTCGATCCGGCGCTCCGCGGCCGGGTGATCAGCATTTACGGCATGATCGCCCAGGGCGTCCCGTCGGTCGGCGCCTTCATGATGGGCATCGCGGCGGAACATTTCGGCTTGCGCTGGCCGGTTGGCGTCGGCGCGGCGCTCTGCCTGGCTGTCGGCGTGCGCGGCTGGTTCTTGCGCCGTCAGTTGGCCGAGGCGTTGGAGACCGACGAAGGGGTGCCGAAGAAGAGCGTCGAGCGCCCAGGGCGTTGATCGCCTGCACAATCGGCTTTACCTATAAGGCAGGCCCTTGAGGGCGGATTCGCGGCGTAAAAAACTCCCCTCATCGTCTCGCGCCTATATAATGGCGTCCTAGGAACAATCCTCCGGCCGCGCTCGCCGCTGCCGCTTGGTCGGCGCGCCACCGCGCCAGGGCGGTCTGTGCAAAGGGCGGTCCGGGCAAGTCGCCGGAGATGGGGAGAGGCAATGAGGACGGGGCGGGTCGCATGAAGGTGCCGGGTGGTTTCGCGGCGATTCAGCAGACCTTCGCCATCCGCAATTATCGCCTCTACGTGATCGGCCATCTCACGTCGAACATGGGCCTGTGGGTCCAGCGCATCGCCATCGGCTGGCTCACCTGGAATCTCACTGAATCGGCCGGCTGGCTCGGCCTCATCGCTTTTGCCGACCAGGCGCCCACCATTCTGCTTGGCCTCATCGCCGGTGCTGTCGTCGACCGCATGGATTATTTCAAGCTGCTGCGCTTGACCCAGGCGTTGCAGCTCACCCATGCCTTTCTCCTCGCCGCCTGCACTGTGCTCGGTTTCATGAACATCTGGCTGCTGCTGGTGCTGACGCTGCTGCGCGGCGTCATTGTCGCCTTCAACCGGCCGTCGCGCATGACGGTGATCTATAATTTGGTCGGGCGCGAATTGATTGCGCCGGCCATCGCCTTGAACTCGACGATCTTCAACAGCTCGCGCTTCACGGGACCGGCGATCGGCGGTTTCCTCATTGTCGCCGGCGGCGCCAGCTTGACCTTCTCCGTCGGCTTTCTGATGTTCCTGGTCTTCACCGTTACGCTGCGGATGATGGACATTCCGGCCATGGAGGCGAAGGTGCGTTCCGGTCGCTCCTTGCTGCGCGAATCCTGGGAAGGCGTGCAATATGTCGTTCGCCACGAGGGCATCCGCTTGCAGCTCGCCATTCTCATCATCACCGCCCTGTTCGCGCGGCCGCTCACCGATCTGCTGCCGGGCTTCGCCGCCGACATCTTCTCGCGCGGGCCGGACGGCCTCGCCTGGCTGCTCGCGTTCCATGGCATCGGCGCGATGATCGGCGGCTCGATGCTGGCGGCGCGCAGTCAGGTGAAGGGCCTGACGCGCATCACCATCTTCAATATTTTGATCATGGCAGTGGCGCTGCTCGCCTTTTCGATCACCACCAATTTCTGGCTCGCCTGCGTCCTGTCGGGCGTGGCGGGCTTCGCCTTCATCGTGCAGGGCACCAGCAACCA
>CANJIM010000064.1 GCA_947474495.1 Rhodospirillaceae bacterium
ACGACCTGGAGCCTGGTCGGCAACCAGGTGATGATGATGCAATGCCGCTACAAGGATCCGGCGCTCGATATCATCGACACCGACAAATGGGACGGCTATGCCGACGCCCGCCGCCGCCTGTTCGACGGCATCCAGGCGCGCAAGACCCAGGGCCTCGTCGTCGCCACCGGCGACATTCATCACGCCTTCGCCGGTGACCTGAAGGCGAATTTCGACGACGCCAAATCACCGACGCTCGGCGCCGAGTTCATCTGCACCTCGATCGCCTCGGGCGGCGACGGCTCCAAGGGCGAAAGAGCCGCCGCGAAAATCCGCGCCGACAATCCGCATATCAAATTCCACAACAGCCAACGCGGCTACACGCTACTCGACTTCGACCGCAAGCGCTGCGAGGCGAGCTACCACGCGGTGAGCAAGGTCTCAATGCCCGACGGCAAGATGTCGAACATCGGCACATTCACGGTGAACGCCGGCAAGCCGGGCATCGCGTAAGGCTTATTGCGACCACGGCCGTTTGCCGCGCTCGTCGCGCACGTTGGCGATCTCGATGCCCTGCGGCGTCAGCCACAGCGCATGGGTGCCGCCTGCCGTCAGCGCCCGGCGATCGAGCAACTGCGGCCCGCGGCAGCGCGCCGGCCATAGCGTACCCCAACTCACCACCACATCGGCAGCGCGGCAATCCTCGGCCAACGCGGCATCGTCGCGCAGCAGAGCGACGATGCGCCCCTGGGCGTGATAGACGCAGCCGAGCGCATCGCAGCGCAAGCTCGGTGCGTCATCGCGGAGCGTGAAGGCGGCGCTGCGGCGGCGCCAGACATCGCGCAGGAAAGCCTGTCCGGCCACACTGCCGGAAGCGAATTGCAATTCACCATCCTGGCCGCGCGCAGCGAACAAACCGGGCTCCGCCGCGATCAATAGATCGGGCGGCCGCACCGTCGCCAAGGTCGAGAGCCCAAGCAGAATCACCGGCAGCCCGGCATAGCGCCAGCCTTTGCGCCACAGGCAAAGCCACAGTCCGCCGAGCGTCACCAGCGCGAGGCCGCCTTGCGAGAGCGACGGCAGCAGCAGCACGGCGTCGGGCCAGGACGACACGCGGCGCGACACCTCGATCAGCGCCTCGACGCCCCAGCTCATCGGCACCAGCGCGATCTCCTCCAGACCGAAGGGCATCAGGAGATAGACCAATAGTGACCAGGGCATGATCCACACGGCGGTCAGCGGCACGGCGATCATGTTGGCAACGAGCTGATAGACCGCCAGACGGTTGAAGTGAAAGGCGGCGAAGGGCGCTGTCGCCAAGCCGGCGATCAGGCTGGTGGCGACGATACCGCCGAGGTAAAGCGCGATCCACCGCCCGCGCCCACCCTCGGCGCGCTGGCGGCGCGTCCAGGCGCGTGAGGCTTCATAAGCGGCGATCAACGCGATGACGGCGGCGAAGGACATCTGAAAGCTGGCGCCGAGCAGGCTTTCCGGCGCGATCAGGATCAGCGCGAGGCCCGCCGCCATGACCAAGCGCAGCGAGATCGCCGTGCGGTCGAGCATGACGGCGATCAGCACCACCGCCGTCATCAGGAAGGAGCGCAGCGTCGGCAGGCTGGCGCCGGTGACGAGCGTGTAAGCGAAGATGCCGATGATGGTCATCGCCGCCGCCCATTTCTTGGTCGGCCAATAGAGCGCCAGCGGCCCCATCGCCGCGAAGATCAACCGCAAGCTGACGAAGATCGCGCCGGCGACCAAGGCGACGTTGAATCCCGAGATCGCCAGCAGATGCGCCAGGCCGGCATCGCGCATGCTGTCCATCACACCGCGCGGGATCGCCGATTGTTCGCCATGCAGCAAAGCCCCCGTCATGGCGCCGACGGCATCGTCCTTGCCCTGTGGTGGCAGCACCGCCATGACATGCGCGTGAATGGCGAGGCGCAAAGCGGCGATGCGTTCGCGCCAGCCGGCGAGCCAACCTGTTTCACTCGGCTGGCTCTCCAGGACAGTCACGCGGCCGAGCGCATAGCCGACTGCGCCGATGCGCTCGAAATAGGCCTGCCGGCCGAAGTCGAAGGCACCCGGCATGGCCGGCGGCGTCGGCGGCAAGAGCATGGCGCGCGCCCGCACGATCGATCCCACCGGCGGCAGACTATCGGCGCGGGCCAGCCGCAAGCGCAGGCGCGCCGGCGTCTTGTCCGTGGCCAAGCGGGCGATGGTGGGCGCGGCGAGCACGATGCGGCCGCCGGCCTCACCGGGCTCGACTTGCACCACGCGCCCCTCGACCGTCACAGGGCCGAGATTACGGTCGAGGATCGGCGCCGCGACGGACATGCTGCGCCATTGCGCCGCGGCAAATCCGACCCCGCCCGCCGCGAGCGCGACGGCCAGCACGGCGAAGGCCATATGATGGCGCAACACCCAGGCGGCGAATCCTGCGCTGGCGATCAACGCCGCGGCAGGCCATAGCGGCGGTTCAATCGGCAGGGCGTAATAGAGCGCGATGCCGGCCGCCACCATCACCGGCAGCCAGAGCAGCCAGCGGTCACGTTCCGCGCTCGCGGTATCCGCGAGCCGGCCCCAGACGCGCGACAGGAAAGCCCCGGATTCCATGGCGACAGCGGGTGTTGCGACAAGTGCCGATATGCTACAGAGGGCGCCCCCGGCGGGCTAGCCCGCCAGACCGCTTTATCCCCAGCTTTTGAGCCCTAAAATGAACGTCGTCACGCGCTTTGCCCCCTCGCCCACCGGCTACCTGCATATCGGCGGCGCGCGCACGGCCCTGTTCAACTGGCTGTTCGCCCGCCACCACGGCGGCAAGTACCTGCTGCGCATCGAGGACACCGACCGCGCCCGCTCAACCCAGGGCGCCATCGACGCGATTCTCGATGGCCTGAGCTGGCTCGGCCTCGATTGGGACGGCGACGTGATCTACCAGTTTGCCCGCGCAGGCCGCCATGCCGAGGTCGCCCACCAACTGCTTGCCGAGGGCAAGGCCTACAAATGCTTCGCCAGCGCCGAGGAGCTGACCGAAATGCGCGAGAAGGCGCGTGCCGAAGGCAAGCCGCTGCGCTACGACGGCCGCTGGCGCGACCGCGATCCGAGCGAAGCCCCCGCCGGCGCGCCCTTCGTCGTGCGCATGAAAGCGCCGACCGAGGGCGAGACGGTCATCACCGACCATGTGCAAGGCGACGTGCGCGTCGCCAACGCGCAGCTCGACGACATGGTGCTGCTGCGCAGCGACGGCACGCCGACCTACATGCTCGCCGTGGTGGTCGACGACCATGACATGGGCATCACCCATGTGATTCGCGGCGACGACCATCTGACCAACGCCTTCCGCCAGACGCAGCTGTATCAAGCCGCCGGTTGGAGCACGCCCGAGTTCGCCCATATCCCGCTGATCCACGGCCCCGACGGCGCCAAGCTCTCGAAGCGCCACGGCGCGCTCGGCGCTGAAGCCTATCGCGACATGGGCTATCTGCCCGAGGCGCTGACCAACTATCTGCTGCGGCTCGGCTGGAGCCATGGCGACGCCGAGACCATCTCGCGCGACCAGGCGATCGAATGGTTCAACCTCGAGTCGGTCGGCCGCTCGCCGGCGCGCTTCGACTTCGCCAAGCTCGGCAACCTCAACGGCCACTATCTCAAGCAAGCCGACGACAGTCGCCTCGCCGAACTCACCGCGCCGCTCCTCGCCAAGAGCTTAAACCGTGATTTAACCAGCGCGGAGACGGCCCTCCTCGCCCGTGCCATGCCGGGCATGAAGGAACGCGCCAAGACGCTGGTCGAACTGGCCGATGGCGCCGCCTTTTTCTTCGCCCAGCGCCCGCTGGCCCTGAACGACAAGGCGGCCAAGATCCTCAGCGACGACGCCAAGGCCCGTCTCGCCAAGCTGAAGACCGCCCTCGAGGCCCTGCCGGCGTGGGACGCCACCGGCATCGAGGCCGCCGTGCGCGCCTTGGCCGAAGCCGAGGGCGCCAAACTCGGCGATCTGGCCCAGCCGTTGCGCGCCGCCCTGACCGGTTCCAACGTCTCGCCGCCGATCTTCGAAGTGCTGGCTTTGCTAGGCCGTGAAGAGGGGCTAGGCCGTATCGGCGACGTAACCGCCTAAAAAGGCGGCGCTGTCATCAGATCCATCGGAAAACCCGCAGGATTCCTCGGCTTTTGCCGATACTCGCGAATTGCGGCAACGCCGAAAGCCCGATATTCTGGGAAAATCCCGTTCCCAATCAGAACAGGCAGCCGGCCTTAACCTTTGGCGCGGCATAGTCTGTCTCTCCAGTCCCATTGCGCCAGTCCCCGACGAGCCAGTCCCTAGACCGAGCCAGTCCTATACCGAGGAAGTAACCGATGCCCGCGGACAGCAAGACCAACGAATCCGTCTCCATGATCGACAACACGACCGGCAAGAAGGTCGACTTCCCGCTGCTCACGGGCACCGAAGGTCCCAAGGTCATCGACATCCGAACGCTGTACAGCGGCCTCGGCTTCTTCACCTACGATCCGGGCTACACCTCGACAGGCAGCACCGAATCCAAGATCACCTACATCGACGGCGACGCGGGCATCCTGCGCCATCGCGGCTACTCCATCGAGGAGCTGGCCGAGAAGAGCGACTATATGGAGACCTGCTACCTGCTGCTGCACGGCGAGCTGCCGACCTCGGCGCAGAAGGAAGACTTCGAGAACACGATCACGCGCCACACCATGGTGCATGACCAGATGAACAACTTCTTCCGCGGCTTCCGTCGCGACGCACACCCGATGGCGGTGATGTGCGGCGTGGTCGGCGCCATGGCGGCGTTCTATCACGACTCGACGGACATCACCGATCCGCACCAGCGCCTGGTCGCCTCGCATCGCCTGATCGCCAAGATGCCGACGATCGCCGCGATGACCTACAAATACTCGATCGGCCAACCCTTCATGTATCCGCGCAACGATCTCGATTATGCGGAAAACTTCCTCTACATGATGTTCGCCGTGCCCTGCGAGGCCTACAAGGTGAACCCAGTGCTGTCCAAAGCGATGGACCGCATCTTCATCCTGCATGCCGACCACGAGCAGAACGCCTCGACCTCGACCGTGCGTCTCGCCGGTTCGACCGGCGCCAACCCGTTCGCTTGCATCGCCGCCGGCATCGCTTCGCTGTGGGGCCCGGCGCATGGCGGCGCCAACGAAGCGGTGCTCGCCATGCTCGGCAAAATCGGCACCAAGGAGAACATCCCGGCCTTCATCCAAAAGGTGAAGGACAAGGAAGAAATGCTGATGGGCTTCGGCCATCGCGTTTACAAGAACTACGACCCGCGCGCCAAGATCATGGCCCGCACCTGCCATGAAGTGCTCAGCGAACTGAACATCAAGAATGAGCCGTTGCTCGACATGGCCATCGAGATGGAGCAGATCGCGCTCAACGACAAATACTTCGTCGACCGCAAGCTCTACCCGAACGTCGACTTCTATTCGGGCATCATCCTCAAGGCGATGGGCATTCCCGTCAGCATGTTCACCGTGCTGTTCGCGGTCGCGCGCACCGTCGGCTGGATTGCCCAGTGGAGCGAGCTAATCGCCGATCCGGCGCAGAAGATCGGCCGTCCGCGCCAGCTCTACACCGGCGCCGCACCGCGCAACTACGCGCCGCTGCATCTGCGCAAGTGATACAGTTCTGAAACGTGCCGAGACTCACGAGAGAGTTCGCCGAACACGGGTCTGGGAGGCCCACGGGATGGCAAAATTTCTAAAAAGCGGCCCTGAGAACAGCGTGCGGCAGGAGAACAAGGCGGCCAGCAAGGCCTCCCTGCCTGTCAGCGAGCCGGCAACAACGGTGCGCCTGATTCGCCTCGCCAAGCCGGCCAACGACAATCCCATGCCGCTCGCCGCGCGCTTGCGCTGGTGGGCGCCTCTCGCTTTGATGGCGATTGCCGCGGTGATCTGGACTCTGCTGCGCTAAACGGTGGCGCAGGCGAAATAAAAAAGGCGGCACCTTCGGGCGCCGCCTTTTTTCATATTCGATCGACGTCTATTCGTCGGTGATGTCGATCCAAGTACCGTCCGGATCTGTCATCTGATATTTGCCGGTGGCGCTGCGCTTGAAGAGATCGGCGCGGACGTCCGACTCAGTGCTACCGCCGAGCGGCACGCTGGCAAGGTAGGGGTTCATGCCGCCGACCTTCTTGGCGGTCGCCTTAAGCGCCTCGACGCTCTCGACCTTGAAGCCGATATGGTCCGGTCCCGGCCGCTTGATCGACATGCCTTCGAAAATATCGATCGACCACGGCAGGATCGACAGCGTCACGCGGCCGTCGGTCAGGTGGTAGCCGCCCATCTCGCAAGTCTTGTTGACCGGCTGCAACTCGAATACGTCGGCGTAGAAGTCGGCGCATTTCTCGGCATTCACCGTGCGCAGCGCGAACTTGTTGATATAACGGTCCTGCGCCCAGCCCTGTTCGGCGATGTCGGCATAGACGTCGAGGCGGGTATCCTCTTTTTTCTGCGCCATGTCGAAGATATTGCCGTCCGGATCATGGCCGCTATAGGCGGCAAAGGGCCGTGTCGACGGCCGCTTGACCATGTTCGCGCTCGGATGCTTGGCCTTCATGCGGGTCAGCACCTTGTCGCAGTCCTCGACCAGCACGCCGAAATGGTCGAGCCCGCCCATATAGCCGTCGCGTCGCGGCAGCAGATTGAGGCCGACGTAGCCGTCTCCCAGCGAGACGGAATTGGCCGGGCGCGACTTCGCCGACGTCTTCAATCCGAACACGGACTCGTAGAATTTCGAGAGCATCGGATATTGATGGCTGATCATCGCCATGTGGTTGATTTGCGCGAACATACTGACCTCTCTTACTGGAACGTCTCTATTCACTCTGCTTTCGTCTCGCCGTCCTTGGCGACCGATTCCTTGAGCATGCCTTTATCGTCGGCCGCGGCATTCGCCGCCGCGACGACGCTTTGCGGCGTCGCGATGATATCCTCGACGATCTTCTGCAGCTTGAGACCGTCAGTTGGCGCGATATCGAGCTTCGCCTTCTTCGCCTCGGCGAGGAATTCCGCATCCTTCATCGTGTCGTCGAATGCCTTGCGCAGCAGAGCCACACGGTCGGCGGGCACGCCCGGCGTTGTCAGCAACGGACGCCCGATATCGACCACAGCGGCGAACAGCTTGAGGATCTGCTTTTCCGTGTCGTTGCGGCCGAATTCGGTGAACATCGGCACGTCCGGATAGCCCTTTTCCTTCTCCAGGCCGATCTGCACCAGGAAGTTGATCTTCTTGTCGCGCAGCCAGTCGCCGTTGGTCGCGGCAACGCTGTTGAAATTGTTGCCGGCGCGCCCGTGCACTTCGCCACGCTCCATGGCCAGATTGATCTCGCCGCCGCTGCCGTAGCCCGGGACGATGCGGAACTTGGTACCCAGGATATTGTTGAGCAGCGCCGGATATTGCGTCGTGCCCGAGCCGACGCCGGTGGCGCCGAGCAGCACTTCCTGCTTCTTGGCATCGTCGAGCGACTTCACGCCGGTCGCGCTCCAGACATAGATCGTAGAATTGGTCACCTCGCTCGAGCCGAGCCAGGCAAACTTGGCGGCGTCGTATTCGGCACCCTTGCCGTCGATCACCTGATGCAGCACGAAGCTTTGGGCGAGGGTCGCCACATGGCTGCCGTCCTTCGGAGCCTGCACCGCCATGAAGTTCGCGGCGCGGACATGGCCGGCGCCCGGCATGTTGCGCGCGACGATAGTCGGATTGCCTGACAGATGGCGCGGCATATGGCGGGCGATCAGGCGCCCGTTGATGTCGTAGCCGCCACCGGGGCCGGTCGAGATGATCATGGTCATCTGGCGGCCCTTGTAAAATTCGGCGGCCGATTGCGCCTGAACGGCGCCGGACATCAGCGCTGTGGCGCCCAAGCTGGTCGCGAAAATGGCAGAAGCCGCCATGCTGGCAGTTTTCATCGTCTGTTTCCCTGTCTGTGTCCGCCGGAGCTTGCTGCCCGGGCGGTTTAAATGATCGCGTTAGACTTGTCCGGGCCGCGGGTCGCCGTCCTCGGCGATAGCGATACAGACGCCCTCGACGTCGGTGATATGCAGACGGCCGACCGAGGAGCGCTTGAACAAATCGAGACGCGCCTTACCCTCCGTGCCGTAGCCGAGCGGACGGCCATGCAGATGCGGGTTCTGGCCGATGAGGTCATCGAGATCGCGCTGCACCGCCTCGATGCTCTCGACCGTGAAGCCGATATGGTCGGGCCCGACGCGCGCCGGATCCATGTCGTAATAGTCCGACAGCTTCCACGGCAGGATCATCAAGGTCACCCGGCCGTCGGACAGATAGAAGTTGGGATCGGCTTCGCCCTTGTTGAGCAGATTGAGCCCGAACACCTCATGGTAGAACTTGGCGCAGCGCTCGGGATGGCGCGTGCGCAGGGCAAAGTAGCTGACCCGGCGCGGCGCGTCCCAGGCGCCGTCGCTGTAAATGTCCTTCTGGAAACCGATGTCGTTCTGCGACAGATCGAAAATGTTGCCATCCGGATCGCAGGCACTGTAGGCGGCGAAGGGCCGCACCGGCGGACGCTTCAGGGTGTCGCATTCCGGATCGAAGGCGTGAATCTTCTGACGGATATCCTCGATATTGTCGACCTCGATGCCAAAATGATCGAGGCCACTCGTCCGCCCCTCACGGCGCGGGATCAAGTTGAGGCCGAGGTAGCCGTCCTTGACCGCGACGGCGCGGGCCGGACGCGGCTTCGTGCCGGTCTTCATACCGAACAGCGCCTCGTAGAACTTGGCGTTGATCGCGTAATGGTCCGTCGCGATCGCGATATGGTTGATCTTCGCTGCCATTTAGGCCTCCTGGCGCACGGCCAGCATGGTGAAGTCGGGATCCGAGAAAAAGAACTCGCCGATCGGGCACTGCTGCTTCAAAAGCTCATGACGCGCAGCGCCTTCCTTGCCCTTGCCCACCGGGATCGGGTTGAAGATCGGGTTGATGCCGACGATCTCGTCGAGGTCTTCCTTCAGCTTGTCGAGGCTCTCGACCGTGAAGCCGATATGGTCGGGG
Organism: Rhodospirillaceae bacterium; assembly: GCA_947474495.1. Taxonomy (GTDB): domain Bacteria; phylum Pseudomonadota; class Alphaproteobacteria; order SMXQ01; family SMXQ01; genus CAMAVH01. Next base: position 9,038 of record CANJIM010000064.1, read on the forward strand.
CCGGTTGGCAGAATGCTCTGGCCGATGAAATTGTCGATCTTCCAGGGGATGAACATGATGGTCATGCGGCCGTCGGACAGATACTCGTTGGGATCGCCCGCCTGCTTGTTCTGCGGCGTCAATTCGAACACATCGGCATAGAACTGCGCCATCTGCTCGGGATGCATGGTGCGGATCGCCATATGGCTGATACGACGTTCGGCCTTCAACGTACCCTGCTTCTCGTTCTCGACATAGACTTCGGAACGGTTGGCCATATCCTTCTGCGAGATGTCGAACACGTTGCCGTCCGGATCGTTGGCGCTGATGCCGGCGAAGGGCCGCGTGCTCGGGCGCTTCACCCAGGCCGATTGCGGGTATTTCTTGCTCATCCGCTCGAACACCGTCTCGACGTCCTGCACCTCGATACCGAAGTGATCGAGGCCTGACGGGCGGCCCGCCTTGCGCGGGTTGATGTTCAAGCCGACGTAGCCGTCGCGCACGGTGACCGCGCGGCCGGAGCGGCCGCTCGTCGAGCCCTTCATGTTGAACAGGGTCTCGTAGAACTTGCTCAAGAGCGCATAGCGCTCGCTGACAATGGCGACGTGATTGATTTTCGCGAAAGACATAAATCGATCTCCTTGTTACTCGCCGGCGCTTTTCATATCCATAGCGTCATTCGCCGCCGCGATGACTTCGGGCGGCATGGAATAGGCATTCTTCACGATCCCGGCGACGCGCTCGGCCGAGACGGGATCGATATCGAGTTTCTGCTTCTGGGCATCCGCGAGGAACTGCGAGTCTTTGGTCGCCGCCGTGAAAGCCTGACGCAACACGGCCATGCGGGCCGCCGGCACGCCCGGTGGCGCCAGCATCGGCTTATCGATCTCCTGCGGCGACAGGACCAGTTCGAGCACCTTCTTGGTGTGATCGTCCTTGGCGAACTCGATGACCGCCGGCACATCCGGGAAACGCGGACTGCGCTCCATCGCGATCATGATCGGCACTTCGACTTTCTTCTGCGGGAACCAGTCCGGCCGAGTCGAGCTAATTGAGGCGACCAAAGCGCCGCAGCGGCCGTTGACCTCGCCGCGCTCCATGGCGAGGAAGATGTCGTTGCCGCCCTTGTAGCCGGAGATAATCTTGATCTTGGTGCCGAACAGCTTGTTGAGCATGGCCGGCAGGGTTTCCATCTGCGAGCCGGCGCCGGTGCCGCCGACGATCAGCTTGTTATCGACGAACAGGTCTTTCCAATCCTTCACGCCGGACGCCGACCAGCTGACGCACATGGCGGCGGCGTTGTTGAGGGCGCCGATCCAGTTGAAGTTGCGCGCGTCGAACTTCGCCGCCTCGAGGCCGTAGATTTGCGCGAAGGGCACGCTGGAATGAACGAGACCGATGGTCGAGCCGTCCTTCGGCGCCACTTCGTAAAGATAGTTCATGGCGCGAATGCCGCCGCCGCCCGGCATGCCCTGGACGATCACATGCGGAGCGCCCGGAATATGCTTGCCAAGATAGTTGGCGAAAGCGCGGGCATAAGTATCGTAGCCGCCGCCGGCACCGGCGCTGAGGACCAGATTGATCTGCTTGCCCTTGTAAAAGCCGTCGTCGACCGCCGCTTGCGCCGCGCCGGACGCAAAGCCGGCAAGGACAGCCAGCAGCGTCGCCCCCATCTTCGTCTTCATGCCGCTCTCCCTGAGTTTCATTTTTCTATTTTGGCGGACTTTTTTAGTGATCTGTGACGTCGATCAGGACGCCGTCGCAGTCGGCGAAGCGGTATTCGCCGAGCGGGCAGCTGCGAGCGAACAGTTTCTCCAGCGCAATACCCTCGGCGCCGGTCGCGACCGGTGCGGGCGTCAAACGCGGGTTGTTATCGGCGATCGTCTGCATGTCGCGCTTTACAGCCTCGACGCTCTCGACCTTGAAGCCGATATGGTCCATGCCCATCGTGATGATGCCGGTGCCGTCGTAGTCCGTGATGTCCCACGGCATGATGACCAGGGTGACATGCCCATCTGTCAGGTAATAGTTCGGATCGTCGGCGCTTTTCGACACATTGGCCGGGGCCAACTCGAACACGTCGCGGAAGAACTCGGCGCTCAGCTCCGGGTTGAGCACGCGAAAAGCGACATGGTTCACATGGCGCTCGGCGGCGTTGCCATCGTTCTCGACATAGACCGACGTGCGGTTGGTCATATTCTTCTGCGAGATGTCGAACATGATGCCGTTCGGATCGTGCGTGGTGACGCCGGCGAAGGGCCGGGTCGACGGACGCTTGAGCCATTTCACCGTCGGGTATTTCGCCCGCATCCGTTCGTAGACCGCGTCGGCGTCTTCGACCTGGATGCCGAAATGATCGAGCCCGGCGCGGCGCCCGGCCCGGCGCGGGTTGATGTTGAGGCCGACATAGCCGTCGCCGACCGTCACCGCCCTGGTCGGACGGGTATTGGCCGACGTCCTCATGCCGAACACCGACTCGTAGAACTTGCAGAGCTGGGCATAATTGTCGCTGACAATGGCGACGTGGTTGATCTTCGAGAACATGCGTTGGCTACCCTTTTACTCGCAAGCGATCAAGCTGGCTTCGGACTTGTCGCCCAAATAGGTGATGTTGCAGGTCTGGCCTGCTTTAAGCGCGGTGCGCTCCCCGTCCTTGCCGGCGAAGGTCACCTTGCTGCGTCCGCCGCTGAGCGTCGCCGATTGCGTCTCGTCACCCAACTTAAAGACGACCTCGCGGCCGCCCTCCTTGATCTCGGTCAAGGCCGCCTTGACGGTCTGGCTTTCCAGCGCCTTCTTGCTGATCTGCAAGCGATCGGTACGCTCGATCGCCGCCGAGGCCTTTTCGATGATCGGCTTGGGCAGAGCGTAAAGATGGTTGATCGTCTCCTCGATGCGCTTGCCGGAGACATGCGAGTATTCCAGCTTCATCTTGTCCGCCTCGGCCTTGAAGAGCGGATCGGCCATCGATTTATCAAAAGCGTCGCGCAAAGCGGCCAAGCGATCGGCCGGAATATTCTGCGGCGTCAGGAACGGCCGGCCCATCAACTGCGGCGAGACGATGACCTCAACGATGTCCTTGGTTTCCTGATCGGTCGACAGTTCGCTGAGCAGCGGCACGTTTGGCAGCGTCTCGTGTTTGTCGACGCCGATCTGCACCAGGAAGTTGAGCTTCTTTTCGGAAATCCAATCGGGCTTGGTGGCGACGATGGAGGACACCGACCAGCCGCAGCGGCCCTGCAGCTCGCCGCGTTCGACCGCGAGCTGAATCGCGCCGCCGCTGTTATAGCCGGTGATCAGCTTCATCTTGGTGTCGAACAGGTTGTTCAACATGTTCGGCATTATGTCGGTGTCGGACCCCGGCCCGAGGCCGCCGACGATGAAGGTTTGCGACTTCATGTCGGCGAAGCTCTTGATCGGCGTGGTCGACCAGGAGGCGCAGACCGAGATTTCCGAGTTCATGCTGCCGATCCAGCCGAACTTCGACGGGTCATATTTGACGCCTTGCGCGCCGAACAGCGGCGCGGTCGAGACGGCGCCGCGGTGGATCAGCGCGAAGACGGTGCCGTCCTTCGGTGCGACGTTGCCCATCCAGTTCGCCAAGACAACGCCACCGGCGCCCTGCATATGTTGGGTGATGATGTTCGGCTTGCCCGGGAGGTATTTCTCCATGAAGGGCACCAGTATCTGGGCATAGGTGCCGTAGCCGCCGCCCTCGCCGGCCGACAGCATCAACTTCATCGTCTTGCCCTTGTAGAACTTCTCGATGGCAGCCGGATCGTAGGATTGCGCCGAGGCGCTCGCGGCAAAACCGCAGACAGCGATCAGCAGTGCCGCGCAGGGCTTGGCCGGACGGATGACAGACGTGACTCGCATCGTGATATCTCCTCCCAGACGGCGCGCCGCTTGAACGGTCTTGCGCCAAATATCCCGTGATATTACGCGCTCTTAGCGCATGGCGGCAAGCCACCCGGAGGATAAGGGCCTGCTTAGAATGCGGGCAAATAACGATGTTCGGGCATTTTCGAACCCGCCCGTTTCAAAAAACTTGTTTGAAAGTTTCTCTGATTTGATGCCGGGCGTTAGGCGCGCTTTTCGATCAGCTCGATCTTGTAGCCGTCGGGATCTTCGACGAAAGCGATGACGCTGCCGCCATGCGCCATCGGCCCGGCCGGACGCGGAATTTTCACACCCTCTGCTGCAAGGCCCTCGCAGGCGGCATAGATATCCGGCACGCCAAGGGCGAGATGGCCGAAGCCGCTGCCATGCGTGTAGGGCTCGGCCTGCTCCCAGTTGTGCGTCAGCTCGATCACCGTGTTGGCCGCCTCGTCGCCATAGCCGACGAAAGCCAGAGTGAACTTGCCCGTCGGATAGTCCTTGCGGCGCAACAGCGTCATGCCCAAGAGGCGAGTGTAGAAATCGATCGATTTGTCGAGGTCGCGCACGCGGATCATGCTGTGCAACATCCGGCCGCCTTGCAGTCCCGTCATACTCTCTCTCCTGTCTGATGCTTCTGCGCATAGTCCAGCACGACGCCGGCGGCGATCTCGCTCGGCGGCGGACCGCCCAGGCCGAGGCGTCGCGCGACTTCCGCACCACCCTCGATCTGGGCGCGCCGCGCCGACTCGTCAAGCAGTAGCCGGCCGACGGCCTCCGTCAATTCGTCAGGGTTGCAGCGCTCCTGCAGAAACTCGGGGATCAAACTCTTGCTCAAAATCAGGTTGGGCAAGCTCGCATGCTGCACCTTGACCATGCGGCGCACGATCCAGGCGGTCAGACTGCTCACCTGATAGGCCATCACGGTCGGGCAGCCGGCGACCGCGAGCTCCAGCACCACCGTGCCCGAAGCGGCGAGCGCCGCCTTCGATGCTTTGAAGGCGGCGAATTTCTCGTCATTGCCGGTCACCACGATGGCCGGCACAGGCCATGCGGCGACGGCAGTCCGCACGGTCTCGGCGACATGGGCAACAGTCGGCACGACCAGGCGCAGCTTCGGCAGGCGCGACGCGAGACGCTGCACCGTCTCGCCGAAAACCGGCAACAGGCGGGACACTTCGCTGCGCCGGCTGCCCGGCAATACGCAGAGCAGATCCGCGTCCGGCGCGATGCCGTGCTTGACGCGGAACGCCGTGCCGTCGACACGGTCCAGCCCCGTCTCGACGATCGGGTGGCCGATGAAGGTGGTCGGCAGGCCGACACGCTCGAAATAGGGCGGCTCGAACGGCAGCAAGGCCAACAGGTGATCAAGGAAATCGGCGATCATTTTGGCGCGCCCTGGGCGCCAGGCCCAGACTGTTGGCGCGACGCAATGGACCAGCGGGACATTGTCGTACTTCACTTGCTTCAGCACACGGAAGGCGAAGGCGGGCACGTCGATACTGAGCACGACATCGGGCTTGAAGGCGCGGATCGCCGCCACCGTCTCGCGCACGCGGCGAAAAATACGCGGCGCATGCGGGATCACTTCGATGATGCCGAAGATGGCGAGATCGGAAATTGGAAACAGACTTTGCAAGCCCTGCTCTGCCATCGCCTCGCCGCCGAGACCTGAAAACTCCACCGCCTGCCCGTTCTGTGCGGCGCGCTTGCGAATCGCCGCCATAATATGGGCGCCGAGCTGATCGCCTGAAGGTTCGCCGGCGAGCAGGAAAATCCGCAGTGGCGCGCTCATGACGCGGCGCCGACCGTAACGCCGACGATAAACAGGCCGAGGTGGTCCGCCTCGGCAATGACGCCGTCACGGTCGAGCAACAGGCCCTGGCCGGCTTCGACGGCGATGCCCCGCAGCCCGGCCTTGGCGGCGGCGGCGACCGTGCGGCGACCGACCGTCGGCAGATCGACCCGGCGTTCCTGGGAGGGCTTCTTGGCCTTGACCAGCACGCCGCCCGGCCCTTCGCGCTTCAGTTCGGCGCAGCGTGCGAGCAAGGCGTCGGTGCCCTCGATGGCTTCGACGCCGAGCACCAACCCCTGCTGCACCACAACGGCCTGGCCGACGTCGAGCGCGCCGATGCCATGCGCGATCTTCAGGCCGTGACGAATGTCCGTCCACGCGGCATCGTCCGGTTGCAGGCGGCCGAGCACGCCGTCCGGCATGAGAAGGTCGCCGAGCAACTGGTCCGGGCCGACGACGTGGAAGCCCTCGCCTTCCAATTCGGCGATCACCGCGCGCAACAAGCCATCGTCGCCCAGCGCCTTGCCGGCGACCTTGGCCATGAACTTGGCGCCACGCGCGTCGGGCATCAGGCCGATGAAAGAAGGGCGCTTGATACGGCCGGCGAAAATCAGGTCGCGCACGCCGTTGGCGCGCAGCAGCTCGAGCATCTTGCCAACCTTGCCGATGCCGACCCAATCGTGCGGCACGGCGGCCAGGCTTTCGGCCGGCAGATCGGCCTGACCATCGATGGCGAGAACGTAGATATCGCGCTTGTCGGCGCGGGCCGCCGCGATCAGGCGCAGTGGCAGATCGCCACCGCCGGCGATGAGGCCGAGCTTGCCCCCCTCAGGGGGCTGGGCGGCGTTACTCACCGCCTCCGCCAACAGGCTCGCTCGCCGGCAAGCAAAGGCCGCGCGAAGATTCTTGACGCACGAAGGCGAGCACTTCGCCGACCAGCTCGTTGCCGGGGAATAGCTTTTCCACGTCGGCGACGCGCTCTTGCAGCGTGCCTTCCTGGGCGAACAACTGACGGTAGGCGGAGCGCAGCTGATGGATCGCCTCACGGTCAAAATTGCGCCGCTTGAGGCCAACGAGATTGAGCCCGGCGAGATGGGCGCGGTTGCCGAGCACCATACCATAGGGAATGACATCGCTCTCGACGCCCGACATGCCGCCGATCATGGCATGCGGTCCAATGCGGACGAATTGATGCACCGCGGCGCCGCCACCGATCACGGCAAAATCGCCGATATCGATATGGCCGCCGAGCAGCACGTTATTCACAACGATGACATGATTGCCGATGCGGCAATCATGGGCGATGTGCGCCGCGACCATCAACAGGCAATCGTCACCGATCGAGGTCAGCATCCCACCGCCCTCGGTGCCCGGATTGATCGTGACATGCTCGCGGATCACGGTGCGCGCACCGATCTCCACGCGCGACAACTCGCCGTGATATTTCAAATCCTGCGGCGCATGTCCAATCGAGGCGAAGGGATAAGCCTTGGTCTTGGCGCCGATCTTGGTGCGGCCGGCGACGGCGACATGCGAGACAAGTTCAACCCCGTCACCCAGCTCCACATCGGCGCCGACGGTGCAGAACGGTCCAATCACGAGGTCTTTGCCGAGCTTGGCGCCCGCCTCGATGACGGCGGTCGGATGAATGGCGGACATGAATGAGCCTAGCGATCGAGAATCATGGCGGCGTAAGTCGCCTCGGCGACCAGTACGCCATCGACTTTCGCCTCGGCGTTGAACTTCCAGACCATGCCGCGATGGCGGTCCTTGACGACGTGAATATGCAGGCGGTCGCCCGGCACAACCGGCTTGCGGAAGCGGGCGCTGTCAACCGACATGAAATAGACGAGCTTGCCTTCGAATTCCTTACCGAGCGTGTGCACGACGAGCACCGCCGATGTTTGCGCCATCGCTTCAATGATCAAGACGCCGGGCATCACCGGCTCGGAGGGGAAATGCCCCTGGAAGAACGGCTCGTTGATCGTGACGTTCTTGATGCCCACGGCACTTTCGCCGGAGACCACATCTTCGACCTTGTCGATCATCAGAAACGGATAGCGGTGCGGAATCATCTGCATGATGCGCTGCAGATCGATCGTCACACCCGCCTTCGGTTCGCCGTCTTTCGATTCACTGCGCGTTTCAGCGTTCATAACCGTTTCGCTCTCTCTCACTCAGCCTTGTCCTAAACGTTGTCTGCGGCATCGTCTTTGTTGCCGCCCAACGCATCAGGGGCCGGCTTCGCCTTGCCCATGCGTACCATGCGGGCGATTTGGCGACGCCATTCGCGGACCGGCACGGCAGGAATACCCGCCATCTCAAGACCGGCAGGAATATTCGAATGAACGCCGCTTTTGGCGGCGATTCGAACCCCCGAACCGATGTTCAGATGCCCCGCAAGCCCGGTTTGGCCGCCGATCACGACGTAATCACCAAGCTTGGTGCTGCCCGAAATGCCCACTTGAGACACGATCACGCAGCCCCGACCCATCTGCACGTTGTGCCCGATTTGCACCAAATTATCAATCATGCAGCCATCGCCGATCACCGTGTCCGGTCCTGCACCACGGTCGATCGTGCTGTTGGCGCCGATCTCGACGTCATTTCCGATTATGACACGACCAAGTTGCGGAATGCGCAAATGACCATTCGGGCCGCTGGCGAAGCCGAAACCGTCCTGGCCGATGCGCGCACCCGCGTAAATATAGGCCCGGGCGCCGATTAAGCTGTGGCTGATGCTGGCGCCGGCCCCGACGATGCAATCGTCGCCCAGGACGACGCTATCGCCGATGACCGCATTGGGGCCAATGTGACAGCGTGCGCCAATCTCCGCGCCACGGCCAATGACGACGCCGGGATCGATGCGGCAGCCAGCGCCCAATTTCGCCGCGGCATCCACAGAGGCGGTCGGCACGATGCCCGCCGTTACCATGGGCGTCGGGTAAAAGGCGCGAGCAATCTTGGCAAAGGCGAGGTAGGGCGCTTCCGACAGGAGCAGCGACATTCCCGCCGGCGCGCGGTCGGCATTCGCCTTGGCCA
>CANJIM010000065.1 GCA_947474495.1 Rhodospirillaceae bacterium
CCTCGTGTCTGAGATCATGAAATCGCAAATCCTTTAATTCCAGCTTTTTGCAGATTCGTTGCCAGAGACTTTTGAGCGCTTCGAAATGGATCGGAAAAACCATTCCGCTGATGTCACGCGGTAGCTGTGAGAGGGTTTCTCGCGCCAGCTGAGATAGCGGTGCATCTCTGCTGCTGCCATTCTTGGTGTCTGGTAAGTGAACGTAGCTCTGGTGCAGATGGACATGCTCCCACTTGAGGGAGAGAAGCTCTCCTCGTCTCATCGCCGTTTCGAGTGCGACAACAACCAGAGGCTTTGCCCAAGGGTTTTCAATAGCCTCTAACGCACAGAGAAGCTTCTTTTCTTCATCTATTTTCAATCGTCGCGTTCGAGATTTAGAGAGCGCCGGTTTCCTGATTTGAAAAACTGGATTGCAAGACAGGGGGTAACCCCATTCACGAATGGCAACGGTAAATATATGAGAGAGAAGACTGAGGCCCCTGAGGCATGTAGCCGGCGCAACTTCTTTCAGTCGGTTGTCCCGATATTCAGCAATCACAGACGGCGTAATTTTTGAGATATGCATCTGTGCAAGATGGTTCTTCTTCAGCTGCAGAAGGCTCGACTTTTCCTTTATATGAGATTTTTTTTCGACAGAAACTTGATCGAGATAGCGGTCAATAATGCTGCTGAGAGTTGCGTCTCGGCTAGATAGCCTGCCCTGCTCTAAAGATATCTCTGCATCTCTTGCCCACTTCAAAGCGTCTGCTTTGTGGGTGAATGTTTTGCACTGAGCTTTAAAGCCTCTGCGTCTGACCCTGACGTGATATCGACCGTTGATCCTTGTAAGGCTCGCCATCGCTTTTTCACTTCCTGTGGAGCAGGAGTGGATATGGATGGAGTTTTTTGGCGAGAAACGGGATTGAGCTTCAGCAAAACGCTTTGTAATTGCTGAAGAAAATTGGTGGAGCCGAGGAGGATCGAACTCCTGACCTCCGCATTGCGAACGCGGCGCTCTCCCAGCTGAGCTACGGCCCCATATCCCGGACGCGAAGCCAAGGCCCCACAGGGGCGGCTTCGCGAGGGGCGGATAATGTGTGCGGCCCCCGCCCCTGTCAAGTGCCGGCAAGGCGTCGCGGCGGGCGTTTTTTCGCCCTGTTTCCCAATCATCACAATGCTCTGGCGAAAAGCCACCGGGGGCCGGACGGCGCCGGGGGCGGCCTTGCGCCCGCTCGGCGGCGCGGCTAGGGTTGCCGCCACCGGCCGCCCTGCCGACGTTGCTTTTCAAAGGCTTGGCGGCCCCTACCCTGTTCCGTCAGGCGTCGTCCAGCACTGACGACGAGCGCTGACAGGGCGCCGAAGCCAAGCCCCGGCGCCAAGAGAGAGGATGCGATGAACGCCCTGCTAGATCTCATTTTGCTGATACTGCGGCTCTACAGCTATCTGCTCGTCGCTTGGGTTATCATGAGCTGGCTCATCGCCTTCAATGTGATCAACACGCACAACCGTTTCGTCTATGTGGTCACCGATTTCCTCGATCGCATCACCGAGCCGGTGCTGCGGCCGATTCGCCGGGTGCTGCCGACGATGAACGGCATCGACCTGTCGCCGGTCGTCCTCATCCTGCTGATCTATTTCCTGAGCCGCCTGCTGATCGAATATTGGCCGCGCTGACCGGCGCGCGCCAGAGATCGCATGACGGCGATCGCGTGACTGCGCTCAGCTGCTACCGACGGACCGCGACGGGCGTGAGCCTCAGCATTCGCGCGACGCCCAAGGCGCAGCGGGCCGGCATCGAAGGCCTGCGGGACGGCGCCGACGGACCGCTGCTCGCCATCGCCGTGAACGCCCCGCCGGAAGACGGCAAAGCCAATGCCGCGGTGATCGACGTTCTCGCCAAGGCGCTCGGCTTGCCTAAGTCGGCGATCACCCTGGCTCAGGGTGCCAAAAGTCGACAGAAGACGCTGCATATTACAGGCTCGGCGGACGTTCTTGCCGCCGCGCTGGATGCCCTCATCGGAGATAGTCATGGCTGACGCAAAGATCATCGACGGCAAACTATTCGCCGAAGGCTTGCGCGCCCGCGTTGCCGCCGCCGCCGCTGAATTGAAGGCCAAGCATGGCCTGGTGCCAGGCCTCGCCACGGTTCTCGTCGGCGACGATCCGGCGAGCCATGTTTATGTGCGCAACAAGAACACGCAGACTGTCGCGGCCGGCATGCAGTCGTTTCATCATCCTTTGGCGGCGACGACCGGCCAGGCCGATTTGCTGGCCTTGATTGCCAAGCTCAATGCCGATCCCGCCGTGCACGGCATTCTCGTCCAGCTGCCACTGCCCCAGCAGATCGACAGTGATAGCGTGATCGCCGCCATCGATCCGGCGAAAGACGTCGACGGTTTTCATCTGATGAACGTCGGCAAACTCGCCGCCGGGATTGCCGGCGGCAACGTGCCCTGCACGCCGATGGGCTGCCTGATGCTGCTGAAGGACGCGCTCGGCGATCTCGCCGGCAAGAGCGCCGTGGTGGTCGGCCGCTCCAACATCGTCGGCAAGCCAATGGCCCATCTGCTGCTCGGCGAAAGCTGCACCGTCACCATCGCCCATTCGCGCACCCGCGATCTTGCCAGCGTCTGCCGCCAGGCCGACATCCTGGTCGCCGCCGTCGGCCGGCCGCTGATGATCCAGGGCGATTGGATCAAGCCAGGCGCCGCCGTGATCGACGTCGGCATCAACCGTGTTGCGGGGACCGAGCCGGGCAAGACCAAGCTGGTCGGCGACGTCGATTTTGCCGCCGCCGTAAAGGTCGCGGGCTCTATCACGCCGGTGCCGGGCGGCGTCGGACCGATGACCATCGCCTGCCTGCTGCGCAGCACCTTGCTCGCGGCCTGCGCCATTCACCGGGTTCCGGCGCCAAACCTGTAGGGCGTTGGCTTGACCACCCGCCCCGCCGTCAAAAGAGTGGCGGGGATTTCTCCTTATCCTACAATGGTGTGCGAGGCAGCGCCGGAGCGCTTGCCGACTTTGCCGCTGCCGTGGAGACGATCGTGAATAACCGCAAGGGCACCAGTTTGGCCCTCCTACTGATCGGCTTGGTCAGCATCAATTTCTTCTATCTGTCGGATATCCTGTTCGACGAAGACATGATTCTGCTCGGCACAAAGTCGGTCGTCAGCATTATCGCCGCCAATATCATCACCGTGCTCGGCATCATCGCCGTGGTGCGCGACCGCTCACGTCGCTGAGCGGCGATTCACCTTTTGATTCAAATTTTTGGATAGGTCTTTTCGACTCGATTCAACGAGTCGGGCGACAAAGCGCGTTAAGATTTTGGGGATGATTTCGATTCATCGATGAATCTCAATTCAGAACTAGGCACTGCTTGCTTGCCGCTCGATATTTCAACACGGCTCACGTTCGAGTCGAAAAAAAAGACGCGACCGATTGGAATCGATCGCGTCTTTTTCTTTGTGATCGGCCTGTTAACCGCGGTTAACGGCGCGCGAGATTCCGCAGCTTCAAGCGCAGTGCGTTGAGCTTGATGAAGCCTTCGGCGTCGCGCTGATCGTAGGCGCCGGCGTCGTCCTCGAAGGTGACATGCTGCAGGCTGTAGAGGCTGAACGGGGACTTGCGGCCGACCACCGTGGTGTTGCCCTTGTAGAGCTTGAGCCGCACGGTGCCGGTGACGTTCTCCTGGCTCTTGTCGATCAGCGACTGCAGCATCTCGCGCTCGGGCGAGAACCAGAAGCCGTAATAGACCAGTTCGGCGTAACGCGGCATCAGCTCTTCTTTCAGATGCATGGCGCCGCGGTCGAGCGTGAGGCTTTCGATGCCGCGATGGGCGACATGCAGGATGGTGCCGCCGGGCGTCTCGTAGACGCCGCGCGACTTCATGCCGACGAAGCGATTTTCCACCAGATCGAGACGGCCGATGCCGTTGGCCTTGCCCAGTTCGTTGAGCTTGGTGAGCAACGTCGCCGGCGACATCCGCACGCCGTCGATGGCGACCGCATCGCCATGCTCGAACTCCATCTCGATGTAGGTCGCCTTGTCAGGCGCCGCTTCCGGCGAGATGGTGCGCTGATAGACCATCTCGTCGGGCTCTTCCCACGGATCTTCCAGCAGCTTGCCTTCGCTCGAGCTGTGCAGCAGGTTGGCGTCGACCGAGAAGGGCGCCTCGCCGCGCTTGTCCTTGGCGATCGGAATCTGGTTCTTCTCGGCGAATTCCAACAGCTTGGTGCGGCTGGTCAGGTCCCACTCGCGCCACGGCGCGATCACCGTGATGTCGGGGCGCAGGGCGTAATAGCCGAGCTCGAAGCGCACCTGATCGTTACCCTTGCCGGTGGCGCCATGGGCGACGGCGTCGGCGCCGGTGGCATTGGCGATCTCGATCTGGCGCTTGGCGATCAAGGGCCGCGCGATCGAGGTGCCGAGCAGATACTGGCCTTCGTAGAGCGCGTTGGCGCGGAACATCGGGAAGACGAAGTCGCGCACGAACTCTTCACGCAAATCGTCGATGAAGATGTTCTCGGGCTTGATGCCCATGAGCAACGCCTTGGCGCGCGCCGGCTCGAGCTCCTCGCCCTGGCCGAGATCGGCCGTGAAGGTCACCACCTCGCAGCCGTAGGCCTCCTGCAGCCAGCGCAGGATGACGGAGGTATCGAGCCCGCCGGAATAGGCGAGCACGGCTTTCTTGACGGTCTTCTTGGCGGCCATGGGATTGTCCTGAAACGGAAATTCGAAAACGCCGGGAAACGGGCGGCCGGCGCGGCGGGCGGAGTATCGGCAAAAGGCGGGTGTCTGGCAAGCCGGCGGGAAACCCCGGTTTTTCAGCGCTTTCGGGCGCTAGAATTCGACCGTGCGTGGCTGGCTGCCGTCCGGCTTGTCCTTCTTCGATTCCTCGAGCACCAGCTTGGTCGGCGGCGCGCCGAGCGAGGGCCGCATGTCGAACTTGTATTTGGCATAGGGCCCATCCTGACGGACGTAATGCAGGAAGAGCTGCAGCTGCGTGTCGCCGAGGAATTCGTCGCGCCAATGGGTGACCTCGATGCCCTTGTAGAGCAACAGATCGCCCGGCATCAGATCGGCGGCGACTTTTTTGCCGCTCAAGGACACGAGATTGAGCGGCCAGGACTCCTTGCCCGATTGGGCGATCGTCGCCGACACCGACACTTCGCAAGACGGCCGATCGGTATGACGTGCCAGCGACGCGCCCTTGGCGTAGATGCGGCCGAAGCTGTAGGTCGGCCACAGCTTGTGGCCGGTCTGGATCTCGACGAAGGGCAGCAGCATCTGCATCAGCGTTTCCGCCGCGTCGACGCCGAAGGCGGAGTAGCCGGCGCCGACCTGCGGGTCGATCTTCAGCCGGCGGGCGTTGTAGAGAATCTGATATTCGGTGGCGATGAAATCGCGCAGCGCCGCCGGGATGGCCTGACGGCAGATCAAATAGCCCTCGCGCGCAAATTGCTGGGCGGCGGGGCTGGCGGCGGTGGGCTGGACGGCGGACGTGCTCATCAAGCCGATGTAGGCCAGAATGCCGCGCCGCGCCAGACTGTTTTTGCCGTAACGGAACCCTTTCGCCGACCGGCGCTTTACGCCACTTTGTCGTCATGACACTCCGCCTTATCGCGCTGTTTGGCGCTTTTCTCGCCCTCGCCACGCCGGCTTCAGCCGCGGCCCCCGAGTCGATGCTCGCTGCCGTTAACCGAGCGCGAGTCGGCGAAGGCCTAGCGCCGCTGACCTTGAACGAACGGTTGAATGCCGCCGCCTGCCGCCAGGCCCGCGATCTCGCCGGGCGCGCATTGTTCGACGTCGAAGCCCTCAGCCATCAGGGCGGCGACGGCAGCACCCTCGCCATCCGCCTGCGCGATGCCGGCTATGGGTTTCGCACGGCGGCGGAGAATCTCGCGGCCGGCGCCGCCGATCCGCAAGAGACGGTGCGTCTCTGGCTCGCCAGTGACGGTCATCGCCGCAACATGTTGAACCCGGATTTTCGCGAGGCTGGCGCCGCTTATGTCGGGCCGAGCTTAAGCCCCGGCGGGAATCGCAGCGGGCCGATGGATGTTTGGGTGCTGGTGCTAGCAACCGCCATCGCCACCGACGGGGCGCCCGCGCAGGACAACTCAGCGGCTAAAAATCCTAGGAACTGCGCGGGTTAGCGGCGGAATCGGGAGAGCCCTTGTGGAGGTTCGGGGTGACAAGCGCTTCACTTGTTATTAATCTCCGCCACCGAGATTGCTGTGAGTTTAAGCAATCTTGCTGGCCGCGGGCCGGCGGCCTGTTCGTCGGGGCTGACGGACCGCCTGTTCATCATCGGAGGGGACCCTTGCAGAGCCATCGCATTCGCGCCGCAAGCCGCGCCGTCATCCTCGCCGGCGTCGCCGCCGCCGCACTCTTCGCCGCCAGTTCTGCCAACGCGCAAAGCGCGCCGGCCAACGCCCGCGAACAAGCCGCCTTCGATGTCCGCTTCCTGCAGACCGAATTCATGGTCGCCGCGCTGTCCTGCGGCCGCCCCGAGTACCAGAGCTTCTACAACACCTTCGTCAGCCGCTTCGGCGCGCCGCTCAAGCGCCATGCCGACGAGCTCAAAGCGCATTTCACTCGCGAATACGGCAAGCAGGGTGCCAATAAGCTCGACAGCTTCGCCACCAAGCTGGCCAACGAAGCCTCGCTTCGCAGCATGCGCCAGGTCACCTTCTGCCAAGACACCGGCCTGGTGATGGAGCGCGTCACCGCGCTCGATCCCGCCTCGCTTGCCAGCTTCTCGACCTCTTTCGCGCGCAGCATCGAAACCGTCGCCATCGTCGAGCCGGTCAAGCGTTGAGGCTTCTCTAGAGATCAAAAAGGCCCGCGTCTGCGGGCCTTTTTATTGTCTGCGTCATGCGCAAAAGAAAAGGGCCTGACTTTCGTCAGGCCCTTTATCGTTTCGCTGTAAGCGCGTGTTCTAGAACACGATCTCGACGCGACGGTTACGCGGCTCGCGGACGCCATCGGCGGTCGAAACCAGCGGGTTGCTTTCGCCGCGGGCAACCGTGGCGATGTCGTTGGCCGGGACGCCCATGCGGACCATTTCGGCCTTCACGGCATCGGCGCGGCGCTGCGACAGACGCTGGTTGTACTGAGCCGAACCGGAGGTGTCGGTATGACCGGTCAGGGTGACGCGGGTGGTGCCGGCCTGCTTGCTGTTGGCAGAAGCCTGCTCGATGACGCGGCGCGCGTCGGCGGTGATGTCCGACTTGTCGAAGTCGAAGAACACCTGGAACGAGCGGACCAGAGCCGGAGCCTGGGCGGCCGGAGCCGGAGCCGGCGCGGGCGCCGGAGCGGCAACCGGGGTCGCCATCATCGGGGCGGCCGGCGGCGTGCCGAAGGTGTAGCGGAAGCCGACCGTGATCAGGTGATCGTGGTATTCGCCATCGACCGAACGGCCCGTCGTGGTGCTGAAGGACGGATCGTCAAAGGTGCTCATGTAGCGATAGTCGGCCACGAACTTCCAGTTGTAGGAGATCGGAGCGGACATGCCGATGATGCCCTGATAGGCGAGCGCCGTCTCATCGTCGTCAGCGGTGCCGTTGCCGCCGCCGAGCGGGCCAACGTTGTTGGCGCCGATCTTGGCGCCGCCGATGCCAGCGCCGATGTACGGGCTGAAGCCCCACACCGAACCGAAATCGTAATAGACGTTTGCCATCAAGCTCGACGCCTTCATCGAACCGTTCAGCGTGTCAGCCGTGTTGCGGCGATGGGCGAGCTCCAATTCGGCGCGGACGCTGTCGAACAGGCCCGTACCGACGGCGCCATAAGCGCCCCAGCCGTTGTTGAAATCGGTGCCGGTGGTGTTGCCGCTGCCCGAGAAATCCGAATTCTCGAGGAGGCTCAATCCGCCGCCAAATTGCAGGTAAAGCGGCGAGGTGTCTGCCTTCGCCATGACTGGCGCCAGCGCGATGATTGCCGCAGCGGCCGCCGCAGTCATTCCGTACTTCATAGAATTTCTTCCTTGTTCCAACGGGATGTTCAGTTCGCACCGTCAACGGCGCGTCACTGTCGTTCGTTCCCCCGGCGCTCCAGCCACCAATCCCTGGCAAATGGCGCGTTACCTCAGTTTTTTACGTCTTTACCGTACGATTGGAAACTGTTCTCTCACCTTTGGCTGGCGGACGTTGCCTTCCAGCAACAGTTTTCGACCGCTCAACGACCTATGGTGGGTCCGGCGGGCAAAATGACACCGAATAGGCCTAAAAACCTATTCCACAGAAGGGGATAGAGCCTTCTCGGCGACATCGTCCCCGGCGTCGGCCGGCCGCGACTTGCGTTGGCGCTGGCTTTCGGTGCGGAGCTGGCCGCAGGCGGCGAGAATGTCGCGGCCGCGCGGCGTGCGGACAGGCGCGGAGAGGCCGGCGTCGTTCAGCAGCTTGGCGAAGGCGACGATCTGGCGGCCTTCGGAACATTCGTAGGCGACGCCCGGCCAGGGGTTGAACGGGATCAAGTTCACCTTGGCCGGAATATCGGCAAGCAGGCGGACCAGTTCGCGGGCATCGCTGAGGCTATCGTTCACGCCCTTGAGCATGACGTATTCGAAGGTGATGCGGCGCGCGTTGTTGGCGCCGGGATATTTGCGGCAGGCGTCGAGCAATTGGGCGATCGGATATTTGCGGTTGATCGGCACCAATTCGTCGCGCAAATCGTCGCGCACCGCATGGAGCGACACCGCGAGGTTGACGCCGAGCTCCTCGCCGCACCGCTCCATCAGGGGCACGATGCCGGAGGTCGAGAGGGTGATGCGCCGGCGCGAGATGGCGATGCCGTCGCCGTCCATCACGATCTTCAGCGCTTTGGCGACATTGTCGTAATTGAGCAAGGGCTCGCCCATGCCCATCATCACGATGTTGGAAATCTGCCGGTCGCTCATGGGCGACGGCCATTCGCCGAGATCGTCGCGCGCCGCCATCACCTGCGCCACGATCTCACCGGCGCCGAGATTGCGCACCATGGTCTGCGTGCCGGTGTGGCAGAAGCTGCAAGTCAGCGTGCAGCCGACCTGCGATGACACGCAGAGGGCGCCGCGGTCGTCCTCCGGAATATGAACGGTCTCGATCTCCTGGCCGTCCGGGAAGCGGAACAGCCATTTGCGCGTGCCGTCGCTCGATTTGTCGGCGCGGCTCGCCGTCGGGCGCTCGAGCGTGAAATGCGTCTCCAGCTCTTCACGCAGCGACTTGGCCAGCGTCGTCATCTCGGCGAAATTCTTGGCGCCGCGGAAATAGATCCAATGCCACAGTTGGCGGGCGCGGAATTTCTGCACGCCGAACGGCTCTAACTCGTCGTAGAGCTCGTCGCGCGACAAGCCGATCAGCGCCTTGCGCCCGTCGCTCGACGGCGCGGCGGCATTGAGCGTCGGTTTGATGACGATCGGTTTGACGATCGCTTTTGCAGGCGGCTGGGACATGGCGCACCATATAGGGCGCGCCTGTGGAAAAGTCACCTTTTCCCGAAAAACCCAGGGAAACAAAAGCCTTACGTCAGCCCGCAGGCTGCGCTGACCGTTTAGGTCAAGCCACAGGCTTTCGTGATTTCCCGGTAAGCGGCCGTGAAGCCGCGCAGCGAGTAGCTGTCGGTCGTTCTGGTGCCGCGCTCGGACTGGCCGATAACCGTCATGGCAGCGCCCTTCATCATAGCGCCGACCAAGGCCTTGTCGTCGGCGGCGCCACGCGTCCAGGCCGCTTCGCCATTGGGGAAGAGACTGAACTTGGCGTCCCCCACCGTGAGTTGCACATCAGTGCCGCCTTTCAGCGGGTAGCCGAACTGCACGTTCACCACGTCGCGCTCTTTGTCCGCCGGGCGATGGGTGACGAACACCAGCACATCGCCGCGCTTGACGTTGCCGGGCTCCTTTTTCGACGGCTGGCTCGCCATGTAGCAGGTGCGCTGATTGTTGCCCTCGATGAGCTGATAGGCTTCCCAGTCGTTGAAGGTGCCGAGCACCTTCGGCGCCGCGGCGTCTGCAGCGACGGCAACGGACGATAGAAGGAAGGCGAGAACGAGACGGGTCATCAGCTTGGTCATGGTGGAAAGTTTAGCGGGCGCTGCCCGGCTTGCCAACCTTGAGAGGCCATTCCGCCGGCACGGACTCTTCAACAGCCTGTGAAACGGATTTGCCAGAATTGCCATCCGGATTGCGGATGATCTGCTTGCCGTGGACATGCACTGGCGGCGGCGCCAGCGGCCCGCCGGGCGCGACGGGACGTTCGGCATAGCGGCCGAGCGAGATCAGCCTGTCATACATGACGATGGAACCGGCCACCGCCACGTTGATGCAGAAGCTGGTCGGGATGCGGATGATGTGATCGCAGCGCGCGACCAGTTCGGGCGACAGGCTGCCGCGCTCGGGCCCGAGTACATAGGCCGCGCTGCGCGGGTGACGAAACGACGGCAGCTCCACCGAGTCGGCCATCAGTTCGATGCCGACCAGCGAACAACGATCCGGCAAGCGCAACTCATCCAGCTTACCGAAATGATAGTGCGGCACTTCCGACGCGCTATCGGCGGTGTCGGACAGGCGCGCCTCGCCGGACGACCAGACCCCGCCGATGGTGAAGACGAAGCTCGCGCCGAAGGCATGCGCCGAGCGAAACAGGGTGCCGGCGTTCATCGGCTTGCTCAAGCCTTCGACGCCGATGGCAAAATATCCACGCATGGCGCGGAGAATGGTCCGGCCTTTTCCCGGGCGCAAGGCTGATATGCAGAAAATGCCGCCAAGCGCGGTTGGCAGGGTCGGCCACGCCCCTTACACTCGGCGGCTCGCATGACAGACCCCGCCCCCGCACCGCGCGCCAGACGCCGCCGCCTGTTCGACGCGCCCAGCCGCGTCTTCAATGCCTTGCCCGGGCCCGCCCGCGGCGCCTTGTGGATGAGCCTCGCCGCTTGCAGCTTCGCCGTCATGTCGGCGCTGGTGCGCCATCTGTCGGAATTGATGTCGCCGCTCGAGGTCGTGTTCTTCCGCAACTTGTTCGGCTTCATTTTCCTAATGCCGACGCTAATCCGCGCCGGCTGGGACAATCTGCGCACCAACAATCTCGGCCGCCACCTGCTGCGCGCTTTGTTCGGCTTGACCTCGATGTACACCTGGTTCATCGGGCTGGCGAACCTGCCGCTTGCCGATGCCACGTCGCTCTCGTTCATGGCGCCCATCATCGCCAGCGTCATGGCGATGTTCTTTCTCGGCGAGCGTGCCGGCTGGCGGCGCTGGAGCGCCATTTTCGTCGCTTTCGGCGGCGCGCTGGTGATTCTGCGGCCCGGCTTTCAGGAAATTCCGCCCGCCGCATTGATCATGCTGTGCGGCACCGTGGCGACCGCCAGCACAATCATCACGATCAAGGTGCTGTCGCGGACCGAGCCCTCCAGCGCCATCATCGCTTACATGGGCCTCTTCATGACGCCGATTTCGCTGGTGCCGGCGCTCTTCGTCTGGACGACGCCGCCGCTCGACGTTTGGCCGTGGATCATCGTGATGGGCGCCATCGCCACGCTCGGCCAATGGGGCATGACTCAGGCCTATGCCGCGACCGACGCCACCATCGTGCTGCCGTTCGACTATCTGCGCCTGCCCATGGTCGCGCTGATCGCCTTCATCATCTTCGCCGAAACGCCCGACGCCATGACTTATCTCGGCGGCGCCATCATCGCCGGCGCCACGATCTATATCGCGCGGCGCGAATCGCGCCTGGCACGCGCGAGCAAGATCGCCGCCGAAGCACCGAAGTCGGAGAACATGTGACTAGGTCTTGTCTCTCGCGGGCGCGACTTCGTCGATAAAGCGCGCCAGTGTCACGTCGCGCGAACTGACGCCTTCGATGTCGTGGCTCGACAGCACGATCTCGACGCGGTTGTAGACGTTGAACCATTCGGGATGATGATCGAGCTTCTCGGCCTGCAGGGCGACGCGTGCCATGAAGGCGAAGGCTTCGTTGAAATCAGCGAAATGGAAAGTCTTGCGGATCGCGTCGCGGTCTTCCACTTCGCTCCAGCCGTGCAGGTCCTTGAGGGCGAGACGGCGGGCCTCGCCGGTGAGCTTGCCTGTCATGGTCTTCTCCAATTTGCCGAGCACATCTTACAAGCATGCGGCCTTGGCGCGGTGGTAAGGCCGCGCTATCGTCACCCATCATGACGGGTTCCCCAAGTGACATTCCGCTGACAGCGCCGAGCCTCGCCGATCTCGAAGATCTCGCGGCGCAAGCGTTCCTCGCGATTCCCGAAGAATTTCGGGCCCTTGTCGGCGATGTGGTGATCCGCGTCGAGGACTTCCCCGACGCCGAGACCGAAGCGGAAATGGAGCTCGAAAGTCCGTTCGACATTCTCGGGCTCTACCGCGGGACATCACTCGGCAATAAGGGCCTGATGGATCAGCCGCAGCATCTGGACATGATCTTCCTCTATCGCCGGCCGCTGCTCGATTATTGGTGCGAGACCGGCGAGACGCTCGACCATGTGGTGCGCCATGTGCTGATCCATGAGATCGGCCATCACTTCGGCCTGAGCGACGAGGACATGGAACGGATCGAACAGCAGGCCGACGACGCTTAGGCATCGCCTTTGAGTAGTCGCTGCACGCGCTAGTCTTTAAGCAGCCGCTGCACGCGGCGGCGCATCGCTGGCACCACCTCGGCCTCGAACCAGGGATGTTTGCGCAGCCACAGACGGTTGCGTGGGCTGGGATGCGGAGTCGGGATGAAGGCCGGCAGAAAATCGCGCCAATGGGTCACCGTCTCGGCCAGCGTCTTGTGGCGGCGATCCCCGAGATAATAGGCCTGTGCATAAGCGCCGCACAGCAAGGTGAGGCCGAGCTGCGGCATCAAGGCGCGCAACGGCGGATGCCACAAGGGCGCGCATTCGGGACGCGGCGGCGCATCGCCACCCTTCGTTCTGCCCGGATAGCACAAGCCCGCCGGCAAAATGGCGATGCGCGACTCGTCGTAAAATGCGTCTCGGTTCAAACCGAGCCAGTCGCGCAGACGATCGCCCGAGGGGTCGTTCCACGGAATCCCGGTGGCATGAACCTTGGTGCCCGGCGCCTGGCCGACGATCAGCACGCGCGCCGTGACCGAGGCGCGCAGCACCGGCTGCGGCCCGAGCGGCAAGTGCGCTTCGCACAAGCGGCATTCACGCACCTTTTTCAAAAGCACGGTGAGCTTGCGCGGCGTGGCGGCGGGCGATGAGCGGGGCATGACGTTGAGATGGGCGTTGCGGATCGGCTATGCTAGACCCTGATGATGATCGCCGCACCTCTGCGTATTCTTTTCGTCTGCATGGGCAACATCTGCCGTTCACCCACTGCCGAAGGCGTGTTCCGCGCTCAGGTCGCGGCAGCCGGCCTCACTGATCGCATCCTCACCGATTCGGCGGGAACCCACGGCTATCACATCGGCGAGCCGCCTGACCCGCGCAGCATCAAGGCGGCGGCGGCGCGCGGCATAGACATCTCGGACTTGCGTGCCCGCATGGTGCGGGCTGACGATTTCACGCGCTTCGATCTCGTGCTGGCGATGGACGCCCAGAACCGTCAGGCGATGAGCGATTTTTACAAAGCCGAGCTGCCGGACCGCGTGCGCATGTTCATGGAGTTCGCGCCCGAAGCGAAGGCGCGCGAGGTTCCCGATCCCTATTACGGCGACGGCGCCGGCTTCGAGCGCGTGCTCGATCTCTGCGATGCCGCCGGGCGTGGCCTACTCAAGCATCTGCGCGCAAAACTTTAGTCGAGTGGATATTCGGCCTCGGCGCTGTAAATCGAACCGGCGGACGTCAGCTGGCTCGAGAACAGTGTGAACTGGTCCACACGGAACGGTTCGGCGCGAAACAGGTTATGCGCGGCGATGAAGGTCGCGAGATCCGGCGCTGGCGCGCGATGCAGCCGCGCCAGCGTCACATGCGGCAGATAGCGCTTCTCGTCGCTCGGAAAGCCAGCGCGCGTCAGCGCCTTGTGAATACGGCTCTGCAGCGCCATCAAGGGCTCGCTGCGATCGAGGCCGATCCACAGCGAGGTTGGCTCGCGGCCGCGCGCGAAACTGCCGACGCCGGCGAGCGACAGATCGAATGGACGCGCTGTTATGCCCGCCAGCAACTCGTCGATGTCTTCCAAGCGATTGTCCGGCACTTCACCGATGAAGCGCAGCGTGACGTGAAAATTGTCCGGATCGACCCAATGGGCGCCCGGCAATCCCGCCTGCATGACGGCCAAATGCTCGCGCAGATCTTCCGGCAAGTCGATCGCGACGAAGAGACGAATCATCGGCTTAAGGCTTCACGCTACCAATCAGTTTTTCCACCGCCGGCAGAATGCGCGCGACGATGATGCCGACGCCCTTGGCCGTCGGGTGCATGCCGTCCGCCTGGTTGAGCGCCGGGTCTGCCGCGACGCCGTCGAGGAAGAAGGGATAAAGCGCGGCGCCCTGCTCTTTGGCGAGGCGCGGATAGATCGCGTTGAATTCCTTGCCATAGGCGGCGCCGAGATTGGGTGGCGCCAGCATGCCGGCGAGCAGCGTCGGCATGCCGCGCGCTTTCAGCGCGGCGAGAATCGCCGACAGATTTTCGGACGTCGACTTGGGTTCAAGCCCGCGCAGGCCGTCGTTGGCGCCGAGCTCGACGATCGCCGCCTGCGGATTGTCGGCGAGCGACCAATCGAGCCGCGCCCGTCCGCCTGCCGTGGTGTCGCCGGACACGGCAGCGGCGATCACATTTACGTTATGGCCCTTGGCGCGCAGGGCGCGTTCCAACTGCACCGGAAAGGCCTCGTTCGCCGGCAAGCCGTAACCCGCAGACAAGCTGTCGCCCAACACCAGCAGGCGAATCGGCGCATTGGCGTTGGCGGCCGGCATGCCCGGCGCTTGCGCAACCGCCGCGCCGGCGAGCAGCGAGAGGCCGAGGCAAAGTGCGGCTATTGCGTTGAAACGCTTGGCCAAGCCACCATATCGCCGCAATGTCTTGTTCCCTGATGTGTTGTTCACGTCGTGCCTTCTCGTTAAGCCCGTTTCCCATAGATGAGCGAAGATGACCAGCTCCGCAAGCCCACAGCCCATCATTCAACTGCAAGGCGTTGAGCTCTCGCTGCCCAGCAGTGCCGGCATGGTGCATATCCTGCGCGGCATTGACCTTACCGTGAACGCGGGCGAAAGCGTCGGCATCGTCGGCCCGTCGGGCTCGGGCAAATCGACCATGGTGATGATCATGGCCGGCCTCGAGCGCGCCAGCAAAGGCCGCGTCGTCGTTGATGGCGCCGATTACGCGGCAATGAACGAAGATGCGCTGGCGCTGTTTCGCCGCGGCTCGATCGGCATTGTCTTTCAATCCTTCCATCTCATCCCCGCCATGACGGCGCTCGAGAATGTCGCCATTCCGCTCGAGCTCGCCGGCCGCAGCGATGCCTTCGAGCGCGCCCGCGCCGAACTGGAGACCGTCGGGCTCGGCCATCGCCTCAGCCATTATCCGTCGCAGATGTCGGGCGGCGAGCAGCAGCGCGTCGCCCTGGCGCGCGCCTTCGCCGCCGAACCCAAACTCATTCTCGCCGACGAGCCGACCGGCAATCTCGACGGCGCCAACGGCCGCGCGGTGGTCGATCTCTTGTTCGGCGCGCAGAAGCGTCTCGGCACCACCTTGGTGTTGATCACCCATGACGCCCACTTGGCCGAACATTGCCATCGCGTGCTGCGCATGGAAGACGGCCGCATCGCCAGCGAGACGACCGGCACGAGCCAGTACCAGGCGGCGCAATGAGCATGGCGGCAACTGACGCCGACGCGTCGAGCTGGTTGCTCGCGATCCGCTTCGCGCGGCGCGAATTGCGCGGCGGCTTCGCCGGCTTTCGCCTGATGATGGCCTGCCTGGCGCTCGGCGTCGCCGCCATCGCCGGCATCGGCTCGTTCTCCGCCACCATCGGCGAATCCTTGCAGAACGATGCGCGCGCGTTGCTGGGCGGCGATGTCGAGCTGCGCCTGACCCATCAGAAAGCGACGCCGGAGCAGCGCGCCTATCTCGACGCGCAAGGCCCCGTCTCTGCCATCGCCACCATGCGGGCGATGGCGGCAACAATAAGCTCGGCGACGATCGGCGAAGCGCCGGGCCGCCAGCTCGTCGAATTGAAAGCCGTCGATGGCGCCTACCCGCTGTATGGCGAAGCCCGCCTCGATCCCGCCCTGCCGCTCGATCAAGCGCTCGCGCCGGAGACGCGGAATGGCGAGACGGTCTATGGCGCGGTGGCGCAGCCGGATCTGTTCACGCTGCTGAAGATCGCGCCGGGCACCGTCGTGCAAGTTGGCGAGGCGAAATTCGTTCTGCGTGCCGCGCTGCTGCGCGAGCCCGACGCCGCCGGCGACATATTCAAGCTCGGCCCGTCGCTGCTGACCAGCGAAGCGGCGCTCACCGCCAGCCAGCTCGAACAGCCGGGCAGCCTGATCCGCTATGAATATCGCGTCGCCTTGCCGCTCGGCACCAATCTCGCCGCCTGGAGCGAACGCACCACCCAGGCTTTTCCGGACGCCGCTTGGCGCATCCGCACGCTCGACGAGGGCGCCCCCGGCATCGGCCAGCAGCTCGACCGCTTGAACCTGTTCTTCACGCTGATCGGTCTGACCGCACTGCTGGTCGGCGGCATCGGCGTCGCCAATGCGGTGAAAAGCTATCTTGACGGCAAGACCGCGACCATCGCCACCTTCAAATGCCTCGGCGCGCCGGCGGCGCTGATCTTCCGCGTCTATCTGCTGCAGATCATGGTCATGGCGCTCGGCGGCATCGTCATCGGCCTGCTGGTCGGCGCGGTGCTGCCCGCCGCCGGCTTGAATGCCGTGCGCGACGGCCTGTCGCTCGACGTTCACTTCGGCTTGCATGCGGCACCGCTGCTGCTCGCCGGCGCCTACGGCATCCTGACGGCGCTCGCCTTCGCGCTGTGGCCGCTGGCGCGCGCCCGCGAAGTGCCGGCCGCCCATCTGTTCCGCGATCTCGTCAGCCCCGACCGCGTCTGGCCGCGCCCCCGCCTGATCGCCGCCACCGTGGTGGCCGGACTGGCGCTCGCGGCGCTCGCCTATATTTCGGCGACCGAACGCAGCTTCGCCTTGTGGTTCATCCTCGGCGCCATCGCCACCATCGTCGTCTTTCGCGGCTTCGCCGTCGTCGTCACCCGCGCCTCGCGCGCGCTCGGCCATCGCATGCACGGCGCGTCGATTCGCGTGCCCTTGCTCAACTTCGCGCTGACCAATCTGCACCGCCCCGGCTCGCCCGCCGGCATCATCCTGCTGTCCTTCGGCATCGGCCTCACCGTCTTCGTCACGTTGATGCAGATCGAGGGCAATCTGAATGCGCAGATCAACGAGCGCCTGCCAAAAGAGGCACCGTCCTATTTCTTCGTCGACATCCAGCCGCCACAGGTCCCGGAGTTCGAACGC
>CANJIM010000066.1 GCA_947474495.1 Rhodospirillaceae bacterium
CGCTCGCCGTGCCGCCTTGCGCCAGTACGATCTCTGCCTCGCGCAGCTTGCCGATGATCTCTTCAGGCCCGTGTCTCTTGCCCATTTTCTCTCTCCTTCAGGGTCCACACTAAAATAGTCGATGGACCACTCTGAAGGGGGCAGATCAATTCGCTGTCGAGCGGAGCGCGGCCTTGCGGTATTGTTCGCAGTTTGGATTTTTTTATAACTAAATCGCAAACAGTCCTTGACGCCATTGTCGTTTGAAATTCAGTATTAGCTTGCAAAAAAATGCGCTGAGCCATGCGGTCTCGCCTGAAGCGCCGGCGGCATGAGGCTGGCCGAAAAACCAATGCTGATCGTCGCATGACATCGATCGAGCGTTGGCCAGGGAGGTTGACGTGCGAGACTGCCGGTGTTGGCGCCTGTCGGCGCCATCGATCCATCTGCGCGCATTGAATCGTTTCATATCAAAATCGCCTTGCTGCGCTGATCAACAGCAGAGGCGCGGCGATCATGCGCTCTCCTCGACCAAGAGACCTGTGCCATGATGAACGGCGATGTCGTCTTGCGGCTGAATAATGTCAGCAAAAGCTATGGTGCCGCGCGAGCCGTCGATCGCCTCTCGATCGACGTACGCAAGGGCGAGGTTCTGACACTGTTGGGCCCGAGCGGTTGCGGCAAAAGCACCACGATGCGTCTCGTCATGGGGCTGGAGCAATGCGACGAAGGCGAAATTATCTATCAGGGTAAGGTCGTCGACTCGGCCGAAACGGGCGTGAACTTACCCGTGCATAAGCGGCAGATGGGCATGGTGTTCCAGTCCTACGCGATCTGGCCGCACATGACTGTGTTCGAGAACGTCGCTTATCCCTTGCGCGTGCGGCGCGTGCGCGGCGAAAAATTGCGCGAGGCCGTCGAGCGCACCCTCGATCTGGTCGGCCTTGGCGGTTTTGGCGATCGCCTGGCGCCCAATTTGAGCGGCGGTCAACAGCAGCGCGTCGCCTTGGCGCGCAGTCTGGTCTTTGAGCCGCAGATCCTGTTGCTCGACGAACCTTTCAGCAATCTCGATGCTCATTTGCGCGAACAGATGCGCGCCGAAGTTCGCCTTCTGCAGCGCCGCCTCGGTATCACCGTCCTCTTCGTCACGCACGATCAAGTCGAGGCGCTCAGCCTATCTGACCGCATCGTGGTGATGAAAGCGGGGCGAGCCGAGCAGATCGGCACCCCCTATGAGCTCTATGCCCACCCGGGTACTGCGGCAGTGCGTGATTTTCTCGGCCGCACGGTCAAGCTCGGCGGGCGCGTCGTCGAGCAACTGCAAGACAATCGGGTGATGATCGAATTGGCTCAAGGCGCTCGGGTGGCGGCGACAGCCCAACCGGGTCACTTTTCCATCGGCCAAGCCTGCACGGCGGCGGTTCGCCCGGAAACTCTTGAGATCGTGCCGGGCCTCGGCGGCGCCGGTACGCTCGCCGCGAAGATCGAAATGTTGCTGTTCATCGGCGATCGCTATGAGGCGCGCATCGGCCTCGGCGAACGTGAAACGCTGTTGATGTATTTGCCGGCGACTGATGCATGGCGCGAAGGGCAGGAGGTCGCGCTGCGCTTGCCCGAACGCGGCGTGCAAGCCTGGCCGGCATGACGATCGCGTCGCCCACGCCGCTGGAGGCGACGCCGCTCCGCCGTCGGCGGCAACGCTTTGAACGCGCGACGCTGGTTTGCGGCGTCGTCCTGCTGGCGATCGCCTTTGTCGTCGTTTATCCCATCCTGCTGTTGTTCTATCAGAGCTTCCAGGTTGGCCAGTTCGGCACGCCGACCGTTTTCGGCTTCGACAATTGGCGGGACGCCTTGAACGAGCCTGCCATGCGCGGCGCGATACTCAATACGCTCGGCCTGACTATCGCGCGTCAGGGAATTTCCTTCGTCATTGGGATTCTGCTCGCCTGGCTTCTGGCGCGCACGGATATCCCGGGGCGTTATTGGCTGGAATTCGGCTTTTGGATCGCGTTCTTCATGCCGTCGCTGACGAGCACGCTCGGCTGGATATTGCTACTCGACCCCGACTACGGCCTCATCAACGAATTGCTGCAGGCCCTGCCGTTCGTCGAGCAGCCACCTTTCAACATCTTCTCTTGGTGGGGCATCGTCTTTACGCATTTGATGACGGGCACCTTGGCGATCAAGGTGATGCTGCTGACGCCGGCCTTCCGCAACATGGACGCCTCGCTTGAGGAGGCGTCGCGCGCTTCGGGCGCGAGCACGATGGGAACGCTGTGGCGCATCGTCATCCCGGTGATGGCCCCGACGATTTTCATCGTCTTTCTCATGGGCACGATCCGCTCCATGGAGGCCTTCGAGATCGAGTTGATCCTCGGCGCGCCGCACCAGATCGAGGTCTATAGCACCCTGATCTATCGGCGCATATTCGACGTGCATCCGCAATACGGCACAGCCACCGCGCTGAGTATGATCGTGCTGCTTTTCCTGATGCCGTTGATCGCCTTGCAGCAATGGATGACGCGCCGCCGCAGCCACGCGACGGTGTCGGGGAAATACACAGGCCGCCTTCAGCGTCTGCGCAAATGGCGTTGGCCGCTTTTCGGCCTCGTCGCCTTTTTGCTGCTTGTCATCACCGTCTTGCCGGTTTCGCTCGTCGTCACGGCGACGTTCATGAAGTTGTTCGGCTACTTCAACCTGCCGAGCGGCGCCTATACGCTCGACAAATGGCGCGCGGCGCTCGCCCATCCGCAGCTTTTCGCGGCTCTGCGAACGACGTTGACCATCGCGGTCGGCGCGTCGCTGCTGGCGATGCTGAGTTTTTCATTGATCGCCTACATCTCGACGCGCACAAAATTCGCGCTGCGCGGCACGCTCGATTTTCTTACTTGGCTACCGAGCGCGATTCCCGGAGTCGTGATCGGCCTAGGGTTTCTTTGGCTCTTCCTCGGCACGCCGCTGTTTCGTCCGCTCTATGGCACCTTCTGGATCCTGATCATCGCCATCGCGCTCGGCAGCCTGACGCTTGGCGTGCAGGTCATTAAATCGAACTTGGTGCAGCTCGGTGCGGAGTTGGAAGAAGCTTCGGCGGCAAGCGGCGCAAACATTCTTTACACATTCCGCCATGTGGTGCTGCCGCTGATTGCGCCGGCAGTATTGGTCGTCGGCCTGCTGGTCTTTGCTTCTGCGGCGCGCGAGATCAGTCTCGTCGCGCTGCTGTCGACCGGATCGGTCAAGCCATTGTCCATGCTGCAATTGAACTACATGGAAGACGGCAGCTATGAACTGGCGACCATCATCGGCGTCTTCATTCTGATTTTGACGATCGGCGCGGCCTTAGGCGCGCGCTTCATTGGCATGCGAGTCGGCGCCGGCACGGCAGCGTCGGCGCAGCCCACGGCTATCGAGAAGAGCACATGAGTCATTCGGTCAAGGGAGCCTGACATGATTTCCAAAGCGGACAATGAGTTGCTGACACGCACAGGGCCCGGCACGCCAATGGGCGAGGTTTTGCGGCGTTACTGGGTGCCGGCGGTGATGTCTTCCGAAGTCGCCGAACGCGACGGCCCGCCCGTGAAGGTCAAGCTGCTTGGCGAGGAGCTGATCGCCTTTCGCGACACGAATGGGCGTGTCGGCGTGGTCGCGGAAAAATGTCCGCATCGCACCGTTTCCCTGTGGCTCGGCCGCAACGAGGAATGCGGCATACGCTGTGTTTTCCACGGCTGGAAATTCGACGTCGACGGCAACTGCGTCGATATGCCGAATGAGCCGCCGCAGTTTCAGTTCAAGGACAAGGTAAAACTCACCTCCTATCCGACAGTCGAGATGGGCGACATCGTCTGGGCCTACATGGGTCCGGCCGACCGCATGCCGGCGCCGCCGGCCTTTGAGCTGACGCAGGTTCCCGCATCCCATCGGCTGGTGTCGAAAACCTGGGAAGAATGTAACTGGCTGCAGGCGCTCGAGGGTGGCGTCGACACCTCCCATATCGGCTTTCTGCACCATGGCTTGGCGCACAAGACGTTCGGTGCGCTGAAGAATGACGACCCGACGAGCTTTCGCTTGCGTTCACAAGCGCCACTCATCGAACTCGATACCACCGATTACGGCTATCGCTATGCGGGAATCCGGCCGCTTGGCGAGCAGGGCAATTACGTGCGTGGCTATCATTTCGTCATGCCATGGACGCAAATCCGTCCGACTCAGGCGACGACCAAGCTCTCGCCGACCGGCGAGCGCATCCCGGTGTGGAAGACCACGATCGGCGGCCATTTCTGGGTGCCGATGGATGATCACAACTGCATGGTGTGGAACTGGGACTACAGTTTCGGCGAGGCTCTCGACGAAGACGATCGCAATGACAATAGTTCGGGTCCCAAGCATGTCGATGCGGAAAACAACTTCCGCAAGCGCCGCAACATCGACAACAACTGGATGATCAATCGCGAAACGCAGCGCGGCAAAACCTATACGGGCATTCAGGGCATCAATACCCAGGATCATGCCGTGCAGGAAAGTATGGGGCCGATCATGGATCGCACGATCGAGCATCTCGGTCAGACCGACCGCGCCATTGTTGTGCTGCGTCGTCTTCTGTTGGAA
Organism: Rhodospirillaceae bacterium; assembly: GCA_947474495.1. Lineage (GTDB taxonomy): Bacteria > Pseudomonadota > Alphaproteobacteria > SMXQ01 > SMXQ01 > CAMAVH01. Next base: position 4,582 of record CANJIM010000066.1, read on the forward strand.
GCGGCCAAGCGGGTCGAGGACGGCGGCGATCCGGTCGGCACAGGCGACGGCTATTACAAAATTCGCGGCATGGAGAAGATGATCGAGCCAGGCCGAGATTGGCGCGACGAACTGTTGCCGCTGATGTACCAAACGTCCGCCGCGGCGGAATGACGATCAGACTCATAAAAGCTGGGAGGCGAATGTGGCCTTGAAATATTTGATCAGAACTGCAGCGGCCGTCGTGGTCGCCTATGGTCTTGCGTATGTTGCGTCCGCCCGGGCGCAATCGCTCGGCGCCGATAATGCCGAATGGCAAAGCGTCGTCGCCGCCGCGAAAAAAGAATCCCTGCGCCTCATGGTGATGACCGGCACCCCCTATGCCGATGTCGTGGGAAGCTTCCAAAAAGCCTACCCCGACATCAAGGTCGAGATGACGCAGGCTCGCCCCGGCGACAGCACCACGCGCATTGTCACCGAGCAGCAGAACGGCCAATTCTTCTGGGACGTGTTCTGGGGCCCGAGTAACAACTTGAATGCCGTGCTGGTGCCGGCTGGGGCGCTGCAGGACATCAAACCGTTCTTCGTGCTGCCTGAAGTAACGAATGACGCCAATTGGATGGGCGGCTTCGAACGGTACTCTCAGGATATTAGCAAGCGCCGTCTATCGTTCCTCGCGGAGATGAACGTCGCGACCGGACGCTTCGCGGTGAATTGGGACAAAATTCCGAAGGGCAGCCTGAAGGAATGGCAGGACCTGCTAGACCCGAAATGGCAAGGCAAGATCGCGATCTATGATCCAACTCGTCCGGTCACGGGAGCGATCAGCCTCAGCTGCGCCCTGCCGCTTGTTGGCGAGGATTTCATCCGTAAGCTTTTCGCTCAGCAGAAGCTGACGCCATTGGGTGATGCTCGATTGCTCACCGATTGGATCGTGCGCGGACGCTATCCCGTGGTGATTGGCCTCAGCAGCAGCTTCTTGCCGAACTTCCAAAAAGAAGGCTTGGGCAACAACATCGAGGAAATCGGCGGGACCGTCTGCAGCGGTGTCGGCGGCCCCGGCCTGGCGGTGATGAAGAACGCTCCGAACCCGAACGCGACGAAGATTTTCATCAACTGGCTACTCAGCAAGGCAGGGCAGGAGCTTTACACGCAAAAATTCTGGCCCTTCAACCAGACCTTCAGCCGGCGGGCAGATGTCACGCCGCCGGATGATCCGGAAGCTGTTTCGGCGATTGAGCTTCTTAAAACCGGCCAAGGCGTCGCGACAGGTTCCGAAACGCATGAATTGCTGATGACGAAGGTGCTGGCTATCAGCAAGGAGTACTTCAAGTAATCCTCAGTCCCTGCGTCCTCACGCTTCCGGCTACTTGCGCTTCAAGGCTTCAGCCAGAGCGGCGGCCAAGGCGCCCTGTGGCGCGGGGGCGCGCTGTGGTGGCGCCGGCAAGCGGTTGGGCTTGCCCGTCTCGCGCATGGACCGTGGCGCCGCTTCGCTGCTGCCGTCCTTGCGCATGGTGAGGGCGATGCGCTTGCGCGGGATATCGATCTCGACGACACGCACCTTCACCACGTCGCCGGCCTTCACCACCTCATGTGGGTCCTTCACGAAGCGGTCGGCGAGTTGTGAGACATGGACCAAGCCGTCCTGATGTACGCCGATATCGACGAAAGCGCCGAACGCCGCGACGTTGGTGACGGTGCCTTCGAGCAGCATGCCGGGCTTGAGATCTTTCATCTCGTCGATGCCGTCGGCGAAGGTCGCGGTCTTGAAGCCGGGGCGCGGATCGCGGCCGGGCTTCTCGAGCTCGGCGATGATGTCGCGTACGGTGGGCAGGCCAAATCGCTCGTCGACGAAGGCCTGCGGGTCGAGCGCCTTCAAGGCGACGCTGTCGCCCATCAGCGTGCGTAAATCGCGGCCGCAAGCGGCGACGATCTTCTCGGCGACGCCATAGGCTTCGGGATGGACGGATGAGGCGTCGAGCGGCTCGGCGCCGTTGGGAATGCGGAGGAAACCGGCGCATTGCTCGAAGGTACGTTGCCCGAGGCGGCTGACCTTGAGCAATTCCTTGCGGCTGGCGAAGGGCCCGCCGGCATCGCGATGGGCGACGATGGCCTCGGCAATCGAGGTACCGAGGCCGGAGACGCGGGCGAGCAGCGGGATCGAGGCGGTATTGAGATCTACGCCGACGGCGTTCACGGCGTCTTCGACCACGGCTTCCAGCGATTTGCCGAGGCGGTACTGATCGACGTCATGCTGATATTGGCCGACGCCGATGGATTTGGGCTCGATCTTGACCAGTTCCGCGAGGGGATCTTGCAGGCGCCGGGCGATGGAGACCGCACCGCGCAGCGACACGTCGAGATTGGGAAATTCGCGCGCTGCGGTCTCCGAGGCGGAATAGACCGACGCGCCGGCTTCGCTGACAATCACCTTGGTCGGCTTTTGCGCGCCGGGGGCGGCAGGCAGGACGGCGAGCATGTCGGCCACCAGCTTTTCCGTCTCGCGGCTGCCGGTGCCGTTGCCGATGGCGATCAGCTCGACGCCATGCTTGCGCACCAGGCTGGCCAGTTCGGCCAGCGTCCCGCGCACATCGTTCTTCGGCGGGAAGGGATAGACGGTGCTGGTGGCGAGCAGCTTGCCGGTGCCGTCGACCACCGCGACCTTCACGCCGGTGCGGATGCCGGGATCGAGGCCCATGGTGGCGCGCGAGCCAGCCGGCGCGGCGAGCAGCAGGTCTTTCAGGTTGCGCGCGAAGACCTGGATGGCTTCCTCCTCGGCGCGCTCGCGCAATTCGCGCATCAGATCGAGGTTGAGATGCAGCGACAATTTCACGCGCCAGGTCCAGCCGGCGACGTCCATCAGCCATTTGTTACCCGGCAGATCGCCACCGATTTCGAAGGTGGCGGCGACCATGCGCTGGGCCGGCTTGATCGGGGCCGTATCGTCGGCGTCGAGCTCGATGTCGAGCGAGAGAAATTCTTCATTGCGGCCACGCAGCATCGCGAGGGCGCGGTGGCCGGCGATGGCCGACCAGCGTTCGGCATGGTCGAAATAGTCAGAGAACTTCGCGCCCTCCGCCTGTTTGCCTTCGACGACCCGCGAGCGCAGCACGGCGCGCTCTTTCATATAGTTGCGTAAGCGGCCAACGAGATCGGCATTTTCGGCGAACTGCTCGGAGAGAATGTCGCGCGCGCCTTCGAGCGCGGCCTTCACATCGGCGATCTCGCCCGTGACATAGGCGGCGGCCAGCTCTGCCGGCACTGCGGCGCGGTCGGCGAAGATCGCTTCGGCCAGCGGCCCAAGGCCGCGCTCGCGGGCGATTTCCGCCTTGGTCCGGCGCTTCGGCTTGTAGGGCAGGTAGATATCCTCGAGCTCGGCCTTGGTGACGGCGAGGGCGATCTTGATCTTCAGATCGTCGGTCAGCTTGCCCTGCTCCTCGATGGAAGAGAGGATCGCCGCGCGCCGGCTGTCCATCTCGCGCAAATAAACGAGCCGTTCGGCCAGGGTACGCAGCTGCGTGTCGTCGAGCCCGCCGGTCACTTCCTTGCGGTAGCGGGCAATGAACGGAACTGTCGCGCCGCCGTCGAGCAGTTCGATAGCCGCCGCCGCCTGTTCCGGCTTGGCGTTGATGTCCGCGGCGATGAGGCCGGCGATGCGCGCAATGTCTGTGCTGAGGTTGGCGGTCATGTCGTCCTTAAAGGCTAACCACGGGAGGAGCGTGAAATAAGAATAAGCGCGGCCAAATGCCAAGCGATCTTTGGCCTTGACCGACGGCCCGATTTTGCCGGGCGATGGATGCTGGAGGCCGTTCTGTTGCCGCGAAATTCTGTCTAGACTGTGATCAGGCGCTGCCAGGGCCCTCGGCTATAGTGCCGCCCGGATTTCCAACAGGAGCAAAGAATGACCCTTTCTCATGTCTCTACGGCAAAATTCATGATTTCGGCCACTCTGGCCTCTTTTGCCGCGTTCAGCGTCCCCGCTTTTGCACAGGATCCGGACTACAAGCCGGAAGTGTTTCAGGCCGGCAAGGATGTCGTTTGGGTGCCAACGGCCGATGAGCTGGTCCAGAAGATGCTCGACATGGCCAAGGTAACGAAGGACGACATCGTCTATGACCTCGGCTCGGGCGACGGGCGCACGGTGATCACCGCCGCCAAGCGCGGCGCGCGCTCGTACGGCATCGAATATAATCCGGACCTCGTCGAACTGTCGAAGAAGAACGCCGCTGCGGCGGGCGTCAGCAATCTCGCCACCTTCGAGAAGGCCGACATCTTCGAGAGCGACTATTCAAAGGCGACCGTCATCACGCTGTTCCTATTGCCGTCCCTCAACGAGCGGCTGCGCCCGACCATCCTTAAGCAGAAGCCCGGCACGCGCGTCGTCTCGAATACCTTCCCGATGGGCGATTGGGAGCCGGACGAGACGACCACCGTCAGCGCGCAGGATTGCAGCAGCTGGTGCCGCGCGCTCCTGTGGATCGTGCCGGCGGACGTGGCGGGCACTTGGCAGCTGGGTAACCAGGAGCTCAAGCTGACGCAGCACTATCAGATGCTCAGCGGCACGCTAGGCACGACGCCGATCTCAGATGCCAAGATGACGGGTACGCAGATTTCCTTCACCGCCGGCAACGCCAAATACAGCGGCACGGTCGATGGCAAGAGCATGAAGGGCGCCAACTGGTCGGCGGCACGCAAGTAGCGCCGCCGATCCTCGGTCGAAACGAAAAATATGTCGCGCACGCACAAGAAGAAAACGACGGAGCCGGACGTTATCGCGGAGCTTTGGCCGAGTCCGGATGCCGCGAAATCCGTTCCGCTGCTCAAGGCGCTGCATATCCTGACGCGCGACGGCCAGCTCAACGCCGATTCGCGGCGCAAGCTCAAGCAGGTTCTGCATCTGACGCAGGCCTTGCGGCCGTCGCTCGACGCCTTGCTGGCCGAAACGGAGAATCCGGTGCTGGCCGATCTTGGCGCCGGCAAGTCCTATCTTGGCTTCGTGCTCTACGAATTGATCCTCGGCCCGGCTGGGCGCGGCCGCGTCGTCAGCGTCGAGACGCGCGCCGAGTTGGTCGAGGCATCGCGCAAGCTGGCGGCGGAGATGGCCTTCGACCGCATGGACTTCCTCTCCGCGCCGATCGCCGAGGCGCAACTGCCGGGTAGCGTCGACATGGTGACGGCGCTGCATGCCTGCGACACGGCAACCGACGACGCCATCCGCTTCGCGCTGCGCCACAAGGCCAAGGTGATCGCCTTGGTGCCCTGTTGCCAGGCGGAGGTGGCGCAATTGCTCAAGACCGAGAAGGGCGTGCTGCACCAGCTGTGGCGCCATCCGATCCAGCGCCGCGAGTTCGGCGCCCATATCACCAACGTCATTCGCGGACTCGTCCTCGAAGCCCAGGGCTACAAGGTCCGCGTCACCGAATTGATCGGCCTCGAACATTCGCTGAAGAACGAATTGATCCTTGCCGAGCGCCACCAGCAGGGCAACGCCCAGGCCAAGGCTGAGTTGCAGCGACTGGTCGACCAACTCGGCGTCAGGCCGGCGCTGCTCGACGTCATGGCCTGATTTCAGGGCCAATTTTTCGCCATAGGGCCCGTTCGGAAACGGCGCTATTTACCGCGAGGCCGGATAGGCATATTGCCTGTCTTCGACATGCCGGACACTCTCACGCCCCCCACTGCCGAGACCGTCGTTTTGCCGCCCGCCCATCCGCGCGGCAATATGGTGGCGTGGGTGGTGGCGAGTGGCATGTTCATCAGCCAGCTGGATTCGACGATCCTGACGACGTCGCTGCCGCAGATGGCCGAGGGGCTGGGCGAGAGTCCGCTCAAGCTGTCGCTCGCCATCACCAGCTATCTCATCACCCTGGCGGTGTTCATTCCGATCAGCGGCTGGATCGCCGATCGCTTTGGGGCGCGCCGCGTCTTCTGCTGGGCGATCGCCATCTTCACCCTGAGCTCGGCCGCCTGCGGCGCTGCCGACAGCCTCGGCTTGCTGGTTGCTACCCGCGTCATGCAGGGCTTCGGCGGCGCCTTGATGACGCCGGTCGGCCGTATCATCCTCGGGCGCAGCTTTCCCAAGGAGCAGCTCTATGCCGCCCTGGCCTTCGTCTCAATTCCGGCGCTGATCGGCCCGAGCATTGGGCCGGTGATTGGTGGCCTGATCACGACCTATCTGTCGTGGCGCTGGGTGTTCTTCGTCAATATCCCGTTCGGCATCGTCGGCATTCTTCTCGCTTTGAAGTACGTGAAGAATTTCGACACACCGCGACCGCCGCGCTTCGATATCAAAGGCTTCGTCATCGTCGGGTTCGGCCTCGCCTGTCTCGAACTCGCCATCGAATTTCTCGGCCATCGCATCGTCGCTCTGCCGGTGACGATCGGGCTTTTCGCGGTGGCCGCCATCCTGCTCGGCATTTACACCTGGTATGCCCTGCGCAGCGCCAATCCGGTGCTCGACTTGACGCTGTTCCGCCTGCGCACCTTCAGCGCGTCGACGCTGGCGGGCAGCCTCTGCCGCATCTCCATCGGCGCCGTGCCGTTCCTGCTGCCGTTGATGTTGCAAGTGGCATTCGGGCTTTCACCGATCGCCTCCGGCCTCATTACCTTCGTGATGAATGTCGGCGCCATCGGCGTCAAAACCATCGCCAAGCCGCTGGCGCGGCGCTTCGGCTTTCGCAATCTTGTGCTTTATAACGCCAGCGTGCTCGGCCTGTTCACCATGGGCATGGGCTTGTTCCAGCCGGACACGCCGCATTGGATGATGTTCGTTTATCTGTTGTTCTATGGCGTCGCGCGGTCGGTGCAATTCACCAATGTCAATGCGCTGTCCTTCGCCGATCTGACGCCGCACAACCTCAGCCGCGGCACCAGCCTTGCCAGCGTCATGCAGCAACTGTCCAGCAGCTTCGGCGTCGCTCTTGCCGCCACCGTGATCAGCTTGGTGGCCGGCGGCAGCGAAATTCTGACGCCGGCGGATTTCCACTGGGCCTTCTTCATCATCGGCCTGTTTCCCGTGCTGTCTGTGCTCGGTTTCATGCGCCTGAAGCCGTCCGACGGCGCCGAGATGGCTGGACGAAGCTAGGCTCCATCGGAACAGTCAGCTGCAGCGTTCCGCATAGCAACATGGCCTGTGCGCCAGATTGCTTGCGGCGCGGCCAAAGGGGGGTTCTGGCAGCGGCTCGCGCCAGTCAGAACGGGCGGTATGGCGCGGCCGATGAGGATCTGGCTAGCGCCTACCACGACAACATGAAATGCTTTGCTGCCCCTCCTGACCCAAAGGCATGAGAGGTCTTGGCCTTCGGCACGGCCATTGCAGGTAATTGGCTCGCAGTTAGTCCCGGATCAACAAGGAGACGTGCCATGCCGTTCGTCCGTTTTGTCACGCGTCATTTCATCCTCGGCGCTCTGAGCGGCCTTGTGGTTCTGGCCACGGCCGATATCGCCGCCGCGCAGTCCGTCGAGCAATTCTACAAGGGCTCGCAGATCAAGCTCACGGTCGGCTTCGGTCCCGGCGGCGGCTACACAATATGGGCGCAGACCGTCGCGCGCCACATCGGCCGCATGATCCCCGGCAATCCCACCGTCATCGTGCAGAACATGCCCGGTGCCGGCAGCCTGAAGGCTGCCAATTACATGTATTCGATCGCCACGAAGGATGGCCGCGAGATCGGCGCCTTCGCGCGTGACAACATCACGGCCTCCTTCATGAAGGCGCCGGGCGTCACCTTCGATGCCGCCAAGTTCAATTGGCTCGGCACGCCGGCGACCGAAACCAATCTCTGCGCGGCGATGGAATCCTCCGGCATCACTACCTTCAAGGACCTGCAGGCCAAGGAAGTGCCGACCGGCTCCGACGGTCTCGGTACCGGCTCTTACATTTATCCGACCGTGGTCAACGCGATGCTCGGCAGCAAATTCAAAGTGGTGACCGGCTATCACGACACCGGCGAGGTCTTCCTCGCCATGGAGCGCGGCGAGATGGCGGCGACCTGCCAAAGCGCCGAGACCTTCAAGCGCGGCATGCCGGAAGCCTGGGCCTCGGGCCGCCTGAAGCTGTTGTTCCAGGGCGCGCTGAAGGCCAATCCGGAATTCGCCACGGTACCTTTCGTGCTCGATCTGGCGACGACGAAGGAGCAACGTCAGGCGCTCGAGTTCGTTTATTCCGGCCAGACGCTCGGTCGTCCTTACGCCGCGCCGCCGGGCGTGCCGGCCGACCGCCTCGCCGCCTTGCGCAAGGCCTTCGCCGACATGATGGTCGACGAGCAGTTCAAGGCCGATGCCGCCAAACAGAAACTGACCATGGATCCGGTGCTCGCCGACGAGATGACCGGCATGATCCAGGCGCTCGCCGCGACGCCGCAGGCGGTCATCGACAAGGTGGCGGCGGCGATCGGCAAGACGGAATAGTGGGCTAGATCATGCGCAACCTCTTTGCCTGTGTTGCGGCCCTCGTCGCCATTTCTTTCGCCGCTAGTGCGGCCGGCGTCGAGGATTTCTATAAAGGCAAGGAGATCTCCGTCATCGTCGGCTATACCACCGGCAATGCCTATGACGGCTCCGCCCGTGCCCTGTCGCGCCATATGGCGAAGTTTATCCCCGGCAAGCCCACCATGATCGTGCGCAATATGCCGGGCGCGGGCAGCTTGGCGGCGGCGAATTTCCTGTATGGCGTCGCGCCGAAGGATGGTGCCACCTTCGGTATCTTTAGCCGCGGCGTGCCGATGGAGCCGCTGCTCGGCAATGCCGAAGCGAAATTCGATGCCGCGAAGTTCACCTGGATCGGCAGCATCGGCGGCGAGGCCAGCGTCTGCGCGATCTGGCATACCTCGCCGGTCAAGACCTGGGACGACATGCTGAGCAAGCCGTTCGTCACCGGCGCCAACGCCACCAGCGGCACCGGCGTCTACACCATCATTCTGCAGAAGGTGTTCGGCGCGAAGATGAAGCTGGTGGTCGGTTATCCCGGCGGCAACGAAATGTCGCTGGCGATCGAGCGCGGCGAGCTCGACGGCCGCTGCGGTTGGTCGTGGAGCAGCGTGACCAGCACCAAGCCCGATTGGGTGCGGGATAAGAAAATCTCCATTCCGGTGCAATTGGGGCTTATTCGCAGCCCATTGTTGCCCGATGTGCCGACGGTCGCCGAATTTGCGAAAACGGATCGTGAACGGCAGATTCTGAAACTGATCTTCAGCCGTCAGGACATGGGATGGCCCTTCACCGCGCCGCCGGCCATTCCGGAAGACCGCAAAATTGCGCTGCGAAACGCTTTTGCCGCGACCATGACGGATGAGGCTTTCCTCAAGGAAGCCCGCCTTCTGGAGCTTGAAGTGAACCTGATGACGGGGGATGATCTGGAAAAGCTCGTCGACGATCTGTACGCCACCCCCGAAGCGGTGGTGGCCGAAACCCGTTCCATCGTCGAAGCCGCGTCGAAATGAGTATCGCAATGACCGCGCGTCACCGTAACGCCGCGGCCCCGCTTTCAACCGATAGGGAGTAAAAAATATGGCCATTGCCATCGAGGAAATGTCGGCCCGCACGGCCGACGACAAATACGTTGAGAAAGCCAAGTCGCTGCCGTCGCTGATCGTCTCGGCCGACTCGCATGTCGATGAGCCGATCACCTTGTGGGATAGCATGCCAGCCAACCTGCGCGAGCAGCTGCCCCAGTTGATGTCCTATCCGGCTGACAAGCGCCCGCAGGGCGGCCTCGACCCCAAGCAGCGCCTGATCGATATGGACCGCGACGGCGTCGCCGCCGAAGTGCTCTATCCGACGGTGACTTTGCGCGCGTTCGCGACGAAGAAGGAAGTGCAGGAACCGGCCTTCCGTCTTTACAACGACTGGCTCGCGGAATATTGCGCCACATCGCCCAAGCGCCTGTTCGGCGTGCCCTGCCTGGCAGTGTACGACATCGACGTGGCGATCAAAGAAATGCACCGTTGCCTCGACATGGGTCTGATCGGTGGTCTGCTCTGGCAGGTGCCGCACCCCGATCTGCCGATTCTCTCGGGCCACTACGAGAAGCTGTGGGCGGCGGCGGCGGAAGCCGGCGCGGTAATGAACTTCCACATTCTCAGCGGCTTCAATTACAAGGTCGGCCCGACCGCCAAGGGCATGGAAAAGATCCGCGGCTCGGTCAACATCAAGACGCAAGACGCCGTCACCACGGTTTACGATTTGATCTGGTCCGGTGTGTTCAATCGTCATCCCAAGCTCAAGGTCGAGATCGTCGAGAGCGAGATCGGCTGGCTACCGTTCGTGATTCAGCAGTGGGACTATTACTACAAGCGTTTCTCCAAGCCGGGTGCGGCCCAGGAGAAATTCGAAATCGATCGTCTGCCGAGCGAAATCTTCACTGAGCATTTCTACGCGACCTTCATGGACGATTTCGTCGGCGCCCAGGCTTTGAAATATTGGGGCGATAAGAACTGCATGTGGTCGAGCGATTATCCGCACGCCAACATGACCTGGCCGAACTCGCGCACCTTCCTCGCCAAGCAGATCGGCGATCTCGATCCGGCGCGTCAGAAGAGCCTGCTGAGCCAGAACGTCATCGATCTCTACAAGCTGAAGCTGTAATCGCGTTAAGGCAGGCGTCGCGCGGGTTTCCGCACGACGCCTGTTTTTTGTCCGGACTTAAGCGAGTCCGACGCCGAGCAGGCCGCCGATGAAATAGGTGGCGGCGCCTGCCATGCCGCCGATCAGTAACATGCGCAGACCGCCGAGAACGGCGCTGCGGCCGGAAAACAGGCTCAGCGTGGCGCCGATGGCGAAGAGCGCTGCGCCGCTGACGGCGCAGGCCAGGATCAGGCTGTTGGCGCTGTGGCCGATCAGGAAGGGCAGCAGCGGGATGATCGCGCCGAAGCTGAAGGCGACGAAGGACGAGATCGCCGCGCCCCAGGGCGAACCGAGATCGTCGGGGTTGAGGCCGAGCTCTTCACGCGCCAGCGTCTTGAGGGCCTCTTCGCGATTGCTCAGCATGGCGCGCGTCATCACCCGCGCCTCATCCATCGGCGCGCCGCGCGCGGCGTAGATCAGTGCCAGCTCTTCGGCTTCTTCCTCGGGGTAGCGGTCGAGCTCGGCGCGCTCCTGGGCGATCTGATGTTCGTAGAGCTCACGCTGCGACCGCACCGACACATATTCGCCGGAAGCCATGGAGAAGGCGCCGGCGAGCAGACCGGCGACGCCGGTGAGCAGCACGGTGCTGGGCTCGGCCGCCGCGCCGGCGACGCCGAGAATCAAGCAAGTATTGGACACGACGCCGTCATTGGCGCCGAACACGGCGGCGCGCAATGTGCCGCCGCCGGTTGCGCGATGCTCCTGGCCGAATTCGGCGACGGCATGGGGCATGGCATGGGCGGGACGCGGGCTGGCGCTGGCATAGACCGACAGGCCGCGGACCTTCATGGCCGCGAGCAACGGGCGGGCGCGCTTCGGGCCGATCAGGCGGACGATGGCGGCGACCAGGCGTGAGCGCATATCGGGTTTAAAGACCGGCAGGGCCGGGCCAAGATCGCGCGCGAAAATCGCCGCCTGACGTTCGGCCGCCTTGGCGAGATCGAGAAACATCTCCTGCAAGCGCGGGTTTGGTTCCGAGTCGCGCACCGCTTTGTAGAGCCACGCGGCATTGGCCTCGTCACGCCACTGTTCTTCGATGCTGCTCATGATGTTGCCTTGCGGTTTACGGCGCGCATGTTGGCGCAGCGATAATGCTGAGCTTCACTGCTCTAGCACCACACAAGAGAAAGCTCAATTTGTGTAGCTGCAAGCGCCTCGCGTTCGCCTTGAGAACAGGTCGCGAAAGGCAGGGTGGGCTCAGTTGCGCCGCGCGGCGACCAGGGCGGCATCCAAGGTCGGTGAGAAAACGGTGCCGGGCGCATGGACGTCATGGCCCGCCAACATGCGCTCGATGGCAGGGCGTGCGCTTGAGATGAAAACCTTGGCGCTTTGTGCCTGCGCCTTGCGCACGAAGGCGGCGATGGCGCTGGCGGCAGTCGAATCGATGACGCTGACGGCGGCGAAATCGATCACGTAAGCCTTCGGCGACACGCCGATGTCTTCCAGCGCGGCGCCGACCGATGCCGCCGCGCCGAAGAAAAATGCGCCGGAGATCCGGTAAACGACGATGTCGCGATCGGTCGCGATGCCGGGATCGTAAGGCTTACGCGTGCCGCCTATGTCGTCGGCGCGATCGGCATTGGGCGACGGCAGGCCGGTCTCGACGGCGACCGATTGCGCCATGCGGTGGATGAAGAGCAAGGCGCTGAGCGCGAAGCCGGCGACGATACCTTCGATCAGATCGCGGAAGATTGTGAGCGATAGGGTCACCAGCAGCACCAGGGCTTCGCCGCGCGAGGTGCGCAGCAGCATCATGATCTGATGACGCTCGATCATATTCCAGGCGACAACTATGAGAAGTCCGGCGAGGGCAGCAAGCGGGATGTAGCCGGCGAGCGGCGCCGCCAGAAGCATGAATAGCAGGAGGAACAGCGCGTGCATCATGCCGGAGACGGGCCCGCGTGCACCGGCACGCACGTTGGTCGCGGTGCGTGCGATGGTACCGGTCACGCAGATGCCGCCGAACAGCGAAGCACCGATATTGGCGACGCCCTGCGCCACCAACTCGCAGTTCGAACGATGCCGCCG
>CANJIM010000067.1 GCA_947474495.1 Rhodospirillaceae bacterium
GCATCGACATGCAGGATGTCGCGCGCATAGATCGGCATGAGCGCCGGCAGGCCGCTGAAGATGACGGCGAACAGATCCATCGATATGGCACCCAGCACGATGGGTTTGCTCTTGATGAAGGAAAAACCGGCCATCAACGAAGCCCAGGTCGGCGGCTCCTTGCCGCGTTTGGTCTGGCTTGTCGCCGGCACGATGAACATCATTAAAGCGGCGGCGGCGAACATGACGACGCAGGCGGCATAGACGACCTCGGGACCGGCATAGGCGTACAGCGCCCCACCGATTGCTGGTCCGGTAATGATGACAACCTTGCTGCTCGAGGAATTCCATGCCACCGCATTGGGATATTCCGCGGTCGGCACCAAGTTCGGCAACAGCGCCTGCAGCGCCGGGGTGTAGAAGGCACGTGCCACGCCGTAGAGCAGGATAATGCCGAACATCGGCCAGGCCTTGCCAAAATCCGACAAGGTGAAGAGCAGGAACAGGCAGGCGCAGAACCCTTGCAACGTGAAGCTGCTGGCGACCACATGCCGGCGGTCGTAGCGGTCGGCGATATGGCCGGTGACGAGGATGAGGAATACCGCCGGCATGAATTGAAACAGGCCGACGAGCCCGAGGTCGAGCGGATCGTTGGTCAAGTTGTAGATCTGCCAGCCGACGGCGACGACCTGCATCTGGTTGGCGAAGATGGCCAGCATCTTGCCCAGAATGGTCATCGTGAAGCCGCGATAGCGGAAGACCGCGAATCTCGAGGCAGGCTCTGCCGCGCCCTCGCTCATACTGTTCTCTCCCCAGGCCTTTTTTTATTGTCTCTTATGCCGCCGCATCCTCCGGCTTGTCGAGCTTGCGCAATTCGGCGAACCATTTCATCCAGATGGCGGTGACGACCAACGTGGCGATGCCGCCGGCCAGCACCGCGCTGACCGCGCCGAAGGCAGCCGCCATGGCGCCGGCACGAAACGCGCCCAGTTCGTTCGACGCGCCGATGAACACCGAGTTCACCGCGCTGACACGGCCGCGCATGGCGTCCGGTGTGCCAATCTGCACGATGTTCTGACGCACGAAGACGCTGACGACATCGGCCATGCCGGAGACTGCGAGAGCCGCCAGCGAAAGCCAAAAGATCGTCGATAGGCCAAAAGTGACGATGCTGACGCCCCACAGAGCGACGCAAAAAAACATGATATGGCCGAGGTTGCGACGAACCGGAAATTGCGTGAGCAGGAAGGCCACGATCAAGGCACCGACGCCGGGCGCGGCGCGCAGCATGCCCAGGCCTTCCGGGCCGACCTTCAAGATGTCGCTGGCGAAGACCGGCAACAGCGACACGGCACCGCCGAGCAGCACGGCGGCGAGATCGAGCGATATCGCCCCGAGAATGATCGGTTTGGAGCGCATGAACGTGAAGCCGGCGAACAGGTTGGCGAGAGAGACCGGTTCCGCCGCGCCGGCCACGGCATGACGGCGCACGAACAGCATCATGCCGGTCGACAGAGCGATGCCGACGGCGGCCGAGATATAGACCACGTTCAAGCCGAGCCAGCCGAGCACGGCGCCGCCGATCGCTGGACCGCTGATGCCGGCGATCTGCCAGCCGAGGCTGGACCACGCCACCGCATTGCCGAAATGTTCGCGCGGCACGAGATTCGGCATCAAGGCGGACGCTGCCGGCTGGGCAAAGGCGCGCGCGATGCCGAGCACGACAAGTACAACGAACATCGGCCACACCTGGGTCAGCCCGTGCCAAGCCATCAGGAAGAAACTCAACGCACAGAGGCCTTCAGCGGCATAACAAAACGTCAGGATCGTCCGCCGGTCGAACCGGTCGGCGGCGGCGCCGGTGACAAGCCCTAGAATCAGCGATGGCAGGAATTCGGCGAGGCCGACAAAGCCCAGCTGCAGCGGATCATGCGTCAGCTCGTAGACCTGCCAACCGATGGCAACGACCTGCATCTGCACAGCGATGCTGGTGATGAAGCGCGAGATCCAATAATACCGGAAGTCCGCATAGCGGAAAGCGGCATGGCCGGAAATTTTCTTGGAGGCAAAGGGCGAGGCCGATTTTGCCGGCGCCGCCGTCGCCGCTTCGGGCGCCGAATTGGGCTCCGTCGTCATGACAAGAGCCGACCGGCTGCGGAAACACTCACCGCGCAAACGCCATCACAAACGGCAGTCGACGGCGGCCGTCCAACGAACGGCATACGGGGGATCATCCAGGCATTTCCTCAATAACGCGGTGGCCGCTCACTGCGAAACAAGCAGCGCCGCCGTGGCTCTCTCTAGCCGGATTGTCGCATCCTCGCCGGCCTCCGGCAACCGCGCCCCACAGCCATTTCACGCGAACTTAAAGGCGAGACTTGCCGACGACTGCACAATGGGCCAACAGTTGTAGCGCCAAATGCTGCTCTTTTCCTCTAGCGCATGGCTCTTCCCGCCCCTATTTTCGCCGCGCAGCTGCCTTTTACTCGGTCTCGGATCACATGCTTGGTGCTTTTTACGCGCTGCTCTCGGCCGCCGCCTTCGGCCTCAACAATGCGAGCGCGCGACGCGGCGTGATCGGCGGCAGCGCCGTCCAGGGCTTGGCCATCACCGTGCCGCTCGGCATGCTGATGTTCGTGCCGGCCACCATCGTCGCCGGCGAGATCGGCTTGTGGGACGCCTTCAGCCCGCTGCAGTGGGTTTTTCTCTCGGCCAGCGGCTTCGCCCACTTCGTCTGGGGCCGTTATTTCAACATCAAGTCGCTTGAGGCCATCGGGACCAATCTCGCAGGGCCGGTGCAGCAGAGCCAGCATCCCATCGCCTTGCTCCTCGCCATTGCCTTCCTCGGCGAGACACTGACGCCGATGAAGATCGTCGGGATCCTGCTGATCGCCATGGGTCCCGTCGTCATGCTGCGCCACCGCGGTGCGGCGCCCAAGCAGGCCAAGTCTGTCTTCGTGCCGCGCATGGCGGAAGGCTATTTCTACGCCTTGATGGCCGGCCTTGGCTTCGGCGCTAGCCCTGTGCTGTTCGCCGCCGGAATCGGCGATTCCGGCCTGTCCATGCTCGGCGGCCTGATTTCCTTCATCGCCGCGACCTTCGTCGTCGGGCTCATCGTTTTGCTGCCGGGACAATTGCGCGACCTGCGCGCCATGAATCGCGCCAGCATTCCCTGGTTCTTGGTGACCGCCCTTGCCACCTTCGGCTCTCAGTTTTTCCGTTATTTGGCGCTCGGCATCGCACCGGTCACCGTGGTGCAGCCGATCCAAAGCCTATCGCTGATCTTCCGGTCCATCTTCGGCTATTTCCTGAGCCGCGAGTACGAACGGCTCGACCGCGGGGTCTATTACGGCCTCGGCCTCGCCTTCTCCGGTGCGCTGGTGCTGGCGATCGGCGACGTCGCTGTACGCCACTACCTGACACTGCCGCCGTGGCTCGCCGAGATCGCTGCCTGGAGCTGGCCTTAAGAACGGTTCGCCTTCAGAGGGTTCAGGACGACTGCAGCACCGCGCGCAGTTTGGCGGCCAGGTCGTAACGGCGATAAGGCTTGTTCAAGAGCTGCACGCCGGGGTCGACACGGCCCTGATGGATCACCGTATTTTCCGTATAACCCGAGGTGTAGAGCACGCGTAATTCGGGCCGCAACAGCAAGGCCTGCTCGGCCAATTGCGGTCCCGACATCCCGCCCGGCATGACCACGTCGCTGAACAGCAAATCGATTTGCGCATCGCTCCGCAGCAGCTCCATCGCTTGGGCGCCACTTCGCGCCGTCAAGACATTGTAACCGAGCGCCTTCAATTCCGCCGCCACATGGGCGCGCACCATGTCGTCGTCTTCCACCGCCAAGATCGCTTCACCCTGTCCGCGCAGTAGCGCGTCGGCTGCAAGCTTCAGGCCGGTGGGTTCCTCATTCGAGCGCGGCAGATAGAGCTTCACGATCGTGCCGTCACCGACCTCTGAGTAGATTTTGATATGGCCACCGGTCTGTTTGACGAAGCCATAGACCATGCTCAGGCCAAGGCCGGTGCCCTTGCCGACATCCTTGGTGGTGAAAAACGGCTCGAACGCATGGGCGAGAACGTCCGGGCTCATGCCGCCGCCGCTGTCGGCGACGGCGACCATCACGTAGTCACCGGGGCGCACTTCGTCGTTTTGCTCAGCATAGTCTTCGTCGAGATGCACATTGGCGGTCTCGACGGTCAACCGACCACCGCTCGGCATGGCGTCTCGGGCGTTGATCGCCAAGTTGAGCAATGCCGTTTCCAATTGCGCAGGATCGACCATGGCCGGCCAAATCCCCTGACCGAACACAAAACGGCATTCGACCTGTTCGCCGAGCGCGCGATAGAGAAGACTTTCCATACGCAGCGTCAATTGATTGATGTCGATAGAACGCGGCTCGAGAGGCTGGCGCCGCGCGAAAGCCAAGAGACTGCGCGTCAAACTTGCGCCGCGCTCCGTCGCCCGCATCATGGTTTCGGCAAGGGCGCGCAATTCCGGGCGGTTCTCAAGCTCCTCGACCAACAATTCCGCGTTGCCCAGAATCACCGTGAGCAGATTGTTGAAGTCATGCGCCACGCCGCCGGTGAGCTGACCCACGGCTTCCATTTTCTGCGATTGGCGGAGCTTCTGATTGAGATCGTCGATGGCGTCGCGTTGATGTTCCAACGACTCCGCTGCCCCGTTGAGCACCGTCATCAAACCGCCCAACTCGCCGCGCGGATGGGGCGGCGCGATACGCGCCTGTAAATCGCCTGCCCCCAAACTCTCCGCCATTCTCGCGATGCGCGCCACCTGGTGGCGGATGCCGATCTCAGCCAGGAACCAGACGCCGAGGAACAGCACCAGCGCGACGGCGCCCAAGACGAGCAGTTCCTCCAACAGGCCGCGGTTGGCATCGGCCACCAGCACGTCCTTCGGCTGGCCGACCAGCACATACAAGCCGGCGCGGGACATCGCGGGATTGCCGGATACACCCCAAACCTCCTGGTCGCCGCTGGCGCGCGTGATCTCGCTCGCGCCGCCGGCGCTATTCGTGGCGGCAAAGTCGAACAGCGCCGTGCCCGCGATAGAGCTGCCAGGGGCCGGCGCATGGCCTTCAGCTGCCTGCCATGCCAGGACCATGCCGCTCATATCGACCAGCGCCATCTCGGTTTTGCGAATGCCACGGTCCTGCAGCAGCTTCGCCAAATTGAGCGATGCCAAGAGAACGAATTTCAGCTCGCCGGCGGCGTCCCGCACCGGGTAGGCGATCTGCAGAACGGAGATCCCGGTCAGGCGACCGAAGGCCGGTTCGAGCACCACTCCGGACTGTTGAACCAAAGCCTGCTTGAAATAATTGCGATCACGCAAATCCAGATCGCGACCGGTGCCGAGCGAGTCGCAAAACAGCTGCCCATTCGGGTTGATCGTCAGAATGCCGGTATATTGCGGATATTCCTCGCGCACGGCGGAAAGAAAAGCGGAACAGGCGCCGCGATCGGCAGTTTCCAGATCGCGGTCGCGCGCCAAGCCGTAATGCAGTTGCGCCGTACCGAGAATCTTCTCGTTCAAAGCAGCAGCGATATCTTCGGCGTCGACCGACAGGTCGGCGATCGCCTTGGCAATTTCCTTTTCGCGGTCATGGATGAAGCGCAGACCGACCAGCAGCGTCGGCAATGAAATCGCCAACAGCACCAGTAGCAGCAGCCGCGAACGAATACTCATCGTCGACTATTTCCCAGATTAGCGCTGTACCGTCACCGCGCAGGAATTCCGAATAACGGACATTAGCTGACGCTTATTGTCGAAACCTTTACGCCACAAGGCTCTTTTCGACTCAACGCCCCATCATGAGCGCAGGAACAGCCCGCGGCAAGCCATGCGCAGCCGCGAAGCATTCTCATTCGCCGAGTGACTTGGCGCGCCGAGCGGCTAATATTCACTGGCCTCTATATCTCGATCGCAACGGGGGGACCGACCGCGATGTTCAATATCTTAACCTTCACCGGCTTTCATACTTGGCTCAGCCTTGTCGCCTTGGTGAGCGGCGCCCTGCTGATATTCGATCTACTGACCAGCCGCCGCGCGTCGCGCCTGACGATCCTGTTCTTCGTCACGGCAGTGGCGACCAATGTCACCGGCTTCTTGTTTCCGTTCACCGGCTTTCTGCCGTCGCATGGCGTCGGCATCATCTCCTCGCTGGTGCTGCTGATCGCCCTTCTGGCGCGCTATGGCTTCCACCTCGCCGGCATCTGGCGCGGAATCTACGCGGTCACTCTGACGCTCGGCGTCTATTTCCTCGCCTTCGTCGCCATCGCGCAAATTTTTCAGAAGGTGCCGTCTCTCGCGGCCAAAGGCCAGATGCCGTTCGCCATCGCCGAGGCGATTTTGCTGATCGTCGCCATCGTCCTCGCCGTCAAAGCGGCGAAGAACTTTCGCCCCGCCATGAACGGCGCCGCGTAACGCGTCAAGAGACCAAGAGGCTGATAACTGCTCCAGCGGTTATCAGCCTAATATCCATTCGCAAACGGCGCGGCATTGCGCCAACGCCTGGTGCTTGATCACAGGAACGACTTGGCCCGCCTGAACGCGCGCCGCCGCATGGCGAGTTCAGTTTCGCCGGGCTCAATCCATGCTATGACCCGCCTTTAGAAGCGCGTCATAGCAGGAGACTCCATGCGTCCCATCATCACCGCCGCGCTTCTCTGCGTCTCCCTGTCACTCGCGGCGGTCGTGCCGGCGCAGGCCCAGAAGCGTCCCGGCGGCGGCCAAACGGCGCGGCCCGACTTCGGCCAATCGCAGCCGAGCGCCGGCCTCACGGTGCGCTTTGCGGACGGGGCGGCCTGCACGCCGATCTCTTCGCCCTACGCCTCGCCGACGCGCTACGACGGCAGCAAGCGCCCGACTGGCGGCGTCGAAGGCGACAACCACGGCGGCATCGATCTGTCGCTGGAGATCGGCACGCCCCTGCTCGCCGTCGCGCCGGGCCGCGTTTACATGGTCGGCGTCGGCGGCATGCTCGAGGGCATTTATATTTGGCTGATTCATCTGCCGGCCGATACCGGCCTGCCCTTCGCGGTCTTGAGCAAATATCAGCATCTCGACGAGAAGCCGGCCGGCGCGCGCGGTGATCGCGTCGCGCTTGGCCAGGTCATCGGGCGTTCGGGCAAGACCGGCACGGTCGGCGGCTATTACGGACCGAACGGCTATCCCCATTTGCATCTGACCATGCGCGCGATCCATGACGACAAATTGGGGACGCTCGGCAAACCCGGCGAGTTCGCCATGAACCGCGACACGACGATCATCGATCCGCTCACGATCTATGTCCCCGGCGTGACGACGCCGACCGCCGCCGACGCGCTGGCTGCCGACGCGAAACGCCTGACAGTCGCCCATGTCGATGGCAGCGGCATGATTCAGCCGTCCGCGGCCCGCTTCGTTTGGCCCGTCACCTGCCAATAACGCGCGGCCTCTTCTCGCTCACACCTGCCGTTCAACTTCACCTGCGGCCATCCGGGGACCATTTTCATGCCATGTAAGTTTTTTCGCGCGGCGCTGCTCGCCGTCTTGCTCCTGTCGGCGGGCGGCGCGGCGGCGGCGGTCGACGACGAACGCGTCGGCACGTGGGATCCGCAGCCCTTCGCCGCAGACGGAGCCTTTGAATTTATCGTCACGCAGGAAAGCCCGCTTGCGCGGCTGCAGCAGCGCAGCAAAACGGCGCAGTCTTTCGTGTTCTATTTTCGCCATGACGGCGCGATCCTGCTGATCGCGCAGCCCAACGCGGTGCTCGGGCCGCGCGGCGCGCGCACCGACAAAGACGGCTCGGTCATCTTCGCCGACTTTGCCGCCTCAGGAATCAAGCGCCTGGCGGCCAACGGCCAAGTGACGACGGTGATATCCGGCGCGCCGCTCACCGCCCCGAAGGACGTCGCCATCGCCGCCTCCGGCGATCTCGTCATCGCCGATTTCGACGAGTTCAAAGACACCAGCCGCCGCGCCGTCGTGCTGTATCGGCAAGCGACCAAGGACCTCAAGACGATCTATGCCGGCAAGCCGCTGCTGTGGCCGCACGGCGTCGACATCGACCGCAACGGCGATTACGTGATCGCTGACGTGTCGGGCGCGATTTTTCGCGTGACGCCGACCGGCCAGTTGACGACCGTGGCGAGCGGCGTGCCGCTGATCGGGCCGCTCGACATCAAAGTGCAGGCCGACGGCAGCTATGTCGTGCCCGACAATCAACTGGGCATGGACGCCGCCAGCGGACAAAACAACCGCCCGGCGCAGCCGCCGCTGCCGGCGAAGCTGTTTCGCGTCACGCCGGACGGCGAGATTTCCGTCATCTATCAAAAGCGCGGTTCCACTTTTCGCGCCGTCGCCAACCACCCGGCGGGCGGCTGGATCGTCGTCGATTCGAGCGGCGGACGCGGCAATGGCGACGGGCAGGCGCGTGGCGCCTTGATCCGGGTTTATCCGGACGGCACGGCGCGCGTTCTCCACGAGGGCGCCCCGTTCTTCAATCCCGCCGGCGTCACGATCATCGCGGGCGCCAGCAGCATGGCGGTGGCCAAACAGCAGAACGAAAGCAGTGCGCCGCCGGCGGCGCCGCGCCGCCGCGACGGACGCTAAGGCCAGAAGGACGTGGAGAAACCAACCCTGCTTGCGCTATTTTAGCGCCATGTCCGCCGACGCACCCACCGACGACATCTGCAAGACCTGCGAAAAGCCGCCGGCGCTCTGCGTCTGTGACGCGGTGACGCCGGTCGACAACCACGTCGCCGTGGTGATCCTGCGCCATCCGCAGGAGCAGGACCGCCTGCTCGGCACGGCGCGCATCGCCGTCCTGCAACTGAAGAATGCCGTGCTGAAGACAGGTCTGTCCTGGCCGAGCCTCGCCAGGCTCGTGGGGCAAGACGTCGACCCCAAGCGCTGGGGCGTGCTCTATCTCGGCACCGCCAAAACGTCGGCCCCGCTGGCGCCGCGTCCGCTCACCGTGGTCGACAAGGCGGGCGAGGCGATGGCCGATCAGGACGATATTCTCGCCGGACTGGAGGGCATCATCCTGCTCGACGGCAATTGGCAGCAGGCCAAGGCGCTGTGGTGGCGCAATGCCTGGATGCTGAAATGCCGTCGCCTGCTGCTGCAGCCGCCACGCGCCTCCTATTACGGCAACTTGCGCAAGGAGCCGCGCGGCGAAAGCGTCTCGACCATCGAGGCGGCGGCCTACAGCTTGGCGGCGCTGGCGCATGACGAGGCGCTCGCCGAGAGAATCCTGCCGCCGTTCAAGCGCCTATTGGAAAAAGCCCGCGCCGCCAAGCCAGAGCCGAAGCGCGACTACCGCCGGCGCGGCGCCGACGGTAAACCCCGCCGCCCGCAGCGGGCGCGATAGACTCAAATCGACAAACGGCGAGAAACAGCATGCGCGAATACATCATCTCTGGTTTGAGTTTCGTCTTTCTCGCAGGAGCCGGCATCTCCGCCCTGCTGTTCTTCCCGCGATCAGCCTTGCACCAACAAAGCGGCGAGACAGCAGCGGCGATTCGCCACATCGCGGGATTTTTCGTCGTCGTCTCCTCTTTGGTCTTTGGGCTCCTGATCAATTCCGCCAAGACAACGTTCGAGACGATCGACGGAAACATGCACAGCTTCGCGACCGAGCTTATCCTGTTCGATAAAATGTTGCGGTCCTACGGCAACGAGACGGATTCGGCGCGGCACGCGCTCATGGGCTACGTTCGAGAAGCGCTGAACAATCCGACCCGCGCGAATGATGCGCTGACGAGCAGCGAAGATCGATCGGGAAAGTGGCTCGACGACGTCGGCGACGCTCTGGCTGGCGTTTCACCGCAAAACAGTCTGCACCAGCTTCTGTTGACGGATATCCGTCAACAGTACCGCCGGATCGTCCAGCAACGCTGGTCGCTCGTTGAACAGTCGGAAGGCAACATCCCGACGCCGCTGATCGGCATGTTGATCGCCTGGCTCACCCTGATTTTCATGAGCATGGGCTATCGAGCGCCGGCGAACGGCATTGTCGTCGCCAGTCTCATGACCGCCGCCGCTCTAGCGGCCGCCTCGATCTATCTTGTGTTGGATATGGACATTCCCTTCGCCGGGCCGATCCAAGTTTCGGACGCGCCGCTACGCCGGGCGCTCGCCGCGTTCAATTTGTAGGATGCGCTGGAGGAAATTGGAGCGGGCGAAGGGAATCGAACCCTCGTCAGTAGCTTGGGAAGCGTAGCAGTCTTTAGTAATTTCAATACTTTAGACTATAGTATATCATTCTGGTATATCACATGTGAGGCTAGAGTGACGCGAGCAGTGATCTACGCCAGGGTTTCCACGAACCACCAAAATGTCGAGAATCAACTTCTCGAACTCCGCGCTGCCGCTCAACGGATGGGCGTGCAAATCATCGCCGAACTCACCGACGATGGAATAAGTGGAGCAAAGGGTCGAACAGATCGTCCCGGGTTCGATAAAATCTTCACGATGATCCAAAGGCGGGAGATTGACTTGGTGATGGCATGGAGCATCGACAGAATTGGACGCTCGATCCAAGACCTCGTCGGCTTCATGAAGGAAGTCCAGTCTGCGGGCGTCGGGCTATATGTCCATCAACAAGGGATCAACACCGACACCCCAGCTGGTCGGATGGTCTTCGGCATCTTCTCGGCACTTGGTGAGTATGAACTTGAACTAATCCGCGAAAGGATAAACGCTGGTCTTGCTCGCGCTCGTGCCCAGGGTAAGAAGCTTGGCAGACCTTCCAATGTGAACGAAAGCGTAAAGGCTTCGGTTCGGCTGCTTCGCGAAAGAGGTTATTCGATCCATCACATCGCCCGCGAGCTTAAAATCGGCGTCGGAACGACAAGCAAAATCATCAAAGCCGCCGCATGAAGAAATCCCGCCAAGCCTTGGACGGCAAGATCGTCCATGTGTCTCAGGGCGTCGCGATCTACAAGATCATCGGTTCGCCCTATTGGCGAGCACGGGTGTGGGTTCCCGCGAAGAAGAAACGCGTCGTCCGCAGCACCAAGACATCTACCCGCATCGAAGCTATGCAGATTGCGACCGAGTTCGCGGCATCGATAGTTAATCAGAACTACGTCCCAGCTATTCCTCGCGAACTCACCTTCGATTATTTCTCTGACATGTTTATCAAATGGCAGAAGGAAATGGTGGCTCAGGGCAAACGCCATCCAAGTTTACAGCGCTCAGATTACGGATATCTCTACAACACAAAAGGCGGCTTAGTGACCTTCTTCACTGGTCGCGATGTCCGCAGTCTGCAAACGAAAGACATGCTTGAATACATGGCGCATGTTCGAGAGCAGCGACCTGAGATGCGCTCGACCTCAAGCATGAACCACGTCATTTCTTGCTTTCGCAAAGTTATGGGCATGGCGAGAGATCAAGGCATCATCTCAAATATCTTATCAACTCCACGTCCCGAGCGCGAAGAGACGCCGCGTAGCTTCTTTCGTTTTCATCCGTTGGTCGATAAAAAACGCGACCAATACAAGCTGCTACTTGATACTGCCAAACGGCTTGCCATCGAACCGCCCCGTAATGGGGTGGTCAGGGTCACATCAGAGATTTATGACTTCATCCTATGGCAGATCCACACATTTATGCGCCCGACGACGAGCGAAGCCTTTGCAGTTCGCTATCGGGATGTCGAAGTTGCAGAAGATCCGAAGCGTTTGCTGATTACACTCAAGAAGGGCAAGACTGGCTTCCGGGTTATCAACTCGATGCCAGCCGCCGTCAGCGTATTCCAGAGGCTTTTAAAGCGGCGTCATTCTGCCGACGACTACCTCTTCATGCCGCATTTATCCAACAGGACAAGCGCCAGCGCCTATCTTGGGCGAATGTTCAAGGTGGTTCTTCAGGAAGCGGAAATTCTTGAAGATGAATATGGCTCTGGAGCCCATACACTGTACAGCTTGCGACACACCAGCATCTGCATGAGGCTGGTGTTGAGCGAAGGCAAGGTTAACATCTACAGCCTTGCTAAGAACGCCGGAACCAGTGTCAGTCAGATCGAGCGCTTCTACGCGAAGAACTTACCTCTTAGTGCCGAGCTCGCACGGAACCTGCAGAGCTTTGGCGGTGATTGATTTCGACCGCACCGATTGAAGCTTAAGATTTAAAACGAGCAAGACGGCTATCAGTCGCATACAGATAGCGGAGGGGCTCCGTGGACGTGTTCCGTCTGATTTGAGATTTGCTGAACTTGAATCATTAGATTTAGTTCAACGCAAAACCAGCTTCTCAGCCTCTTCTAGGTGACTGTAAACGCTAGAGCTGCGTCAGTGGCTTTGGCTACCCTTTTAGTATGGGTCAGCTTGGCTAAGCGATTAGCCCCTGTTAGGCTCATTACCGGCTAGCAACACCCTGCTGAACCACCACCACAGAGAGCCACACACCCATGAAGCGACATCTCATTGCAGCGCTGCTCATAGCCTGCTTCGCACTTAGTGGGTCACCCGTATTTGCCGCTGACATGCTGGCGTCATTCCAGAAGAGTGACGGTAAGTGGGGCTTTGTGAACTCAGACCACTGCTGGGTCATCAATCCGCAGTTTGATGGGACGTCCCGCTTTAGCGAAGGGCTGGCGGCGGTGAAACTTGGCGGCAAGTACGGCTACATCGACCGCAACGGTAAGATGGTCATCAATCCGCAGTTTGAGAGTGGGTCCATCTTTAGCGACGGGCTGGCGGTGGTGAAGCTTGGCGAAAAGCACGGCTACATCGACCGCACCGGTAAGACGGTCATTAATCCGCAGTTTGATTTTGCGTGGAGCTTTAGCGACGGTCTGGCGCAGGTGAAGCTTGGCGGCAAGTGGGGCTACATCGACCGCAACGGTAAGATGGTCATCAATCCCCAGTTTCAGTTTCCTTCCAGCTTTAGCGAAGGGCTGGCGTGGGTGAGGCTTGGCGACAAGTACGGCTTCATCGACCCCACCGGCAAGATGGTCATCAATCCGCAGTTTGATGATGCGTGGAACTTTACCGAAGGGCTGGCGGGTGTGAAGCTTGGCGGCAAGTACGGCTACATCGACCGCAACGGTAAGATGGTCATCAATCCGCAGTTTGAGGGTGTGTTCAGATTTAGCGAAGGGCTGGCGGTGGTGAAGCTTGGCGGCAAGTGGGGCTTTATCGACCGCACCGGCAAGACGGTCATAAAGGAACAGTTTGATGCGTCGACCATCTCGGATGGGTTGACCACTTTTGAGGAAGGGCTGGCGCTGGTGAAGCTTGGCGGCAAGTACGGCTTCATCGACCGCACCGGCAAGATGGTCATCAACCCCCAGTTTGAAGATGCGGAGAGCTTTAGGGACGGGCTGGCGGAGGTGAAGCTTGGCGACAAAACTTTCAAAATCAACCGCGCCGGTCAGGTCCTGCTAGACCCAACCTGCACAGCGAAGCCGTAAACCACCACCTACAGAGAGCCACACACCATGAAGCGTCATCTCATTGCAGCGCTGATGTTCGGACTAGCGCTAATGGCGGCGAATGGCGCGAGTGCTGGACCGCTTGAGGATGGGGTGGCGGCTGCTCAACGCCAAGACTACGCAACAGCATTGAGGCTATGGAAGCCATTAGCAGAGCAGGGAAATGCGAGTGCGCAGATTAATCTTGGCTTGATGTACAAAAACGGTTGGGGTGTTGCGCAAGATTACAAAGAAGCCGTGCGACTGTATCGACTAGCAGCTGCGCAGGGATATGCGGATGCGCAGTACAATCTTGGCGTGATGTACGCCGACGGCACCGGTGTTGCGCAAGATTACAAAGAAGCCGTGAAGTGGTTTCGACTAGCTGTTGCTCAGGGGTTTGCGCAGGCGCAGAACAATCTTGGCTGGATGTACGACAACGGCTGGGGCGTGGCACAGGATTACAAAGAAGCCGTGCGACTGTATCGACTAGCTGTTGCTCAGGGAAATGCGAAGGCGCAGTCCAATCTTGGCGTGATGTACGCCGACGGTACCGGCGTGGTGCGAGATTACAAAGAAGCGATGAAGTGGTTTCTGCTAGCAGCTGCGCAGGGAGATGCGGATGCGCAGCACAATCTTGGCGTGATGTACGACCAGGGCAAGGGTGTTGCGCAAGATTACAAAGAAGCCGTGCGACTGTATCGACTAGCAGCTGCGCAGGGAAATGCGAGTGCGCAGATCAATCTTGGCTTGATGTACGACACCGGTACGGGCGTGGCGCAGGATTACAAAGAAGCCGTGAGGTTGTATCGGCTAGCAGCTGCGCAGGGAAATGCGAAGGCGCAGCACAATCTTGCCTTGATGTACGCCGACGGTACCGGTGTTGCGCAGGATTACAAAGAAGCCGTGAAGTGGTATCGACTGGCTGCTGCGCAGGGAAATGCGAGTGCGCAGAGCAATCTTGGCTTGATGTACGAGCGCGGCAATGGTGTGGCGCAAGATTACGCCCGCGCACATATGTGGATCAACCTTGCAGCTTCTTCATTGACCGGTGAAGACGGTAAGACTGCTTCCACCAACCGCGACATCATCGCCAAGAGGATGACGCCGTCGCAGATTGCTGAAGCACAAGCGATGGCGCGTAAGTGTCAGGCTTCGAACTTCCAGCAGTGCGACTGAGTAGACGCCGCCACCCCTATTGCTGCTGAACCCTATCTGCCGAAATTAGCACCAACACAACGCCACGGTTTTTGTTGAGTTGCGCCTTCACGTCAGCGTTGAAATGAGCCAGCTCCTTCGCCTGTAGAGTTGGCTTCCAGGCTGCTGGAATTTCACAAATTGTGGTCTGACCAGTTTCTATTTCTTTAGCAGCCTTTCGCTTATTGACGGTCACGATGCTGTATCGAGTTCAGCTTTATGTGCGCGGCGGATTCTATCAACATTGCGAGTGATGGATGCGCGGATGAACCCGCTTAGGGTCGCACCTTCCAGGGTGGCAATCTGCCTCGCACTTTCTGCAAGTTCAATGTCGAGCCTGACATTAAGTGGATAGCTGTATCTGATGCTTCTTTTGTAGCTCATGTTCGCCGACCTCTCATTGTTGCAACTGGTGACGAAGTATTTATACGGGCTACTGATGCGTTCTGAGCTTCGTAGTGAATTTCCAGCAAGCGGCGAGAAATCCAGTCGTCGTCGTCCGTCAGCAGATTTGTGAGCAATTGCGCCTCTTCTTGTGTCGTGAACATGGTGCCTTCCCCTCTCGTGTATTCGTGTTTTTGAGGCATAAATCAGTCCAAAGTAGCCTCACGCTTTATTTAGCGTTTCTCGTATTTACGATGACGATGGAGGGCTAAAACGCACCAGTGAGGATTTGCTGGTGCTGATGCCGAGGGATACGATGATTGGCAAAACAACACAGGTCACAGGTGATCCTATGGTTCACAGTTTAAATAGCCGCAACGTGAGAACCGAGCGAGCCACCCGTCGTGCGGCTATGATGGTGTGTCTGTTGGCTACCGGATTTTTCGCCGCGGTATCGGGTTCCGTGGCGTCGCAAGAACAATCGGTACGTCTTCAATGCGAGGGGCGTTTTGATATACAACCATTAAAACAAATTCCGTTTGAGGGATTGATATTAGAAATAAACGGCAAAAATGTGACTATCTCTGGGAGCCTCGGCAGAAGGTTTGATGCAGTATATGAAATCACAGAGGAAACCGCTGCCGTAAAATATTTTACCGTGCCAAAAGGCGGCAATCTAGGCGGCAATCTGAATAGATACAGCGGAGCACTATTTTTATTTTCTCTTAAAAATGAAGATGTCGGTCTTGGCAGCTGCCGCCCCGCTAAAGCTTTATTCTGAATCATATAGTTGAAGACGTTAAATTCCGCTTTCCACGAGTTGGTTCTGGAGTAGATACAACGCAGCAGTGAAGAATTGCTCGTGCTGGAGACGAGGGATACGATGATTGGCGAAAAAACACAGGTCACGGGTCAGCCTATGGTTCACAGTTCAGACAGCCGCAACGTGAGAACCACCGCGACAGGCATTGAGCGCCTAACTATGGCTGCGTTGATGATGGTGCTGGCAGTTGGTGGCTTGGCGATGACGGCTGGCAGGGCTGAGGCTCAGAAAAAGCCGTCACTCTCAATTGTGATGGAAGAGCTCGATGATGACGCGCGGAAATGTGGAGTCACGGCGGATGGTCTGCGAGCGCCTGCTGTTTTAATTCTGAGACAAAACCGCATTGATGTCGCTAGTGCTCTTACTGATCCATTTCTGTATATCAATCTCAATATTTTGAGCTCTGGGGCTTCATGTATTTATAACTTACGCGTAACTATTGAGACTGATCAGCCCTCCAAAGATAGAAATGGGTTCAGAGCAAATAAGTATGAAGCAGCTGTATTATGTAATTCAAGTGCCGCTGGAATAGTTCCCGCAAGTGGTGCGCCAAAAACGATCACTGAGGAGATTGAGCTGAACCTGAAAAGGTGCCTCGCAAAAGTCTCTTATTGAACCCACACCACTCATCGCATTCATTCGTCAGTGGTTGATGACGCGTATTACGGATAGTCACTGCCAAATTCAGAATGCGGGCTAACGGATCAACAACACCAAGCACGAGCTGGTTCTGGAGTAGAGACAATGCGCCTTACAATTGTTGCGCTATTCCTCACATTCTTGATGTCGATGACTGTATCTGATGTTTCGGCACAAACACAAAGACCGCCAGCACAGTCAGAGCAAGCACCTGTAAAGAAGTCGAATACAGGCATCTGCCACGCACCAGGAACCACCTACTACGTTCAGACTAAGAGCTTTACTCCATTCAGAACGCTGGATGAGTGTCTGAAGAGTGGCGGTAGATTACCAAAGAGGTAACACCAGCACTCAACCTTCAGCGCTCGCTCTGCTCACGCTGACTTCGCTGCGCTCACGTATCAATTCATATTCGATATTCAAAAGCGGCATCAGCAAGCAATTGGTA
>CANJIM010000068.1 GCA_947474495.1 Rhodospirillaceae bacterium
ACCGACGCCCTGGTCGACCCAGCGCACCACATAGCCGAGGATGCCCTGGGCGTTGTTGTCGAGCTCACGCTGCACGTCGTCCGGCGACCAATTGACCTCCGGCGCGATCGGCAGCGAGAGAATGTCCGCCAGCGCGGCGCGCGGCTTGCCCTGAAGCGAAGACTGAATCGCCGGCACTTCGACCTGGTGATAATGCATGGCATGCAACGTCGCCGCTGTCGGCGACGGCACCCAGGCGGTGCTGGCGCCGGCTTTCGGATGATCGATCTTCGCCTTGATCATCTCCGCCATGCGGTCGGGCATCGCCCACATGCCTTTACCGATCTGCGCCTTGCCCTTGAGGCCGCAAGCGAGGCCGGTATCAACGTTCCAGTTCTCGTAGGCCGGGAACCAGCGCGCGGCCTTCATGGCAGCCTTCGCCACCATCGGCCCCGCTTCCATCGAGGTGTGGATTTCATCGCCGGTGCGGTCGAGGAAGCCGGTATTGATGAACACCACGCGCGACTTGGCGGCAGCGATGCAAGCGGCGAGGTTGACCGTGGTGCGGCGCTCCTCATCCATGATGCCCATCTTGATCGTCGCGCGCGGCAGTCCAAGCACGTCCTCGATGCCGGCGAACAAACGATCGGCGAGCGCCACTTCCTCAGGTCCGTGCATCTTCGGCTTGACGATATAGATCGAGCCGGCGCGGCTGTTCTTGCCCTTGGCCGGACCCTTGAGATCGTGCGAACCGATCAGCGAGGTCACCAAGCCATCGACGATGGACTCCGGCACCTCTTGGCCCTGCGCGTCCTTCACCGCGTCGGTGAACATGTGGTGGCCGACGTTGCGCACCAGCATCAGGCTGCGGCCGGGCAGCGTCAGCTTGCGGCCGTCGGCGCCGGTGAAGGTCTTGTCGGGGTTGAGGGCGCGATTGACCGTTCCCTTGCCCTTCTGGAACGAGGCGGTCAGCGTGCCCCGCACTAGGCCGAGCCAATTGCGGTAGATCGCGACTTTGTCGTCGGCATCGACGGCGACGACCGAGTCCTCGCAATCCATGATCGTGGTGATCGCTGATTCGAGAATCACATCCGCCACGCCCGCCGGATCGCCGGCGCCGATCATATGCGCGCGGTCGATGACGATTTCGGCATGCAGGCCGTGGTTCTTGAGCAGGACCGCAGTCGGCGCGTCGGTCGGGCCGTTGTAACCGGCGAACTGCGCCGGGTTCTTCAGCTGGGTGCTGCGTCCGTCGAGCAGCGCGACGGCCAGCTTGCCGTCTTGCACGCTGTAGGTCGCCGCATCGGCATGAGAGCCGGCGGCGAGCGGTACTGCCTGATCGAGAAACGCCTTGGCATAGGCGATGACCTTGGCGCCGCGCGCCGGATCGTAGCCTTTGGCGGCCGGACCGGCTTCTGCCGGAATGGCATCGGTGCCGTAGAGCGCATCATACAGGCTGCCCCAACGGGCGTTGGCCGCGTTCAGCGCATAGCGCGCGTTGCTCAAGGGCACGACGAGTTGCGGGCCGCAGATCGTGGCGATCTCGGCATCGACATTGGCCGGCGTCACGGCGACGCCGCTGGCCGGCGGAACGAGATAGCCGATCTCGCGCAGGAACGCCTCGTAAGCTGCCGCGTCAAAGTCCTTGGCGCGATGGCTGTTGTGCCAGGCGTCGATTTTCGCCTGCAGTTCGTCACGCTTCTTCAACAGCGCCGATGTCTCGCCGGCGAAGGTGCCGACGAGGCCGGCGAGGCCCTTCCAGAAGGCATCGGGCGTCAACCCGCACCCCGGCAAGGCCTCATCCTCGACGAACCGCACCAACGTGTCGGCCACTTGCAATCCCGCGATTGTCGTCATCGCTTCGCTCTCCCTGAAACGCGCCCTGGAACGCTTATTGTTAGTTGCTGCCGCCGTCGCCTTTGAAGCCGGCCGCTTCGATGCCGGCCATGGCGGCCAACTCGTCGTTGTCTGAGGTGTCGCCAGAGACGCCGACCGCGCCGATGATCTCGCCGGCCGCGTTCTTGATCAGCACGCCGCCCGCGACCGGGACCAGACCGCCGCCGCCGACCACGTGAGAGGCCGCCGCGACGAAATGCGGACGTTCCTTGGCGATCTTCTCCAGGCTACGCGAGCCGACGCCCATGGCCATGGCGCCCGAGGCCTTGCCGATGGCGATGTCGCCGCGCTTCAGGCTGGTGCCGTCTTCGGCGCCGAAGGCTTTGAGGGAACCATGCGCATCGAGCACGACGATGGCGAGCGGCTTGAGATTGGCGGCGCGGCCCTTGGCCAGAGCCTTGGTGAGAATCGTCTGCGCGGCCTGCAAGGTGAGTTCAGTCATGGAGTCCTATCCTGCGGAAAAACAATGCGCTTCGCCCCCTCGGCGGCGCGGCCCGCAGAATATCGAGTGGGCGGGAAGAATCCAGCCCTAGCCGGCAAGAAAGCCTCCGGGAAGCAGACAGGAATAGGAATTATTCGGGATTTTGCTGAATCGGCCCGACGAATCGCCTGATATTGAAATATCCGGCCTTTCGCAGCGCTCCCAACAGGTTGTAGCAAAACTGCGCCGACAGAGGCCGGCGACGGCTTTTTTTTGACATGACGTGGCGATGGATCGGATGCGGTCTGTAGCGTTGAAGCTCCATCTGAATAGTGGAGCTGTTATGAATTACATCGCGCCGACGGCCAGTGCCGCCAATCTTCATAAGCATCTCGCCCGCTACAATCGCCAGCGCATGTCGCTCGATCAACCGAGCGATTGGCATGCTGCATTGGAAGAAGAGCACGATATGCGCCTGTTAGAAGGCGCGTTGATCGAACAGATACGCAAGACGGTCTCGCCGCTCCTCGGTGAGGTTCCGGAAGACCCGGACGCTTTCATGGAATGGTTCGAAGCCCTGCGCGATTATGGCCCAGGCCAAGGCGATCCCTTGTTCCCATGGCTCGGCGAGCAAGCGTCCGACGATGAGATGCGCTGGTTCCTCTCGCAAGAGGTGGCCGGTGAAGCCGGATTCGATGATTTGGTGGCACTCACGCAGATTCGTCTGCCGGCACAAGTCAAATTAGAATTGGCCCGGAATTATTGGGACGAGATGGGGCGCGGCAATCTCAGAGGCATGCACGGCCCGATGCTTGCGCGCGTGGCCGAAGCGTTCGACATTCGCCCCGCTATCGATGACATCGTCTGGGAATCGCATGCCCTCGCCAATCTCATGCTCGGCCTCGCGGCCAACCGCCGCTACGCCTACCAGTCCATCGGGGCCCTTGGCGTCATCGAAATGACCGCGCCGACCCGCGTCTGCCATGTTGATGCCGGATTGCGACGACTCGGAGTCGAACCGCAGGTCCGTCAATATTTCAGCATTCATGCCGCGCTCGACATCCGCCACTCCGAGGCTTGGAATCAGGAGGCGATCCGCCCGTTGGTGTCGGAAAACCCCGAACTGGCGCGGCCGATCGCCGAGGGTGCCTTGATGCGCCTGACCGCAGGCGCTGAATGTTTCAAACGTTACAGGCGCGAACTCGGCCTTTGCCTGCCGGAGAGTGCTGAAGCCGAAAATTAAGCGCTGACGGTGAACCGATCGGAATGTAACGCGCGACACCTTACTGGACCCCAAACGGCCTTGGCTTCTGGATAGAAATTGTTAAGCTATTGAAACTATATAATTAAATACCGGGCATTTATTCCCAGATTGCCTTGCAAAGGCGGTCATATAAAGATATGCTTATGTCTTAATATAGAGACAAGGCCTTGTGATGTTAGCCAGCCGCCGACTTCATCCCCGTATCGAAGCTCCCATCCGTGTCCTGATCGGTGGCATGCCGGGCCATTTGCTCGATGTCAGCCAAGGCGGCTTTCGCCTCTTGGCGACCGACTCCATGGACCGTATTGCCGCCGGCACACAGATCGACTGCACCATGGAGTTCCCGAGCTAGCCGCGCCAGGCCCTGCGAGTGGCGGCGGAGGTCAAGCGGCGCACCGACACGCCCGCCGGCATCGAACTGGCGACCCATTTCATCGATCTGTCCGATGACGATCGCCTGACTCTTGCCAGTTTCATCGACCAAGCCTTGGCCAAGGCGCTGGCCGCGGCAGACCGCGCCCGCACCGCCTTTTTGCACGGCATGAGTCATGAAATCCGTACGCCGCTCAACGCCATCATTGGCTTTTCGGAACTCGGCCTCACAAGCGCCGACGCACAATCGAAACACAGCGGCTATTTCGCCAATATCAAGCGGGCCGGCGACCAGATGCTTGAGTTTCTCGACGGCCTGCTGACCCTCGCTTCCTGTGAGGACGCGCTGACAAAGGGTGCGAATATGCCGCGCGGGGAGAAGATCGCCTCGCTGTTGGTCGGCGCCGTCATCGCCGCAGCGCCTATCGCGAAGCGCGAAGAGGTCGCCGTGCGCGTCGATATGCCGCAGGGCAATCCCATCATTCTCGTCGCCCTGGACCCCCTCTGCGAGATCGTCAATGGCTTGGTGCGCGGCGCCATCGCCGAAGCCGGTCCGAAGGGCGAGGTGGTGCTGAGCTGCGACGCGCCACATTCGAACATCCACATCCGCATCAAGCGCAGTGCCGATGCGAAAACGCCTGTCCAAGATATCTCCAACTACGATGCCTGGAGCGCGCCAGGTGGTGGCGGCGCCATGTCGGCGCTCTATCTGACCGCTGTCCAGACCCTCTCCAGCCGGATTGGCATCCAGGTTCAGCGCATCGCGCCGATCAATGACGACATCGGCGGCTTCGAATTGAGCCTGGCCGCCGCCGACACCGCGCCAAGCGCCACGCGGCTCGCAAGCTAAAACAGTCTGTCGGCCTTTACGATCGCTGGGTGTCTGCGTCACGCGGACGTTCGAGCCAATCATGCTCCAACGTGCGTAGCCGCCTGGTGACCGAGAACAGGAAGGCCGTCGACCAGGCGATCAAGATGAGGCCGTTCATGCCTTCGATGGCGCCGACCAGACGCCACCTCGCGCTGAGAATGACGTCGCCATAGCCCAGCGACGAGAAGGACACCGTCGAGAAGTAGAGCGCCGCCTCCAAATCGTCGAGACTGCCGATAACGAGAAAGGCCACAGCGTAGAGCCAAATCTCGAGCGTATGGATAGCGACGATGCCGAGCACCACAAACACGATGAGCAGGCCCTGGCCGGCGACGCTCTCATGGGCATGAAAGCGGTGCCCGCCGCGCCGGAGTGTTCGCACCAGCGCGATCAAGCCGAGAAAATGCGCGGCCACGGTCAAGCAGACCATGAAGGCGCCAAGCGCGAGGTTTTGAAACAAGACAAGCATCGGACGAACTAGGCTCCAGAGCGGCCGGCAGGGTCAACGCAGACGTTGCCAGAGGCTCACTTCTTCGTCCAGCCGGTCCTGCTCGTTGCCTTTGAAATCGCCGCGCGACACGACGCCGAGAATCTTGTGTTTGTCGCAGACCGGCAAGTGACGGAAACCCCAGTCCCACATCAAACGCAGCGCATCGACGGCGTTGACGTCGGGCGACGTCGTCATTGGCTCTTTGGTCATGACCCGTTCGAGCTTCGTCTTCTCGCCGTCGCGGCCTTCGGCCAACACGCGCGTGACCGCATCGCGTCCGGTGAAGATGCCGACCAGCGCACCCTTGTCGTCCGTCACCAGAACCGAGCCGGCGTGCGTTTCTCGCATGCGCTCGCAAGCCTGGCGCACCGTGCTGCTGGCCGGCAAGATAAGCGGGTGCTGATTGAAGATGATGTCCGACATCTGGCGCATGAGGCACCCCTTTTCCATCGCAGCCGGCGAGACGGTATCGTCTCCCATCGGCGGTCGGGGCGCGCGGTGCCGCGACATGCCAGTTACTGTAGCCCGGATGGCACCGCATCGTGTTGACGTGGGTCAACCTCACTGCGATGACAAGCGCTATGGAACGGGCAGCTTAAGAGAAGGAAAGTGGTGCCCGGGGGCGGATTTGAACCACCGACACGCGGATTTTCAATCTATGTGAATAGACCGCCGCCGAGTGCCCCCTAGTTTTAAAATTGGCTAAATCATTAGGTTTTTGAGCTCAGGCAAATCGTGGTTAGGCCTTCCAGTTCTGGAACAAACCCGGAATTTCTAACCAAGATTACACACGAATTACACCGGTCGGTTCTGGGTTTGTTTGCGCCCAAAGTGCTCCATACCTCATAGGGTCAGATGCTGCGTCCCCCCCGCAATCACCGAATAGCCTCGCGCGCAGCCGAGACCTCCTGTGGCGTAGAAGCATAAATCCCGGCGATAAGTTTCGCTGCCTCAGCCCCTGAGATCGGCGTCACAGGAAGTTTCTGCTTGTCCGCGTCCGCTA
The DNA here is from genome assembly GCA_947474495.1 of Rhodospirillaceae bacterium. Classification (GTDB taxonomy): domain Bacteria; phylum Pseudomonadota; class Alphaproteobacteria; order SMXQ01; family SMXQ01; genus CAMAVH01. The sequence goes on from CANJIM010000068.1 coordinate 6,297, forward strand.
GGAATTGCGGGTCTTTCATTACTGCGTCAAATGCCGCTCGAAGCATGGCCAAACGGTCGGCCGGCACGGCGCGCGACATGATGTAGGGCCGCGCCACCTCGCCCGCCGCCAACAGCAGGTTGAGCGCCCGCTTCTCGCTTTGCGAACCGGCCAGATCGACCACATAAGGGACGCTGGCGGCTCCCGGCAGGTCTAGTTCGGAGAAACGCACTAGCGGATAAATCTTGCGCTCTTCGAGCCAATTCGCAGGCACGCTGCTCCACGAGCCGCAAGAACCATCGAGCTCACCCCGCTCTAGAGCGATGCGGATTTCCGAACTTCCTGGATAGCCGAGCACCTGATTGATTTTGACCCCAAAGAGCTGGATCAGAATCGCGCCATTAATATAGGACGACGAGCCGACGGCTCCACTGCCGACGTTGAATTTAGGATGTTTGACAAGATCGTCCCACGACTTCACCCCGGAGGCGTGCCAGGCGTAACAAGCGCGGAAATCACGGGTAATGCTACCGACCCAGGCGAACTGGGTGAAATCAACCTTCATCGTCTCGGGTTCGAGCAACGACTGAGTTACGATGTCAGGCGCAAACGTCGTCATGACCGTGCCGTCTTTCGGCGACCCAGCCTCGAGATATTGCACCGACTTTAAGGTCGCCGCGCCGGGCACGTTCTGCACGATGATGGTGGGATTGCCAGCAATATGCCGGGCATAATGTCGCGCCAATAGGCGGGCGTAGGCATCGAGTCCCCCGCCGGCCGAATTGCCGACGATTATCGACAGCGTCTTTCCCTTATAGAAGTCCTGCGCCACGGCAGATTGCGCAATGTTAAGTCCCACACAAACTGCAAACAGAGTCACAACAGTCACAGTGCAGCGCATAATAGACATGCCGATCTCCCAGATATATTGCGGCCTTATGGCCTTGTTACGCATACTCCCTGACAGGTACGACAACTGACTCGCTGCCCGCGGAAGGCCGACCAAGCACCATGTCGCTTGCCTTCTCGGCGATCATCGTCACGCACGCATTAATGTTGCCCGAGACCATATCGGGCATCGCCGACGCATCAACGACTCGCAGCGCGTCGGTGCCGCGCACACGCAATTGTCCATCGAGTACGGCGCTCTCACCGATTCCCATGGCGCATGTGCCGGCCGGATGATGAGCCGTTAGGGCTGTGCGACGGATCCAGGCATCCAGTTCAGCATCGGACTGCACCGCTGGACCGGGCGTCACCTCCTTGCCGCGGAAGCCATCAAGCACAGGATCGGCCAGCAATTCGCGCGACACGGCGACGCCTTCGCGTAGCCGGCGAAGGTCGGCCTCGCGGCTGAGGAAATGGCCGTGAATACGCACCCGTTCCAATGGATCGGCAGATCGCAGGCGGACTTCTCCGCGGCTTTCGGGATGCAGAAGGACCGGACGGATACCGCAGCGGTCCTGATAGGGTTTGCTGACCAGAGGCAACCAGAGATGCGGCTTCGACGACACGCCCCGGAAGATTAACTGAATGTCAGGAGCACTCAACCCGCGCTCGGTGCGAATATAGGCATGCATGCCGCCAGGCAGCGACGTCGCCGGGCCGGTGCCGAATAGGAAGGCGCGCAGCATGCTGATCGTCATGCGGTCGAAGCGCATCTCAGCATGGAAAGGTCCGGGGACCGGGCGCGTCGCGCCAACAATGACGCCAAGATGATCCTGCAAATTGGCGCCGACGCCAGCATGATCGAGCCGCACTGGTATGCCGTGCTCACGCAAATGCGCTGCCGGCCCGACGCCGGACAGCATCAAAAGTTGCGGTGTATTGTAAACACCGCCGCACAGGATCACTTCGCACGCCGCGCGAGCCGTCTTGAGCTGGCCACCCTGGCGGTATTCGACGCCGACGGCGCGGCTCCCCTCCATGACGATGCGCGTCGCCTGCGCCTTGACCTCGAGCCACAGGCATGAACGCCGCAGAGCGGGCCGCAAGAAAGCTGTAGCCGCGCTCTGCCGCCGGCCTTGAGCGATGGTAGACTGGCCGTGGCCGAAACCATCCTGACGCTCACCGTTGTAATCTTCGGTGTAACGCAAGCCATAGTTCGTCGCTGCCTGCGCAAAGGCTTCGAATAACGGATCGTCGCTGCGCCGCACGGTGACGCTGAGGGGGCCATCACCGCCGCGATAGGCATCGGCGCCTGCGTGCCAGTGTTCGTAGCGACGGAAATAGGGCAGTACGTCGGCATAGGACCAGCCATCGAGGCCCTGCGCCGCCCACCGATCGTAATCGCCGGCGTTGCCGCGCACATGAGACATGTGGTTGATCGCCGACGAGCCACCCAGCACCTTGCCGCGCATGGTCTCGATCGAACGCCCCGCCAGACCCGGATCGGGCTCGTAATCGTAGCCCCAGTCATGGCTGCGTTTTTCGTGCATCCGGCCGAGGCCGAGTGGAATATGGATCAACGGATCGCGATCTCGGCCGCCCGCCTCGAGCAGCAACACCGAAGCGCCGGCGGCGCTCAGGCGGTCTGCCAGAAGGCATCCCGCCGAGCCTGCGCCGACAACGACATAGTCGGCTGCGCGATCGGAAGGCTTGCCGGGAACGCTTGTCACGCGACCTGCACCCAGACGTCGTTGTCGATCTCCCAGCCTTTGGTCTGGCCGATGTCGATCTTGTTACCGTCTGGATCCTCGACACGGGCATCCTCGTAAGGCCGATTGGCCGGGCGCGGCGCCGCCGGCCATTTCTTGCCGATTTCAGCCGTAATCGTTTTCCAGTCATCAACCATGAAGCCCATATGGTTCATGCCGTAATGACCCTCATGGCCGGGGTAATCAGTGTAGAAAGCATGGATGGCGAAATTCATCGTGCCATCACCCATAAAGCGATTGAGCCGACCGGCACGCACGCGCAAAGCGTTGGATTTCTCGAGCGGGCGTATCCCAAAAACCTGCTCATAAAATTCCATAACCGTCGGCGGGTGAAAGGCATTGAGCGCCAAATGCAGCATTTTGGGCATCTGCGATTCGCGTGTCGCTACTCCAAACCCCTTCTCCGATAGGCTGATCGGCATGAACTCCGGATCGTGGATCCGCATCTCGCCATAATGCAAGCCACCGGGCTCCGGGATAACAAGCCCCTTTGGATTATATTTGAGGTAGCGTTCAACGGTTTCTTCGATGCTATCCACCTCAACGCCAAGGTGGTTCATACCCATGGCGAGACGTGGCTCGAACTCACGCAAGGACGGACGCATCTTGAATACGGTTATGTTTACATAACCGTCGGTGAAGGAGATATCCCCGTCCTTTGAACGCCCCAGCTCCCTCATGTTGAAGTAGCCGGTGTAGAAGCGCGCCAGTTCTTCGGGCTGCTGGCTCAGAAGCGCGAGGTAGCGAATTTTTCCCATGGTGGTTTTCCCCTTCGGACGGTACAGGCTTGTCATGCAGCCGGCAGGCGGCGATGAAAGTCGAGAATCAAGCGGACCACATCTTCCGGCCGGTCCCATTGCACGATGTGATGGCAGTTTTCGAGTAGCTGGTAGTCAATGCCGGGATAGCGCGTTCTGGCTAGGACGACTCGTTCGGCTGCCGAGGCCCGATCATTTGCGCCATAGATCATCATGAGCGGAACGCTGACCTCACCTAGACGCTGCCATAGCGGCACACTGGTACTCGGCGCCTTGCCCGATCCGGCCGCCGCGCGGTGCCGCGCATTAGTGAAATTGCGTGCGATGGACATACGATGGTAGTCGGTCAAAAGTTGCGGCGTGATGACGGCATGCCGATACAAATTGGCTTCAAGTAACGCCCGGGTATCGGCAAGCGTCGGCTCGCTGTCGGAAGGCGGCTCGACGTCGCGCTGCGGCGTGGCGAGCGGCGGCAGAAGGCTGCCGGTGCCGAGTACGACGACGCCACTGAACCGCTCGGGGCTCTGCAACGCCGCGCCGATGACGAGCCCGCCGGCCTGCGAATGCCCGACGAGCACCAGCTTCGGCAGACCGAGCGCATCCATCAGCTTGACGATGAAGTCCTGACGGTAGCGCAAGCCGAACTCCGGCGGATTGTCGCTGAAGCCAAAGCCTGGTTGATCATAGGCGATGACCCTGTGCCCAGCAGCGGCGAGCGCCACCATGTTGCTGCGCCACAACTCGGCGGAAAATCCGAGCGTGCCGCCATGCAGCAGCAAGATGGGCGGACCACTACCCTCCTCCAGGCATCGGATACCCAATCCATCGACGCGAACGCCACTTTCAATCATGTTTCCTCGCAAAAGACCCGACGGGCTTACTGGCAGGTGATTTTCTCTGCGGCGTCACCCTTGAAAACGAACTCGCAGGCCATCCCAGCCTTGAGCTCGCCGCGCGTGGCTGTCTTGCCGGAGATCGTCACCGCCGTGCCACTGCTCGTCAGGTTCAGCGTGCCGTTCTTTTCGCCTGCAGCGTAGGACAGGCTCCGGCCTTCATCGTTGACCTGACCAATCTGGCCCTTCAACGTCTCGGCGACGGGTTCGATCTTCTTCATGTCGATGCCGTCGATACGGCGAGTTGCGGCGATCGCCATTTGGACCACGTCCGGCGCCGTCTGATACAGGCTGCGGATAATCTTCTCCATCTGCACGCCCCCCATTGGGCTGAGATCTAGACGTTGCTTCTCGATATCCGAGACGAAGGCAGGATCAGCAACGGCTGTGTCGAAGGCTTTGCGCAGCGCCGTAATGCGTTCCGTCGGAACACCCGGCGGCGCGAGATAGGGACGGGCCAATATGTCCTGCGAGAGAATGATCTCCAGGGCCTGACGCGCTTGCGGCGTCTTGGCCATCTCGGGGGCTGTCGGCACGTCCGGGAAGCGTGTGCTGCGCTCCAGACCGAGCATCATCAGCACCTTGACCTTGCCTTCGCCGATCCAGTCCTGACCGGAGGTCTGCAAGCTCGACCAGGTCCAAGCGCACCGTCCCTCGATCTCACCGCGCTCCAAGGCGAGATGCATCGCCGCCCCTCCCGGATAGCCAGTAATCAGCTTGAACTTAGTCCCCAGCAGGTTATTGAGCGCCATCGGCACCGTGACGGTGATCGATTCGCCGTTAGTGCCGCCGACGATCAGGGGCTTTTCTAACAATTGCTGAGCTGACGTTAGCCCCGTCGTGTGCCAGGCGCCGCAGAACGTCTCGGCACTCTCCATATTGCCGATCCAGGCGAACTCTTCCGTCTTGAAACGGACATTCTCCTGTCCGAACAAAGCCGCGGTCGGCATTTCACGCCCTACGGCGGCCATATGAGTGCCATCTCGCGGTGCCGAGTTGTATAGAAAGTTTGTGACGATCAGACTGCCGGCCCCGGGCATGTTGCGAGTCACCATGGTCGGATTACCCGGCAGATGTTTCGGCATATGACGCGCCAATGTGCGGGCGTATGAATCGTAGCCGCCGCCTGGGGCATATCCGATCAGTAAGTTCATGGCCTTGCCATGATAAAAGTCTTCGACTGAATCGGCCCGTGTGGCCATAGGTAGCAAGGAAACCCCCATGGTCAGAGCGATCAGAGCGGCATTATTCACCTTACGCATGTTCGCCTCCCCAGCAGCGACAGAAACCCAATTAATTTCCCCAGATCAACTCAGCCCGTAGAGCGCCCTCGGGTTGTCCCAAAGAATCTTGTCGATCACTGCCCCATCTACCTTGGGATTCTGGCGCAGCATGCGGAGCGCCTCGATCTGGCTTGAATTGTCGTTATGGCCATAGTCCGTGCCGATCACGAGGTTGTCCGCGCCAGCAACCGGCAGCACATAGTCCAGATCGTCCGTGACTTCGCACGCAACCCACATGCGGTTCGCCGCCAAGACATTGTCCGGTAACCGCTTGCCGCGTTTATGGAAACGATGACGCAGATCGCTAATAATGAAAGGCAGCCAATTGGCGCTGACCTCGACGATGCCCCAACGCACTTTAGGAAACTTCTCTGGTATCTGATTGAGCAACAGAGAGTGGAATGCGCCGATCGTCGGCAGCTTGAACTTGGTGAAGGGGCTGTCCTTCGTATAGAAGTCGTGGACTTCAAAACTTCCGTTGCCTAAATGTATGCAGATCGCGAGATCAAGTTCGCCCGCGATCTCATAGAGCGGATAGAAATAGGGATCGCTCAGCGGCAATTCGCATTCCAGCGCTCGCAGGAAAATGCCGCAAGCGCCGTTCTCCTTGGCAAACTGCATTTCCTCACGCACCTTGTCCATCGACTGCAAAGGTGGCGCGGCAACCCAACGCAAGCGACCATTGCCTTTCTTCCAGATGTCGGCCAACCAACGGTTGTAACTGCGACAAAGCGCGAAATCGAGGCGGGCATTATCAGCGACGGGACGAAGCAGCAACGTCGGATAGAGGACCTGCACCTCGACTTCAAGTTCATCCATGTGCCGGATGCGCGATTCGATGCTGCGCATCTCGCGCGATTCCTCGCTGGTGTTTGAACCCACATTGCGGTCCTTGTTATGGACGCGCTGATTGATGATCCAATACTCTTGTTGGAGCTTACCCTCGCTGTTTCGCATCTCAGCGCCCTGACGCCGATCGACGATCATTGGCATGAACTGCGTTTCGTCCTCAGTCAAATAGGCCCAAGTCAGGTCCGACTCGATGACATGAGCATCCGAATCAATTGCGCGCATTGCTCGTCTCCACTGATTTCTTCTCGACCATGTCCCAACGATCAACATCAACCTCGAAGCCAAGGCTGAAAGACAGATCGATGCCGTTTCCTTCAGGGTCCCTCACCCTATAGTCCTCATAAGGCCGCAAAGGGCGCTCGGCCGTCGGCACGACCTTGCTCAGACGGGCGACAATGCCCTGCAAGTCATCGACTAGGAAACCGAAGTGGTTGATCCCGTAACGCCCCTCGAACCCGACGGTACCGTTGTAGAAAGGATGCATGGCAAGGTTTGACTTGCCGTCGCCCATAAAGCGATTCTGCTTTCCCATGGTCCGCCGCTTGTAGCTAGTCGGCAGCTCGCGAAAACCGAACACCTCGGCATAAAAATTGAACGTCGTTTCTGGGCAGAGCGGGCCAAGAGCGACATGGCGCATGCGCGGCATACGTGTGTCATCCGCTCCGAGGCCGAAGGCGCGTTCCGAGAGAACGACAGGGTTATTCTCCGGATCATGGATACGTACATCGCCATCGCCGCCATTACCCGGCTCATCACGCACTACACCGCGCGGATTGAACTCGCGATATAGCCGCAATGTTTCGTCGATGCTCTCAACCTCGACGCCAACGTGATGAGCGCCTATTTCGCGGCGTAGCTCCATGAGATCAGGCCGCGCCTGATAAATGCCGAAGCGGAAAAATCCATCTGTCAGCGACATGTCGCCGGCATTGTTGCGGCCGATCTCTGTCATGCCGAAGTAATCTGTATAAAATCTTCCCAGTGCAGCCGCGTCGCGACTTAGGAAAGCGAGGTATCTCAAGCGCGCCATGACGCCCCCCTTTCCAGCGAAATACCTGATGTTAGAGTCACCGAATTGCCGTCTGGATCGCGCTCGCCGTTGGCGACGGTCGATCCAAGCGGCTGAATGATGCAGCTGCTGACCCCGTAACGCGGCGACGGTCCCGCCGTTACGCCGTAGTAATCTCGGAAGGTGATCATGATATGACCGTCGCTGAGGCTGCAATCGGGACGTGCACCCTGGCGATGGGCCAACGGATTGGGAACAGCAGAAAAACCGAAGACACCCGCATAGAAGTCCGCTAGTGCGGCAGGGTCGAGTGCGTCGATGGTAACCAGACGCAACCTTCCGGGCGTCTCTGGATCGCCCGACAGGCCAAACGATCGAACCGACAGGCCGATCGGATTGCATTCAGGATCATAAAGCCGGACTTCGCCGCGCTGGCTGCCACGTTCCGGCACCAGGACACCGCGGGGACAGAGCCGCCGGAACCGCGCCTTAACAACCTCGATCGATTCGACATCGACCCCCAGATGATGCAGCCCCGGAGTCATCTGCACTTCGCCTAAAGAATCGCGCAATCGCACGATTGCAAGTCGAATGGCTCCATCGGTAAGCGAGACGTCGCCCGAATCCGCCCGTGCCATCTCTGTGAAGCCGAAGCGCTGCCCGTAGTAGACCGCCAGAGCCTCGGGCTTTTCACTGAAGATCGTCAAGTAGCGGATGCGTGCGGGACGCTCGGCCATAACAGGATCTCCTAACGCTTGTTGTATAGTTCACGAGCTCGCTCAACGAGCGCCGGAGCCATGTCGAAGGTCTGTTCAATGAGGCTCTGCATGCCTGCTCCCGAAAGGGGGTCAAGCTCCATTTGCGCCTTCTCAGCCTCGCCACGGAACGCCGCATCCTTGACCATGGCGTCGAAGGCTCCTCGCAAAGCGGCGACGCGGTCACGCGGCACATCCGGCGGAATCACGAGAGAGCGTCCAATCTCCGACGTGCTGACGAACAGTCGCATGATCTGACGCTGTTCATCATTGCCCATCACCTCCACTACCGTTGGGAGATCGGGCAAATCCGGATGACGATTCACGCCATATTGCATGAGCAAGGTGATTTTCTTGTCTCGCAGCCATTCGGCGTTGCCGCTTTTGACGCCTTCCCAGGGCTTCAACACAACTTCGACTTCGCCGCGCTCCATGGCGAGGTTTGCTTCCGTCGTGCCCTTGAAGCCGCTAATCACGCGAAACTTCGTGCCGATAAGCTCGTTGAGCACTCGCGGGTAGATCGTTGAATTGGAGGCCGGGCCAGTGCTGGCCGCGATCGTCTCGCGCGCCTTTATGTCGGCAAGGCTTTTAGCCGGCGAGGTGTGCCACGCGTAATGCACGTCGATGGTTGAGGTCAGACGGCCTAGCCAATTGAATCTCCGCGCGTCGTATTCAATGTTTCTACCGTCCAGCAGTTGGCCGAGCGCAATATTGCTGTGGATGGCGCCGATCACCGAGCCATCCTTCGCCGCGACCTTATACAGATAGTTCATCGCTGCGAGGCCGCCGGCACCAGGCATATTCTGCGGCACCACGTTGGGCCGACCCGGTAAATGCCGCGACAAATGACGCGCTGCAAGACGGGCGTAGACGTCGTAACCACCTCCGACGTCGAAGCCGATGATGAAATTCACCGTGCTGCCCTGGTAGAAACGGTCCGCCGTCTGCGCAGACGCCGCCGTCACTAGCGACAAGGCGAATAGCGCCGTAAAGCCCAGACCAAGCCCCATGGCTCGCCGGTTTAAAGTGAAAATCATCCAGTCCTCCCCTTTTCGGGAAGGCAGACATCATCCGATGTTCGTCGGATCGGGCGTCCTACGGTCGGCGCGGACCCGCGCAAAGGTAGAAATGTGCCCGCCTTCTGCCTCCCATCGACTGCACTCTGACGGCGCAGTCCGGGCACCACCTAATGATGGAGCGACCTCCTTGTAAATCTAAAAGCAATTTTACATAGCTAAAGAAATTTTTTATGATAGGGGCATGGATTCCGGCGATCTCGACCTTGGCAAACTGCGGGCCTTTCAATTGACCGCACAGCACGGCAGCCTCCGCTGGACTGCCAATCGTCTACGCTTAACTATCCCGGCGATATCCTTCCAGATTCGTCGGCTCGAAGAAGAGATCGGCGTCTCCCTGTTTGAGCGTCTCCCCAACCGGCTTGTGCTCACGGCGGCTGGGGAAACCCTCGCGCGCGAAGCCGAAGGCATTTTCGAGCACATTGACAGAGTTCTTGGGACGCTGGCGCCCATGATCTGCCCCCTTCAGAGTGGTCCAAAAGTTAATTTAGACTGGACCTTGAAGGAGACGGAGCATGGGTAAGAAGCACGGGCCTGAAGAGATCATCGGCAAGCTGCGCGAGGCGGAGATCGTACTGGCGCAGGGCGGCACGGCGAGCGATGCGTGCCGCCGGATCGGTGTTTCCGAGCAAACGTATTACCGGTGGCGCAAGGAGTTTGGCGGTCTAAAAACCGACCAGGCGCGACGGATGAAGGACTTGGAGAAAGAGAACCAGCGGCTTCGCCGGGCGATCTCCGACCTGACGCTGGACAAGCTGATATTGCAGGAGGCCGCCCGGGGAAACTTCTGAGCCCT
>CANJIM010000069.1 GCA_947474495.1 Rhodospirillaceae bacterium
CCGAGACGGCCTTGAAGCGCTTCTCCAGCAGCTCGCCCATGCGCACGACATTGGCGAGGAAACCGTCGCTGAGAATAATGTCGAGCGCTGCGTTGCCGACCGCCATGGCCAGCGGATTGCCGCCATAAGTGCTGCCATGCGTGCCGTAGGTCATGCCAACCGCAGCCTTCTCGGTCGCCAAGCAGGCGCCGAGCGGAAAGCCGCCGCCGATACCCTTGGCGGTCGCCACCACGTCGGGCTTCACGCCCGACCATTCATGCGCGAACAGCTTGCCGCTGCGGCCCATGCCGCACTGAACCTCGTCGAGGAACAGCAGCAGGCCGAACTCGTCGCACATGGCGCGCAGGCCGCGCATGTAATCGGGATCGGCGGCGCGGATGCCGCCCTCGCCCTGCACCGGCTCGATAAGGATCGCCGCCGTGTCGGGACCGACCGCGTTGCGCATCTCGTTGAGGTTGCCGAACGGCACGTGATCGAAGCCGTCGAACACCGGATCGAAGCCCTTCAACAGCTTCTCCTGGCCGCCGGCGGCGATCGTCGCCAGGGTCCGGCCGTGGAAGGCGTTGTTGCAGGCGATGATCCGGTAGCGATTCGGCTGGCCGATCTCGTCGTAATATTTGCGCACGACCTTGATGCCGCACTCGACCGCTTCAGCGCCCGAGTTGGTAAAGAACACCGTGTCGGCGAAGCTGGCGTCGACCAGCCGCTGGGCCAGCCGCTCTTGGCCGGGGATGCGGAAGACGTTCGAGGTGTGCCACAGCTTGCGACCCTGCTCGATCAACGCTTCGACAAGATGCGGATGCGAGTGGCCGAGCCCGGTCACGGCGATGCCGGAGCAGAAATCGAGATATCGCTTGCCGTCCATCGAGAACAGATATGCACCTTCGCCCCGCTCGAAGGCGAGTTCGGGACGCGAATAGACGGGCATCACAGCTGGAATCACGAAATAGCACTCCATTCCGCCCGAGGGTGCGGGCGAAAAACCAAGGGGTTCCGCGAGAAACCGGTGAGTATCTGTGGAAGCGGGGGGCCTGTCAACGTCCGGCCATCCGCGTAAATGGCCATTTTTTCAGTGGGTTACAAGCCTGTTTCAGGCTTTCAGACGATAGCCCGAGGCGAACATCCAATGGCACAGGGCCCACAACCCGGCATTGCCGACGAGAATGACGGCCGCGCCGATCGCCAGCGAGCCCTCGCTGAGACCGATCATGCCGTAGCGAAAGCCGTTGATCATGTAGAAGAACGGGTTGAGATGGGCCGCGAGATTCCACAGGCCCGGCAAGCGGTCGATCGAATAAAAGGTGCCGGACAAAAAGGCGCAGGGCGTGATGATGAAATTGCTCACCATCGACATCTGCTCGTGCTTATGCGACCAGATCGCGCCGGCGATGCCAAGCAGCGACAGCATCAGCGACGCGCCGACGGCGTAAAACAGCATGATCCAGATGTTGAAAACGCTCAACTCGACGAAGAAGGCCATGGCACAAGCGACGACGACGCCGACCATCAGTCCGCGCGTCAAGCCGCCGAGCGCATAGCCAAGAGTCTGCTCGAACGGCGTGAGCGGCGCCATCAGAACATCAACGATATTGCCCTGCATCTTTGACGACACGATCGACGTCGAGCTGTTGGCGAAGGCGTTCTGGATCATCGACATCATGATCAGGCCGGGCGCCAGGAACACCGTGAAGGGCATGCCGTCCACCACCGTGGCAGCGCGGCCGAGCGCCAGCGTGAAAATAGCGAGGAACAGCAGCGTGGTGACCAGCGGCGCCGCCAGAGTCTGATTGTAGACACTGAGAAAGCGCGTCACTTCCTTGCGATAGAGCGCGCCCAGGCCGATCCAATTGACCCGGCCGATATGGCGGATGCGCGGCGGCGCCGGCTGTTCGGCCGTCGGCGGCGTGTAAACGGAGGTGGCGGCAAGGGGCGCCGGAGTGGGATCGGGAGACGGGTGATTCATGATCTGCAAGCAAGGCGGCTTATGGGCCGGGATTTCCCATGATTATAGCGCCACAGTGCGGGCGCGGCCTATGAATTTGATCGCCGCCGAGGCAGGATCGCCGCCATGCGCGAAGAAGACGCCCCCAAACCGTTTCGACAGAAGAAGCCCGCGTCCCGCTTCGGCCAAGGCGGGTTCGGCCAAGGCGGCGCATCGAAACGCGGCAAGGCAGCCGAGACGTCAGAACCCAAGACCGACGGCGTCCCCGCGCGGCGCGAGCCGCGCCCCGTCCGCAAGGTGACGGCGCAATATCTCGAAAATGCGGCGCTCTATTATCTCGGCCGCTTCAGCGCCGCCTCAGGCCATCTGCGCCAACTGCTGGTGCGCCGCGTCGACCGCTCGGCCAAGGCGCATGACACCGATCCCGTGCTCGGCCGCGAGATGGTCGATAAACTGATCGCGCGCTTCCTCGCCTCCGGCCTACTCGACGATGCCGCCTATGCCGCCGGCAAGGCGAAATCCCTGCGCCGGCGCGGCGCCAGCCGCAGCGTCATCGCCCAGAAGCTGCGCGCCAAGCGCGTCGCGCCGGACCAGATCGCCGGCGCGGTCGGCGCCGCCGACGCCGACGCCATCGAGGATGGCGAGGATGCCGAACTGCTAGCCGCCTGGCGGCTGGCGCGGCGCAAACGCATCGGTCCTTATCGTAGAAATACAGACGACCGCGCCGAGCTGCGGATGAAGGATCTCGCGGCGCTGGCGCGCGGCGGATTCTCCTACGACGTGGCGCGCCGCGTGATCGACGGCGACGCCGAAGACGCGCCGCGCGATTCGCTATAGGACCGTCCCTTAAGCCTTGCTCGGCGAGGCATTGGTCGCGCGGGATGCGGCATCGGGCGCGGCGCCATGATCGGGCCCTTCATCGGACGAGCCGTCGCGACGGGCATTGGCCATGTCGCGCGCGGTCTTCGTCGCGAAAGCTTCCTTGCCGACCTCGGCCAACTCCTCGGCTGTGCGCAGAAACAATGTTGTCCTGTTCGCCGGTGTGACCTGCACGCCTTCGGCGTCGAAGCGGTTTTTCAAGCGGCGGTTGAATTCGCGTCCCACGTTCCACTGTTGGATCGGCAGCGTCATGACGCGCGCCTTGATGAGCGAGCCGCTGGGGCCGAACTTATCGACGCCGACGACCTCGATCGGCTCCAGGATCAACCTGCCGAACGCCGGGTCGGCCTGCATCTCCGCGCCCACCTCCTTCATGATGGCGATGACCTGATCGACGTCCTGCTTGTAGTCGACCGTGATATCAAAAACATAGCGCGAGTAGGTCTTGGTCATGTTCAAGATCGCCTTGACCTCGCTGAACGGCAAGGTCCAGACGCTGCCGTCGAAGTCGCGCAGCCGGATATGACGGATCGTGATCGCCTCGACCTGACCGCCGTGGCCATCGAGATTGACCACGTCGCCGACCGACAGCGTGTCTTCGGCGATGATGAACAGACCATTGATGACGTCCTGCACCAGCTTCTGCGAACCGAAGCCGATGGCGATACCGATGACGCCGGCGCCGGCGAGCAACGGCGTGATGTCGATGCCGATTTGCGACAGCACGATCAAGCCGACCATGACAAACAGCACCACAGTCACCGCAGTGCGGATCAGCGGCAGCAGCGTGCGCGCCCGCGCGCTGTGCGGATCGGCGGCGTCGAGCCGCGCGGCATAGCGCTCGAGCGAGACGCTCACGGCCTCCCAGGCGGCGAGCGCCAAAGCCAGCACCAGCAGCACCGAAAGCCCGGTGCCGACGACGCGGGTGCCGGCCGCCGAGGTGAGCCACGCCAGCGACTGCACGCCCCAGGCCTGCAGGATGAACAGCAGCGCGATGGCATAGATCGCGAAACGCAGGACACGGCTAAGCACCGGTAGATAGCGGTTGGCGCGCGCTTCAAGGCCCGGATAGCGCAGATTGAGATCGGGGCCAACACGGAAGGCACGGCCGACCAGCTTATCGACACCGGCGACCAGGAGACGGGCGACAACCCCAACCAGCAGCGTCAGCGCCGTCGCACGCATGAGATAGGCAAAGCCGTTCGGCACTTCGAGAATCCACACGACATAGATGGCGATCAGGTAAGTCGCCACCAGCACATGCCAAAGATCGGCGAGCCGGCCGAGCAGGCCCGCGAAGGCGCCCCGCGCGGCGTGGGCGCGCAACCAATCGGCAACGGCGTTGCGATTCTGCAGCACGAAAATGACGAGCATCGTCACCGTCACCAGGCCGACCAATTTAAGCGCCAGTTCGTGGGTATCGCGGCCGAAACGCAACAACAGCAGGGCCTCGGCGGCGAAATAGCCGTAGATCACCACGGAACCGACGCGCCGCGCCCAAATATAAAGATAATGCGCCGTCTCATCGCCAAGACGCAGGGGCCGCAGTCGGCTGGCGCTCGGCGCGAGTAGAATGCGCACCACGGCCAGCACAACGCGCACCGCCATATGGGCGTTGACGATGGCGAGGATGACCAGCCGCGTGCGCGGCCCCGGCTCGACCAGCGTCAAGACGCCGTAAGTCGCCGCGGCAAACGCGACAATGGCAAGAAAATCGAGACAGCAGCGCGCGATGCCGAACAGCAGACGCTGTAGCAGGCTGTTCGCCGGGTCGGATTCGATGCGACGGCGCGGCGCGGCGAGGGCCCGGCCGACTGACCACTCGGCGACATAACCCGCCGCCAGCACGAGGGCGAGCTTGCCGAACAGGCCGAGCCAGAAGTCACGCGCCGAACGATTGTCGGCTTGCGCCTTGAACCAATCGGCGAGGCGCGGCAAGTCGCGTAGCACGCCGACGCCCGTCATGACCTGCTCGCTGAGCCGGCGCACGCCGCTGGAGACCGTGAAGATCAGCCGCGCGCCGAGATTCGTTTTGGCGAGCTGTTCGGCGCTGGGCGCCGGCGCGGCGGCTGGCGTCTCTGCCGCTGGTTCAGCTTTGGCCGCAAGCGCCGGAGCCGCCGTCGACTGCTGCGCCAAGCTGCGGCGCACTTCGATCAGGGCGCGCAATTCGTTGATGAAGCGGGCGCGCGCGGCGTCGTCATCCAACGTACCGGCCAAGGCTTCAAGATCGCTCGTGGACGCGGCGGTTAAACCGCCGGCAGCGACGGCTGTCGCTGGCGAGTCGGGTGCGCCTTGCTGCGCCAGCGCCGGGAGGGCCGGGGCCAGGAGCAAACAAACCAGCGCAACGGCGGCGAGGCGAAACGAATGCATATTGAGCATGAGTGGAATCAACGTCTGAAGGCCAAAGCGTATGGCGCGGGAAAGATGAGGATTATTGTCCTGCAGGATCGCCGGAAATGGAACTCAACTTGGTATAACGCCGTGTAAACATTCAAAGTTCCCTATTTCGTTAAGGGAATTTTAACTGCTATTTCGCATGATGAGTCTTATGCGGAATAGCATCCAATGGCGGCTGACGCACCGGCGGATAACGGCCTCGATCGCCGCCGACGGCCCGACAGCGCCTGTGGCCTGCTTGGCGGCACGAGGCGTGCGATGAAAATGCCGCTACGCCGCCGCTACGCTCTCGCCTTTTTGAGCCTGGCGGTCGCCGTCATCGCCGTCTTCACCTTCATCATGACCCTTGAGATCGCGCGTCAGCATGAGATGACGAAGAGCGCGAGCCTGCGCGCCATGAGCACGACCCTCGGCGTGCTCGCCAACGACCGCGCTCGCCTTGTCGCCGAACTGACGGCCGGTGCGCTCGCCGACGCCATCGCCCATGGCGACGCCGGAGATCTCGCCGAGCACACGGAGAATCTGCGCAGCCGGCAGACTTTCGCCTTCCTGCGGGTGTTCGATGCGGCCGGCGCGGCAGTTTATGTCGAAGGCGATCAGCCTGCCGACATACAGCGGCTCGGCGACAATTTCGTCGGGCTCAGCATGGCCGGCGGTGAGGCTTATGCCTGGGAGCGCGACGGCATCATGAATGCCAGCGCCGCCGTGCAGGGCCCGCAAGGCGCGCTCGGCGCCGTGCATATCGGCCTGCCCTTGCAGCCTCTATCGGCCAGCCTGGCGCCGGTCGAGGCCGAACTGGCCAAGACCGCCAGCCGCGACAACAACAAGCATCTCATCCATGTGATGATCGGCGCCGCGGCGGTGCTGCTCGCCAGCTTGCTCGTCGCGCTGTGGAGCGCGCGCGATCTCAGCGCGCCGATCGAGCAGCTCAACCGCCTGACCGCGCGCTACGGCCGCGGCGACTACGACGCCGAGGCGCCGGTGCACCGCGAGGATGAGATCGGCGATCTCGCCGATTCGCTGCGCCGCATGGCACGCAACCTTAAGGAAACCACGGTGTCGCGCGACCAGTTGGAGCGCGCCGTGGAAGACGCCCTGCGCGCTAGCCGCGGCAAAAGCGAATTCATCGCCTTGATGAGCCACGAATTGCGCACGCCGCTCAACGCCGTCATCGGCTTCGCCCAGATGATGAAGGGCGAAGTGCTCGGCCCCATCGGCAACCGGCGTTACCGTGAATATGCCGGCGACATTCATGAGAGCGCCATGGAGCTCTTGGAAATGGTCAACGAGATCCTCGACAGCGCGAAATTCGAAGCCGGCCATCAGGAATTGCGCGAAGAGAATCTCGACCTTGCCGTGTTGATCGATTCGACATTGCGACTATTCACCGACCGGGCCGCGCGTCACGACCTGCGCCTGCAAGCGGACCTTGGGAGCGACTTGCCACTGTTGACCGCCGACCGCCTGATGATGCGCCAGATCCTCAACAACCTGCTGTCGAACGCGGTGAAGTTCACGCTCGAAGGCGGCACCATCACCGTGCGCGCCGGCCGCACCAGCGAAAGCCTGTGGCTCGCCGTGCAGGATTCCGGCATCGGCATGGCGCCGGAGGACATTCCGAAGGCCCTGACGCCTTATATGCAGATCGACAGCGCGCAAAACCGCGAGCATCGCGGCACCGGCCTCGGCCTACCCCTGGTGAAAGCCCTCGTGGAATTGCACGGCGGCAGCCTGATGATCGACAGCGCGCCGGGAATCGGCACCACGATCACCTTGTTCTTTCCGCAAGAGCGCATTGTCGCGCCCGCCGATGTCGGACAGTCGAGTCTGCCGCTCTGGCAAGACGCGGCGAGCTAGACCTTCCGCAAGTCGGCGTCGCCGAGGCCTTCGCTCGCCATTTCATGGGCGGCCTTCTCGGCGCCCAAATCGGCCGCCAAGGTTTCGCGCAGTTGCGCCGCTTCCAACTGGCGCGCCCACATGCCGGCATATTTGCCGCCGCGCGCCAGCAATTCCGTGTGCTGGCCGCGCTCGACGATGCGGCCGGCCTCCAGCACGATGATCTCATCGGCATGGACCACGGTGGACAGACGGTGGGCGATGATCAGTGTCGTGCGATTGGCCGACACCTCATGCAGCGCCTTCTGGATTTCCTTTTCGGTGTGCGAATCGAGAGCCGAGGTCGCCTCGTCGAACAGCAGAATCGCCGGGCGCTTGAGAATGGTGCGGGCGATGGCGACGCGCTGCTTCTCGCCGCCCGACAGCTTCAGGCCGCGCTCGCCGACGCGCGTGTCGTAGCCCTGCGGCGTCGACATGATGAAGTCGTGGATGGCGGCGAGCTTGGCCGCCTCCTCCACTTCCTTGGCGCTGGCGCTGGGCCGCCCGTAAGCGATGTTGTAATAGATCGTGTCGTTGAACAGCACGGTGTCTTGCGGAACGATGCCGATCGATTGGCGCAGGCTCTCCTGCGTCACCTTGCGCACGTCCTGGCCGTCGATGGCGACGCTGCCGCCGTTCACGTCATAGAAGCGGAAGAGCAACCGCGAGATCGTCGATTTGCCGGCGCCGCTCGGCCCGACGATGGCGACCGTGCGACCCGCCGGCACGGTGAAATCGACGTCCTTGAGGATGGGTCGTGCCGCGTCATAGCCGAAATCGACATGGCGGAACGCCACCTCGCCGCCCTGGATCGCCAACGGCTTGGCGTCGGCCGCGTCCTGGATCTCGCGGTTGATGCCGAGCAGCTTGAACATCGATTCCATGTCGGTCAGCGATTGCTTGACCTCGCGATAGACGTAGCCGAGGAAATCGAGCGGCAAATAAAGCTGGATCAGGTAGGTGTTGACCAACACGAAGTCGCCGACCGTCATGCTGCCATCGGCAACACCTTGGCCCGCCATCAGCATGATGGCGATCAAGCCGCCGGCGATGATGCCGGACTGACCCATGTTGAGATAGGACAGCGACGTCTTGTTCCAGGTCGCCGCCTTCTCGTAGCGCGCCATGGCCTCGTCGTAGCGCCGCGCCTCGTGGCCCTCGTTGTTGAAATATTTCACCGTCTCGAAGTTGAGCAGGCTGTCGATGGCGCGCGTGTTGGCGAGGCTATCGACCTCGTTCATCTCGCGGCGGAACTTCAGCCGCCATTCGGTTACGGTCAGCGTGAAGACGATGTAGGAGCCGATGGTGAAGAAGGTCACGGCGGCGTAGCGAATATCGTAGAGCGCCCACATGATGCCGCAGACGATGAAGATTTCGGCCAGCGTCGGCACGATGTTGAACAGCATGAAGGCGAGCGTGAACTCGATGCCCTTGATGCCGCGCTCGATGACGCGGCTGAGGCCGCCGGTCTGGCGGTCGAGATGGAAGCGCAAGGACAGCGCGTGGAGATGCTGGAACACGCGGTAGGCGACGAGGCGCACGGCGCGCTGCGTCACCTTGACGAACAGCGCATCGCGCAATTCGCCGGCGGCGGCGGCGACGAAACGCAGCAAGCCGTAGCCAACGATGATGGCGACCGGCAGCGCCACCGCGACGGGCGCCCCGGTCTTGGCCGTCAGGGCGTCGACCGCCATCTTGTAGATCATCGGCACATAGACGGTGGCGAGCGTCGAGACGCAGAGCAGAGTCAGCGCGCCGACGACACGCAGCTTCAATTCCCGCGAGTTCGCCGTCCACAGGAATGGCAGCAGGGCGCGGATCACATGCAGATCGAGCCGGCGCGCCAGGCCTTTGCGCGGCACATCGGGGCCGCCGCTGCCTTGGGTGGCGGGATCGATAGGATTGGGCTGCCGGGTGGAGGCGCCCTCGGCGATGGACATGAGGGTGACCTCAATTGACGGAAAACGGCGGATAACGCTAAAGCGGAAAGGCTATTGTAGCGGACAATCGCCCCAGGAGAAACGACGGCGCAGCATGATCGAGCGGACGAAACACTCCGGCAGGGCCCTGTCATATGGGGCCGCTCTCCTCGTCTGTCTAGGCGCGTTCCCTACGGCGGCGGCAGACAGCGACGCCGTTGCAGCCTTCTACCGAGGCCGTAGCGTAACATTGATCAGCGGCGCGACACCGGACGGCGGCGACGAACAGCAGGACCGCGTTTTCTCCGGCATGACGATCGTCGCACGCGACGGCGCTGCGGCACCGGCGGCCGGGCCGGGCGCTCTGCCGCATCTCGTGGCGCGCCATCTCGCGCGCTATCTGCAGGGCAAGCCGACTGTCTCCGTCGTCACCTTGCCGGGCGCCGGCGGACGCCGCGCGGCACAGCACATCGCGCAGATCGCGGCGCGTGACGGCAGCGTCATCGGTGCGCTTGAACGCGGCGTGGCGACGAGCGCCGCGCTTGAACGCGGAGTCGTGACGAGCGCCGCGCTTGAACGCGGCGTGGCGACGAGCGTGATGTCGAATGCTTATGGTTGGATCGGCGCCTTCGCGCCCGACACAGGGTTGCTCATCGTGCGCAACGACGCGGGTCTGGCCGGCGCCGCCGATCTGCTGACCCGCGAATTGGTGGTCGGCGGCACTGCGCCGCAGGACGACTCGGCGCGCCTGCCGCGCGCGCTCAATAGCGCTCTCGGCACGAAGTTTCGTGTCATTGGCGGCTATCGTGGCATCGCCGCGCTGCATCATGCGCTCGAGCGCGGCGAAATCTCGGGTTATGTCGCCGGCCATGCCGACGAAGCGAAGGCCGTGCTGATCGGCTGGCTGCAATCGGGCATCGCTTTTCCGATCCTGCAACTCGGCCCGCGTCCGCTGCCGTGGCTCGCCGATGTGCCGCTGGCCGCCAGCCTGACGACCGATCCGGCGCAGGTGGCGGCGCTGGAAAGGGTCTTCGCGGCGCAGCGCGTCGGCCTGCCCTACGTCACACCGCCCGGCGTGCCCGAAGAACGGCTGGCCGCGCTGCGCGCCGGCTTTGCCGCCATGACGCA
This sequence comes from Rhodospirillaceae bacterium, assembly GCA_947474495.1. GTDB lineage: Bacteria > Pseudomonadota > Alphaproteobacteria > SMXQ01 > SMXQ01 > CAMAVH01. The sequence continues at coordinate 10,141 of CANJIM010000069.1, forward strand.
GGACATCGAATTTCTGAAAGACGCCGCACGGGCCGGCATCGCCACCGATAGAATCGATGGCGCAGCGCTGGCGCAACTGATCGGCGAGATCGCGGCCGCACGCTAGCCGTCGGCCCTGCACTCAGCAACAGCCCTCCGGATCAGCCAGGTCGGCGCGCGCCGGCCAGTTTTGCCCGGCCTTGCGGCGTCATGCCGCTGGCGGCATCGCGATAGACACGGTGCAACTCGGCGTCGAGCCGCGAACGGGCTTGGCGCGCGTCCGTCGCCTTGGCGTCGAAATCGGCGGCGTCGAAGTCGCCCTGGCGCAGCGACCGGCTCATGGCGCTGCGGGTGCGGCGCAGGCCTTCCGCCAGCCTGGCGATCTCCATGCGGCGTTCTTCGAAGGTCTTTTCGAGGAGATGGCGGTCGTCCTCGGGCAATTCGCGTAGCGCGCCGCGCATCATCTGCGGGATCGGCGGGCCCGGCGGCGGACCGCCGAAAATGATGCGGCCCTGCCAGGCGCCGATCAGGCCGATGAAAAACAGATTGAGCGCGACCGAGGCGACGATGGCGATGCGCCTGCCATTCCATCCGTCACGCCAGCGCCGCGTCCCGCGTTCGCTATCGCGCGCAAAAGTTTCTTCGTCGCTCATGGCACCCCGTCCCCATTCTCTTGGCCGAGCGCCGAGAAGGCGGCATCGGCGCTCTGCGCCACTGTATAGTCGCTGCCGTCGCCGCTCGAATAGGCCGGATCGACGGAGAAGCCGACGAACAGGCCAAGCGCCGCCATGGTCGCGCCGAGCGCGGCGGCCGGCTTGAAGATCATATGAAAGACGCTGAACAGATCGAAGCGGGTTTCGCGAACAGCGGCACGCGCTGGCGGAAAGGCCACCGCCGCCGTCAGACGCGCCAAAGCCGCGTCGGGCACCCGTGCGTCAAAGCCGGACAGCGCGCCGTCGATGTCATCGGCCTCTGCCATTGCTTCTTGCAACATCTGGCGCTCGGCCGGTGCGCCCATTGTCACGGTCCGCGCCAGAAACGCTTGCGCCGCGGCGCGCTCTTCAGCGGGCCAGCGGATCGGGGCCGCGCCATAGGCGGCGATGATCTGCAGCAAGCGTGTCACATTCATGACGTCTGTCATGGCGTCTCCTTCGCCCCGGTTTCGACACCGCGGCTTTGCAGTTCCTGGCGCAACGCGCGACGCGCGCGCACCAACAAAGATTCCAACGCGGAAACCGACAGCTCCAAAGCTCCCGCCGCGTCGACGTTGCTCAAACCCTCGTAATAACTCAACACCAAGGCGGCACGCTGGCGTTCCGGCAGAGCCTGCAGAGCCGCCGTGATATGGCGATCCTGCTGCGACTTGGCCAGCGTCTGTTCGGCGTCCGGCCGTGTGTCGGCCGGATCGCCCGCCGCCTCGATCGGCGCCATCGTCGGGCGGCGCTTGCGGTCGAGGCAGAGGTTCACCACCACGCGATAGAGCCAGGTGGTGAAGCGCGCACCGCGCGGCTGCCACTCGCCGGCCTTCTGCCAGACGCGCAGGAAGGCATCCTGCGACACGTCCTCGGCTTCGGCGAGATTGCGCATCATGCGCCGCGCCAAACCGAGCACGCGGCGGCCATGACGCTCGACCAAGACATGATAAGCGCGGCGATCCCCACCACCAATCAGCGCCACCAGTTCTTCGTCGCTCGCGTCTTGCATCCGCCCCGTCGGCCGTTCAACGACCTGGGACGCCAGCCCGCCGGCTATCACGGCTCGCAGCATCCTTGGTCCTCCTCATATGCTGGGCCTGGGGTCCATCGGCCGCGGCGGATTTCTCCGACGCGGCCGACTGGACAGCCAAGCCCGGGGGAAGCTTAGCCCCGATGGTGACGGCCAGACAGCAGATCGTCGGCGATCTTCTTCTGGTCGGCATTCATCGTGTTGTAGAGCGTGGTGAAGGCGGCGGTGAACTCGCGCTGGCTATTGAGGCGGGTCTCCATCGCCTTGTTGCGCTCGGCCATGCGTTCCGGCGTTGTCAGCACCTTGGGCGTTTCGCCGTTGGCCTTCTTCTGCCAGAACTCGACCTGCGACGCGGCGAAGGCTTTCGCCTGCTTCTGCATGACGCTCACCACGGCATCCCACTGCGGCTTCTGCGCGTCGGTGATCTGCAAGCGCGTCTTCATTTGCTCCGCACGCGCTTCGATGCTGGCGCCGCGCTCGGGCCCAGGACCGCGATCGCGGTGCATGCCGGGGCGATGGTCGGCACCCGGACGGCCGTCAGCACGCGGACCAGCACCCATCGGGCCACCCATGGGACCACCCATCGGGCCGCCCTCTGGGCCGAAGGCGACATGCTCGAGGCCAGGCCCCATCAATCCAGAGGGGGGCGCCGGCGGGACCGGCGGGAAGGCCATGGCGCTACCCGCAGCGATGCCGCCCATCAAGGCGACGGCGGCAAAGGTCACGGGGATAAACTTCTTCATCGGGATCTCCTAAAGCCGCCCGTCGGCGAGCCGGCCGTGTCGGGCGATGGGGGGCGGCGGGATCCTCATCCGCGCCGGGGCTTCACAGAGATAAACGGGCGACCGGCGGATTCCCTGCGCGCGAGGGAGAGGAAAAGCCCCAGGAAATAAGGCGAATTGCGGCGAAACTGCCGGCCCCGGAAACCGCGACACCGCCATTGCCGCCTTCCGGTTCCGCTTCGCTCCACCTCCAGCCAGCAATGGCGAGGGAGGAAATAATGCACTAACATTTAACCTGGACCACCTAATGGGGGCCGATCAACCCGATGAAAGCTGTAATTTACGCCCGTGTTTCGACCTCGCATCAGACCGTCGAGAACCAGCTTTTAGAGCTGCGAGCGGCGGCTTCTAGGATGGGCTGGACCGTGGCGGCTGAGCTTACCGACCACGCTATCTCCGGAACCAAGGGGCGTGACGGTCGCCCCGCCTGGAACAAGCTGTTTACCATGATACAGCGCCGTGAGGTCGATGTGGTCTGCGCCTGGAGCATTGACCGCCTCGGACGGTCTATCAAGGAGTTGGTCGGCTTCATGGACGAGGTTCAGGCGGCTGGAGTGGACTTATACGTCCATCAGCAAGCCATCAATACCGCCACACCCGCCGGTCGGATGGTTTTCAATATCTTCGCGTCTTTAGGCGAGTTCGAGCGCGAGCTCATCGTCGAGCGCACCCGGTCGGGTCTTGCTCGCGCTCGTGCCCAGGGTGTTCGTCTAGGCAGACCTAGCAATGTAAACGACGGCACCGCCGCCGCCGTCAAAATGCTGCGCGCCAAAAACATGGGCATTGTGAAGATTGCCTCGACGCTACGCATCGGCGTCGGCTCGGTTAGCAAAATCTTGAAAGCCGCATAATGGCTGAGACCAAGTCTCGCAACGCCCTTGATGGTCCCATCATCAAACTACGGCGTGGGCTGGCTATCTATAAAGTAAATTTGTCACCCTTCTACTTCGTGCGGGTGCGGGCGGTGGGCGGCAAATATATCGTTCGCAGCACCAAGGAAACCTCGCGCATCGAGGCTCGCGTAGCAGCAGAAGAGCTTGCTGTATCTATCTTGCGTGCTGCGCCCATCGTCCCTACAGACAAATCGTTCAGCACTTTCTGCGACCGCTTCATCGAGGAAGCAGAAAGTGCGGCTCAGCGTGGGGTGAAGTATCCTCGATACGCCAAAGATGCGAAATACGCCATGGACAACAAACATTGGGGTCTACGAAACGAGTTCGGCGGACGCGACATCACAACATTGACGTCAGCTGATTTCAATTCGTACCTGCGGAAGAACTTAGGCAAAAGACCCGATTTTTCCAAAAGCACCGTCACGGCGATGACCAGTACGTTTCGCAACGTGATGAAGGTAGCGCTTAACGATGGCGTGATAGCCACCATACCGCCAACGCAAGCTCCACAGATGAAGAAGGGTTTGGGGCGACCATTTTTTCGTTTTCATCCTTTAGTGAAAAAGGAAAACGACCAATACCGCGCACTTTGTAAAACTCTGAAGTCACTCGCCGAAGAGAATATAAAAGTTCGCGGCGTTGAGCTAACAGATGAAATGTATGACTTGGTTGTTTTTCTGACAAACTCGTTTCTGCGACCAACGTACAGCGAACTATACGCGCTCAGGCACAGTGACGTTGCCATAGCAGTCAGTGGTGATGATGCAGATGGTAAAGGGATGAAGGCGCTTCGTCTTACCATCCGCAAGGGCAAGACTGGAGCCAGAATCGCGACAACGATGCCTTCTTGCGTTTCTGTGTATGAGCGTATCTGTAAACGCCACAAAGACTACAAACCGGATGACTACATTTTTCTCCCGCAATACTCAAACCGTAGCCACGCCGTACGGGTCACACAAAACCTATTCAATTATGCGTTGAAGGCTGCTGGATTAGAGAAAGACCCCTTCACTGGCGGTAAGCATACGATGTACTCGTTACGCCACACCGCAATTTGCTTCCGACTTGTTCTCAGTAAAGGGCGCGTAAACATTTATACGCTGGCGAAAAACGCCGGAACATCAGTGGAAATCATAGAGAATCACTACGCGAAGCAGCTGCCACTGTCGAATGACCTAGAGCGGAATTTACAGTCGTTCGGAGAGTAGGACGAACACGAGTGGCGCGCTCGCATACTAAAAGGGTAGCCAAAGCCACTAACGCAGCTCTAGCGTTTACAGTCACTTAGCAGAGGCTGAGAAGCTGGTTTCGCGTTGAACTAAATTCTACGTTTTGGTATGAGATGGGCTAATGCTTATAAAACCGCTGTCTTCATTCAAGGATTGATAAACCCATGCCGCGCATTGCCTCTCTCTCGAAAATTAAAGCTCAAATTGCCGCACTTGAAGCCAAGGCGAAGAAGATTTAGAACGTCGGGAAGCCCGGTGTCGCTCAAGTTGCAAAGCTCATCAAGAAATACAAGCTGACGGCTGCTGACTTGCAGGGTGCTTTCGCTGGTAAGAGCAAGGCGCCAGTAAAGCAAAAGAAGAGCAAGCTCGCGGGCAAAAAAGCAGCAGTTAAATACCGCGACATCAAAGGCAACACATGGGCGGGTCGTGGGCTTGCGCCGAAGTGGCTAAAAGCAGCCGAAAAGGCTGGTCAAAAGCGCGACACTTTCTTGGTGTAAGCGGGGCAGCTATCAGCCGGAGTTCAAAGCCAAGGTAGGGCTTGAGGTAGTGCGAGGTGTCAAGACCATCAACGAGATTTTACAAAACTCTGGGGCAGCCCTACCAGCTGTATAAAACCTGAGTGCAGCGTTCCAGCAGGACTGCATTTAGAAATGA
>CANJIM010000070.1 GCA_947474495.1 Rhodospirillaceae bacterium
GATCCGCCGCTTCCGCAGGGCCGCCCTACCACGGCCCCTCTGCGCGGCCCCCATGGCGGAACTGGTAGACGCGGCAGACTCAAAATCTGTTGCCCGTGAGGGCGTGCTGGTTCGATTCCGGCTGGGGGCACCACGCACTATCGGGTGAACAACCATCACCCGCGCTGGAACATGATCCGGCAGCTGCCGGTCGCCACTATAATAGCTGCCATCAACTATGCCTGGACGCCATGGCTAGCCCAGCTCTCGCCGAACAACCTGCGATGCCCTTGTTTCGTCAGCGGCCTGCTGCCGGCAAGGCGGCGCCGTTTCTGCCGATGAGCCGCGCCGAAATGGACGCGCTCGGCTGGGACGCCTGCGACATCGTGCTGGTGACGGGCGACGCCTATGTCGATCATCCGAGCTTCGGCATGGCGATCATCGGCCGGCTGCTCGAAGCGCAAGGCTTCCGCGTTGGCATCATCTCGCAGCCGGACTGGCAGTCGGCGGAGCCGTTCAAGGCGCTCGGCAAGCCGCGCCTGTTCTTCGGCGTCACCGGCGGCAACATGGACTCGATGGTCAACCGCTACACGGCGGATCGCCGGCTGCGCCATGACGATGCCTACACGGCCGGCGGCGAGGGCGGCAAGCGGCCGGACCGCTGCACCATCATCTATGCGCAGCGTTGCCGCGAAGCGTTCAAGGACGTGCCGATCGTGCTCGGCGGCATCGAGGCCTCGCTGCGCCGCATCGCCCATTACGATCACTGGTCCGAGAAAGTGCGCCGCTCGATCTTGGCCGACGCCAAAGCCGACCTGCTGCTCTACGGCAACGCCGAGCGCGCCGTCGTCGAGGTGGCGAACCGATTGGCCTCTGGCGACGCGCCGCGCGATCTCGACTCCGTGCGCGGCGTCGTCCTGTTCCGCCGCGTGCCCGAGCATTACAGCGAGCTGCACGCCGACGATCTCGACTCGGCCGACGAAGGCGCCGCCCGCCGCCCCGGCGATGTCGTGATCCGATTGCCGGCGTACGACGAGGTCGTGGAGGACAAAGAGGCCTATGCCCGCGCCTCGCGCGTGTTGCACCGCGAAAGCAATCCCGGCAATGCGCGGCCGCTCGTGCAGCGCCACGGCGATCGCGACCTTTGGCTGAACGCGCCGCCGATCCCGCTGACCATGGCCGAGATGGACGCCGTCTACGATCTGCCCTACGCCCGCGCGCCGCATCCGTCTTACGGCGATGCGAAGATTCCGGCGTGGGACATGATCAAGTTCTCGGTGACGATCATGCGCGGCTGTTTCGGCGGCTGCTCATTCTGTTCGATCACCGAGCACGAAGGCCGCATCATCCAGAGCCGCTCGGAAGGCTCGATTCTGCAGGAGATCGAGCGCATCCGCGACAAGACGCCAGGCTTCAAGGGCGTGATCTCCGACATCGGCGGGCCGACCGCCAACATGTACCGCATGGCCTGCAAGGATCCCAAGATCGAGGCGGCCTGCCGTCGACCATCCTGCGTCTTTCCGGACATCTGCCCGAACCTCAACACCTCGCATGACGATCTGATCCGGCTCTATCGCAAGGTGCGCGAAGTCGAGGGCGTCAAGAAGGTGATGGTCGCCTCCGGCGTGCGCTACGACCTCGCGGTGAAAAGCCCCGCATACATCAAGGAACTGGTGACCCATCACGTCGGCGGCTACCTGAAGATCGCGCCGGAACATACCGAGCGCGGCCCGCTCGACAAGATGATGAAACCGGGTATCGGCGCTTACGACCGCTTCAAGGAAATGTTCGACGCCGCCGCCAAAGAGGCCGGCAAGAAATATTACCTGATCCCTTATTTCATCGCGGCGCATCCGGGCACGACCGACGAGGACATGATGAACCTCGCGCTCTGGCTCAAGAAGAACCGCTACCGCGCCGATCAGGTGCAGACCTTCCTGCCGTCGCCGATGGCGACCGCGTCGGCCATGTATCACACCGGCATCAACACGCTGCGCGCCGTGCGGCGCGGCGCGAGCGACAAGGTCGAGGTGGTCAAGGGGCTGCGCCAGCGCCGTCTGCACAAGGCGTTCCTGCGCTACCACGACCCCGACAATTGGCCGTTGCTGCGCGAGGCGCTGAAAAAGATGGGCCGCGCCGATCTGATCGGCCCGCGTCCCGAGCAGCTCGTGCCGCTGCATCAGCCGCCGGGCACCGGCAAGCCTGACAGCAGCAAGCCGGGCGGCGGATGGCAGCCGACGCGTCGCTTCACCACCAAGGGCGTGCCGTTTCCCAACAAGGGCCGGCGATAAGCTTTTAAAACGCGGCGTCGCGCCGCAGGACGGCGGCGAAAAAGCCGTCGGTGCCGTGACGCGCTGGCGTCAGCGACAGATAGTCCGGATGCGCCGATTCTTTCAGTTGCGGCGCGACCTCGCGCAGCGGCACCACATGAAAGGCGGGATGCGCCGCGAGGAATCCGGCGACTTGCGCTTCGTTTTCTTCGGCCAGCATCGAACAGGTGGCATAGACCAGCCGTCCGCCCGGCTTCACCAGCCGCGCGGCGCTGGCGAGAATGCTGGCCTGCAACGGCAATAAGGTCTCAAGACCGTCGCCGAGGACGCGCCAGCGCGCATCCGGGTTGCGCCGCCAGGTGCCGGTGCCGCTGCACGGTGCATCGACCAGCACGCGATCGAAGCCGCCCTTGTGGCGTTTCACCCAGGGGTCTTTCTCGCTGGTCAAAGGCTTGGTTTCGATATTGTGCAGGCCGGCGTTGCGGAAGCGTTCGGCGCTGCGCTTCAAGCGATTGGCCAGCACGTCGCAGGCGATGACATGGCCCTTGTTTTCCATCTGCACGGCGATCGCCAGCGTCTTGCCGCCGGCGCCGGCGCAGAAATCGACGACGCGTTCGCCGGGCTTGGCATCGACCAGGCTGGCAACGAGCTGCGAGCCTTCGTCTTGAATCTCGACCTCGCCGCTTTTCAACATCGGTAGGCGCGCCAGCGACGGGCGCTCGGTCACGCGAATGCCGAACGGTGCCAGGCGGGTCGGCTCGGCGGGTAGGCCGAGACGGCGCAGCGCGCCCAGCATGGCCTCGCGTGTGGCTTTCAGCGGGTTGACGCGGAGATCGAGCGGCGGCGGCGTCAGCAGGCCCGCCATCTCGCGCGGAAAGGACTCGCCGAAACGTTGGCGCAGCGGCGCGGCGGCCCACGCCGGACATTCGCCGCGCACCTCGTCCGGCATGGCGGGATGCTCGATGGTGCCACCCTGCAATTTCGCCAGCAGTTTGCGCTCCGGCTCTGTCAGGGCAGCGGGTGCGGATTGTCCGCCGCTGAACAAGCCGTGGACTTGCTCGGGCGTCTTGCCCTCGCCCAACGCCAGCCAAGCCAGCAGCCGGTTGCGCGGCGTGGCTTCGCAGCTTTGCTTGGTCAGCCACCAGCCCAAGCGCGCGTGATGGCGCAGCAGCGCATAGAGCAGTTCGGACAGCTGGCCGCGATCCGCGTCGCCGATCTGGCGATGGGCGCGGAACGAGGCCGAGACAACGGCATCGGCCGGCCGCACGACGCTGTCGATCTCCTGCATCAGATCGAGGGTGGCTTGCAAACGGGCGGCTAGGTTCACGACCAGGTGATCCTTACTTCTTCAACGAGTCGATCACGCCGCGACCGGCCGCCGCCCCGGTCGCCATGCAGCCTTGCAGCAGATAGCCGCCAGTCGGCGCTTCCCAGTCGAGCATCTCGCCGCAGACGAAGACTCCGGGGCGTTTCTTCAGCATGAGGCGTTCGTCGATCTCGCTCAGGGCGATGCCGCCAGCGGTGGAAATCGCGCGGTCGATATCGAACGGCGCGGTCAGGCGGACCGGCACGCCCTTGATCAGTTCGGCGAGCGATTTCGTCTCGCCGGCATGCAGCGCTTCCTGTACCAGGCCGACGGCGACAGGCGGCAGGTTCGCGCGCTTGCGCAAGATGTTGGACAGGGTATCGCCGCCGCGCCCGGCGCCGAGCTTTTCGGCCAGCGCCTCGCCCGTGACGTCCGGCAGCAGATCGATATAGAGCACGGCGACGCCCTGCTGCGCGATCTTCTCGCGCGCCGGCGCCGACAGCGCATAGACCGCGCCGCCTTCGATGCCGGCTGAGGTGACGACGGCTTCGCCGCGCACGCGCTGATTGCCCACCGTCATGGCGATGCGTTTGAGCGGCGCGCCGCCATGCTTGGCGCGGAAGATGTCGGACCAAGCGACGGCGAAGCCGCAGTTGCTGGCGCGCAAAGGCGCGATGTCGATATCGGGTAACAGCGCCGTCCAACGGCCATCGGAGCCGAGGCGTGGCCAGGAGGCGCCACCAAGCGCCAGCACGACGGCTGGCGCGTCGACCGGGCTGGCGTCGGCGAAGCTAAGCCCGCCGGCGAGATCCCAGCCGGTCCATTCGGCGCGCGTCTTGAAGTGCACGCCGAGGCTGTCGAGGCGCGCGAGCCAGGCGCGCAGCAAGGGGCTCGCCTTCATCGCCTTGGGAAAGACGCGGCCGCTCGTGCCGACGAAGGTTTCCTGGCCGAGGCCTTCGCACCAGGCGATCAGATCCTGCGGCGAAAAGGCGTCCAGCAGCGGCGTCATCCAGGGTTCCGCCGCGCCATAGCGCGCGCGAAACCGCTCGAGCGGCTCGGAATGGGTGAGATTGAGCCCGCCGCGCCCGGCCATCAGCAGCTTGCGGCCGAGGCTCGGCATGCGCTCGAAGACCGTGACGGCGAGGCCGGCCGCCGCCATGACCTCGGCGGCCATCAGTCCGGCTGGGCCGCCGCCGATCACGGCGATCTGCGCGCCTGGAGCGGACTTCTTGGCGGCTTTGGCGCGGGGCTTTTTGGAGGCGGTTGTTTTCACGCCCCCTTATGCCTGCCGAGGCCTGATTTTACTAGCCGTATCACCAATGTTCTCTAGGCAAATAGCTGACGCAGACTCTTGGCTTCGTCCTTAGCGCCCGCAAGCAGCAGCGCCTCGTCGGTGCGGCCGAGCAGGAAGCGCGCGCCCATCTTGTGCAGATCGGCCAGCATGGCGCCGCTCTTGATGCCGCCGATGCCGAGGGTGCAGCCATGCGTATTGCAGGCCTTGGCGGCGGCATCATAGGCGGCGCGCACCTTTGGATGGTCGAGCTGGCCGTGGATGCCGAGCTCGGCGCAGAGATCGTTGGTGCCGATCAGCAGCATGTCGATGCCGGGCGTCGCGGCAATGGCGTCGGCGTTGGCGATGCCTTCTTCCGATTCGACCATGGCGATCACCAGGGTGCGCTCGTTGAGCTTGGCGTAGGCGTCGGCCGGGGCGAGCGCGGCATAGCCCAGCCCGACGCCAGATCCGGCGACCGAGCGCTTGCCGAGCGGCGGGAACAACGCTGCCTCGGCGATGGCTCGGGCTTCGGCGGCTGTGTCGACATGCGGCACGATGACGCCGGCGGCACCGCCGTCGAGCGCCGCCGAAATACCGTGGGCGTCCTTCGACGGCACGCGCACCAGCGGCGTCACGCCGATGTCCCAGGCAGCGATGCAGAGGCGCGAACAATCTTCGGCGGAGAGCGCGCTGTGCTCCATATCGTAATAGATCGCCTCGAAGCCGGCGGCCTTGGCCATATGCGCCACATGCGGCAAGCGCAGCAGGCGCACGGCGAGGCAGAGCGCGGTTTCGTTCGCCGCGAGTTTCTTGATCAGCGGATTGTCGGTCTTGGTCACGTCATGGCGCATGGGACTCTCCAGCTGGAAAAAGAGACTTTCCGAAATACGGGTTGGCAGGGCCAGTGCGGCGGCACAGACTGACGTTCATAAGAAAACAAATTGAGCCGCAGGGAGATTCGCATGGCCGACAGCATCCGCCGCGTCGTCACGGGCAACGACGTTCATGGCAAATCCGTCATCGTGACGGACGCGCCGCCGACCAGCGTGCGCTCTTCGCCGCAGCGCCCCGGCGTCGTCATCAACAATCTGTGGATGACCGACGTCATGCCGGCAGCGACGGCAGGCGCCGACGACGCCACCACGGCGCCGATGGCGCTCGAGCCCAAGCCGAACGGCACCAACTTCCGCGTCGTCGAATTTCCACCCGAGACCGACTACATCAGCAAGGTCGACTCGGCCGCGGCGCAAAAGGCGTTCGGCGACATGGGCGCCGGCCACGCTCTTGTCGGCGGGGAGAAACCGCGCCATCCCTTCATGCATCGCACCAAGACGATCGACTACGCCATCGTGCTGTCGGGCGAGATTTATCTCGTGCTCGATAAGGACGAAGTGCTGATGAAGGCCGGCGAGGTCTGCATCCAGCGCGCCACCAACCACGCCTGGAGCAACCGCTCCGACAAGCCGGCGAAGGTCGCTTTCATCCTGATCGACGGGGACGCGCCCGCTTCGCACCACTGACGCCTCCTAGAGCCCGGCGCGGCGGCAGTGATAGTCCCAGATCTTGTTTCGGCCGCTCTTGCGCGCCGGCCGCTCATTGCCGCGCGCGATCTCGCCGTCTGACAGATATTGCACGTTACCCATCGCCATCGCCTTGCTCTGCAGCGCGGCGTTGGCTTGCAATGAGATGGCGATGAGGGCGGTGCCGACGAGCTGCTCGCCGGCGACGACGCCGCCGTGACCGCGCATCAGCACGGCGCGGGCGTCGCCCAAGGATCTGGCGAGATCGCGGCCCTGTTCGAAGCTGGTCACCAAAAGATTGGTGTCACCGAAGCGCGTGCGAATGTCCCACACCGGCACCGGGCCGCCGATCTTTGCGCCGCCGACAAACATAGGCCGGATCGGCGTTTGGCTGACGCTGTAGGGAATGATGTCGAGCGAATGGCTGTGGATCACGGCGCCGATGTCGGGCCGCGCCTCGTAGATCGCCGCATGGATGAAGCGTTCGGTAAACAGGTCGTGCGCCGCGTCCTCCGGACGGACCGGCTCGCCGTTCTTGCCGAACGGTAATATGTCATCGGTCGTAATCAATTCCGGGTCGATCGAGCGCGACATCAAAAATTGAGACGGATCATCCGGATGGCGCACTGAGGCGTGGCCGAGAATATCGATGACGCCTTCATGCGCCAGGACTTTGCTCGCCGTAACAAGCTGTTCGATGTTTTGCTGCAGTGCGTTCATAAGCTCCCCGTACGCGTTTTATTTTTACCGTCTGGCAGCAAATTTATTGCGCGGACTGTAGCAAAGCGTCTTGGCCTACTCGGCAATAAAATTAAGCAATACGAAGAAAGACTATGTTTCTCAATTAACCTTTGGGGTCATCCCGATCTGCATTGTAACGTTCGTCAACAATTCGAGCAGGTTGCGGCGCGCGTGCGCTGCGATGACCGGCTCGGCCGATAGCGCATCGCATAAGCGCCGCGGCGAGACAGGGACGCGCTTATCCGTCGGCGTCGCGGCTCTGCCGCATCGCCACGACTCATCGTAATGACGACCGGCGGCCATTAGAAGCCGCGCCGCGTTTCGATGGCGATTGAATTCGCAAGGGAGGACGACGTGGCCGAAACGACGACCCATATCGGAATGCCGGGAGGCACGCAGCCGTTCATGGGGCGGCTTCTGCGCGAGACCTGGAAGCGTCACCAGACCGCGATCACGCGCCTGATCGCGGTGGGCCTGTTCCTCGGCCTGTGGGAATGGGCGGTCAGCTCCGGCAAGATCAATCCGCTGTTCCTCGCCAGCCCGTCGAGCGTGCTGGCGCGCCTCGTCGAAGTCTTCGCCAACGGCACGATCTGGCAGCATATCTTCGCCAGTGGCGAAGTCGCGCTGTGGTCGTTCCTGCTTTGCGTCGGCGTCGGCGTGCCGCTCGGCATCATGATGGGGCGCATGCGCTTGGTGCGCGACACGCTCGAGCCGTTCATCATCGCCAAGTATTCCTCGCCGACCGTGGCTTTCCTGCCGATCCTTATCATCTGGCTCGGCATCGGTGTCATGTCGAAGGTGGCGCTCGTCTTCCTCGGCGGCGTCTTCGTCATCATCATCAATACCGAAGCGGGCGTGTCCAACGTCGACCGCAAGCTGGTCGAGACGGCGCGCAGCTTCATGGCCAGCGAGTTTCAAATCCTGCGGAAGATCGTGTTGCCGGGCTCGCTGCCCTTCATCATCGCCGGCATCCGTCTCGCCGTCGGCCGCATCCTGATCTATGTCGTCATCGCCGAGATGTTCGCCTCCACCTCGGGCCTCGGCTACCTGATCTTCCAGGCCGGCGCGATGTACGACACGACGTTGATCTTCGTCGGCGTCACCATCCTGGCGACGACCGGAATCGTCATGAATTCCCTGCTGCGCCTGCTCGAACAGAAGATCGCGCCCTGGCGCTATGGCCTGCGCGAGGACTAAGCGGACGCATCCTACGATCGACCGCCGGCACAAGCCGGCGGCGCAACAGATAAGCTTCGAGGAAACGCACATGAATGTCGCCATCAGTCCCGCCGCCGGCGTGAAGGCCCCCGGCAAGCCGAGCCTCGCGGAGCGCGACCGCCGCTACAAGCTGATCCGCGCCGCCATGGCCGACAAGGGCATCGATGTGCTGTTGCTGCCGGCGAATCATAGCCGCTGGGAACAGATGATGGCGGATTCGCGCTACGTCACGACCATCGGCGGCTTCGGCACCGAGACCTTCACGGTCTTTCCGGCGAACGGCGAGGTGACGGCTTACACCTTTAACCGCGCCGGCTGGTGGAAGAAGGCGCAGAACTGGGTGAGCGATGTGCGCGACGGCCATAACCATTGGGCCGCCAACGCCATCGAGCGCATGACCGAGCTCGGCTTCAAGAAGGGCCGCATCGGCGTCTCGGGTCTCATCGGCCTGACCCGCGCGCCGGACGGCCTGCTGCCCTATCACACCATCGAAGAGATCAAGAAGGCGTTTCCCGCGGCCGAACTGGTCGACGCTACGCCGTTGGTGCAGGCCGCGCGCTCGGTGAAGAGCGAGGAGGAGATCGGCCTGATGCGCCATTCCATGTCGATCATCGAAAAGATGACCGAGGCGATGAAGGCGGAGGCTCGCGTCGGCAACAACGAGCGCAACGTCTATGCCGCGCTGATCTCGACGCTGCTGCGAAACGGCGCCGAAATGCCGTCGTTGATGATCTTCGGTAGCGGTGCGGAAATTCGTTCCGGTTCTTTCGTGCCGGGCACCCGTACGCTGGAGAAGGGTGATCTCATCGTCAACGAAATCGAAGCGCGCTACGAGGGCTATTCTTGCCAGGCGGTCTGCCCGCTGGCGATCGGCGAGCCCAAGGCCGGGTATCGCGACATTTTCAAGACGTCACGCGCGTGCTTCGAGGCCGTCACCGAGCGGATGACGCCGGGCACCACCTTCGGCGAGCTGATGGACGTTTACGCCGAAACGCTCAAGAAGGCCGGCGCTGAATACAGCGGCCAGAATCCGCTGATGCACGCCCGCGGTCTCGGCGACGAAACGCCGGCGCTCCTTGGCAAAAGTGACATCGAGCGCTTCCGCAAGGTCGCTCTGCAACCCGGCATGGTCTTCATCTTGAAGCCCGGCGTCGCCTCGGACAAAACGGGGCTCGCAGGCCGCGTCGGTGATAGCGTCGTCGTCACCGCCAAGGGTGGCGAGCGTATCGGTAAGCGCCCGCTCGATCTGCAGATCGTTTAACGGAGGCCCGCGATGATCCAGGTGTCTTCCATCAGCCACGCCTTCTCGCGCGATTCGCGCGAGGGTGGCGGGAAGCTGCCGGTCATCGACGACGTCTCACTCACCATCGAGCGCGGCAGCTTTGTCTCGCTGCTCGGCCCCTCGGGCTGCGGTAAGACGACGCTGCTCCGCATCATGAACGGCCTGGTCGCGCCGTCCAAAGGCAGCGTTCATGTCGATGGCACGACAGTCAAGGGCCCGGGTGCCAACCGCGCCATGGTCTTCCAGGAGTTCAACCTGTTGCCCTGGCGCACGGCCGAGGACAACGTCGCCTTCGCGCAGGAGCTTCAGGGCGTAAGTGCCAAGGCGCGCAAGGCGCGCGCACAGGAAACCTTATCGGCCGTCGGTCTCGACAACTTCGGAAAATATTATCCGCATCAGCTGTCGGGTGGTATGAAGCAGCGCGTCGGTTTGGCGCGCGCGCTCAGCATCGCGCCGGACTATCTGTTCATGGACGAGCCGTTTGGCGCCCTTGATCCGCAGATACGCGAGATCATGCAGATCGAACTGTTGAAGCTGCTCGCCCGCGACGACAAGACAGTCATCCTCGTCACCCACAGCATCGATGAGGCGATCTTCCTTTCCGACAAGATCGTCATCTTCAGCGCACGGCCGGGCCGCATCATCACCACCATCGACGTTGATCTGCCGCAGCCGCGTTGGGAGAACGACGAAGAGATCAAGGCCAGTCGGCCGTTCGTCGAATACCGCCAGGAGATTTGGCGCATACTGAAGCGCGAAGTCGCTCGCTCGATCGCCGACGGCGCGGCGGTCGCCTAAAGTTGCCCGAAACCGCGGCTATATAAATACGATCGAGGCTGGGGCGCTGCGCGTCGCGGCTTCGGACTAGCGTAGATTGCGTGCCTGAAAGGCAGAAAACTGCCAGGTAAATAGGGGAGGCGACGGATGGAAACGTCCAAATTCATCAGCATGACGCGTTGGCTACTGGGGGGCCTGCTGGTCGCAGCGGTCTCGCTTTTCTCGGCGTCGGCGTCGGCGCAGCAGAAGACGCGCGTTGCCCTGGCATCCTCATCGGTGAACTACGCCCCTTACTTCATCGGTATCGAAAAGGGCTACTACAAGGAAGAAGGCTTCGATATCGAGATCGTCAAGGCGACGGGGGCGGCGTCCACGGCGGCCCTGCTGTCGGGGGACATTCCCTACAGCACCTCCGGCGCCGCGGCGATGAGCGCGGCCATGAAGGGCGCGCCGGTGAAGCTGATCTTTTTCCCTTGGGATCGTCCGACCTTCCAGATCTGGTCGACGACCCCGGCCATCAAGACGATGCAGGACTTGAAGGGCAAGAGCATCGGTATCCAAGCGCGCGGCGACACCTTCGAGATCGCTCTGCGGATGGCGCTGATGGCCAATAAGATGGATCCCAATTCGATCGGCTATACGGCGCTCGGCTACGGCAGCGGCCGTTTTGCGACCATCATGTCGGGCTCATTGCCGGCAGCGATGATTTCGCGCGTCGACGTCGAGAAGCTACGCGAGATGGGCGCGCTCGACAGGGGCCACATGGTCTACGACATGTACGACGCGATCCGCATGCCGTTGACCAGCCTGGCGGTGCCGGACGCTCTCATAAAGAAGGACCGCGAGCGCGTGAAGGCGTTTACTCGTGCCAGCATCAAGGCGTTTCGCTACGCCCAGGTCTTCAAGGAACAGACGATCGATATCGTGACGAAATACAACGAAGGCAACGCCTCGCGCGACGTCGTGGCCGAGAACTATGAGGACGTGATCGCCACCAAGAGCGAAAACGGCACCGTGCCCGTGAGTGCGATGGAGATCGAGATCGCCGTGCGCGGGCAGATCATGGAGATTCCGCCGGACAAACTGCCGAAGGTCGAGAAAATCTTCGATCTCAGCATGGCGGAAGAAGTGAACAAGGAACTGGACGCCAGCGGCTGGAAGCCGACGCCGTAAATTTGAAAAGCGTGATCAAAAAACGGGAGACGCTTTCATGAAGGCTTTCACTGCTGCCGCGTCCAAGCTGTCCGGCGTT
Organism: Rhodospirillaceae bacterium; assembly: GCA_947474495.1. Lineage (GTDB taxonomy): Bacteria > Pseudomonadota > Alphaproteobacteria > SMXQ01 > SMXQ01 > CAMAVH01. Next base: position 11,619 of record CANJIM010000070.1, read on the forward strand.
GCCGCCTTGCTTGCTTTTTGCGTCCATCCGGCTTCGGCGCTGGAGACGATGAAGGTCTCGCTGGCGGCAGCGACGGCGAACTATGCGCCCTATTTCGTCGCCATCGAGAAGGGCTACTACAAGGAAGAAGGCTTCGAGGTCCAGATCGTCCATGCGCCGGGCGCCGCAGCCACAGCGGCCTTGCTCTCGGGCGATCTGCCGTTCAGCACCTCCGGCGCGGCGGCGATGAGCGCGGCTATGAAAGGGGCGCTGCTGAAGCTGGTGCTGTTCCCGTGGGACCGGCCGACATTCCAAATCTGGTCGACGACTCCGGCCATCAAGACGCTGCAAGACTTGAAGGGGAAGACCATCGGCATCCAAAGCCGCGGCGATACCTTCGAGATCGCGCTGCGCATGGCCTTCATGGCGAACGGCGTCGATCCGAGCTCGGTGAGCTATACGGCGCTCGGCATCGGTAATGGCCGCTTTGCCACGCTGGTTTCCGGCTCTTTGCCGGCGGCGATGGTGTCGCGCATCGACGTGCCGAAGCTGCGCGAGACGGGGGCGCTCGACAAGGGCAGTATGGTCTACGACATGTACGCGAACAAGGTGCGCATGCCGCTGACCAGCCTGGCGGTGAGCGAAAGCATGATCCAGAAGGACCGCGAGCGCGTGAAGCGATTCATCCGCGCCAGCATCAAGGGCTTCCGTTACGCCACCGAGCTTAAGGAGCCGACGCTCGATATCCTGATGAAGTACAACGAGGTCGGCCGCACCCGCGAGGCGGCATCCGACGATTACGACGACGTGATCGCCAGCAAGAGCGAGGATGGCACGGTGCCGCAGAGCGCCTTGCAGACTGAGATCACCGTGCGCGGCCAGATTATGGAGATGCCGGCCGACAAACTGCCCAAAGTCGAGAAAGTGTTCGATCTCAGCATGGCCGAGGAAGTGAACAAGGAATTGGCCGCCGCAGGTTGGAAGCCGACTCCGTAAAGATTTGGCCCGTAACGATTTCGAGGGAACAGACAATGACCGACATTCGCGAGTTCATGACGGGATGGTCCGGCGTCAACAAGTTCAGCGGGCCGACGCTCGACCGCTCGCATCATCACGCTTGGTCGCAACGCGAGAAGGAAGGTCTGATGGGCATGGCGCGCGGCAAACGCTACGTGCCCAAGGTGCGGCCGTTCGACCTGCTGGCCCGTCCTAATCAGTCGATGATCCTCATGGTCAACGCGGATCAGCGCATCGGCGTTGAGAGCGTTGTCGGCTGCCAGGATGCCTTCAAGCGCAACATCGACTTCGACGAGATCATCTTCCAGTTTGCCGGCACCTCGAAGATCGAGACGGAATGCGGCGTCTATGATCTCGCGCCGGGGGAAATCCTGTTCGTGCCTGGCGGCATCGCACAGCGCAGCACGGGTAGCGCAGATTGCCTGCGCATGTTCGGACGCCTGAGCTCGCCGGTGACGAACATCTATCCGGAAGACAAGCAGGTCGGCCATACGGCCTTCGAGGTGATCCGTCACGGTGGGCCGAAATGGACCGTGCCGGCGGGCGCAGAAAAGGGCTCGACTGGCGCCGTGCTGGAAGCCATGGTCACCTGGCGCGACGAAAGCCCGGACGACTTCACCTACGCGGATCGCGACTACGCCCGGCTTGTCGGTCATTCGAGCGCGCTGCGCGACGAACCGCAAAGCACCGTGCGCAGGCTGCGCGCTTTCGACTGTTTTACGGAAAAGACAGGCATCCGCGGCCCTGGCCCGAAGTTGATCGAATCGGATAATTTCTTCGTCGAGGTCTATAACACCCATGGCGAGCAGTTCGCCTTTCACCGCGCGTTGCGTAGCGAAGAGTTCGGGTTGCAGTTCCGCGGGACGGCGGTGAACATGTCGGAATTCGACGGCAAACTGCCGATGGTGCCTGGTGATTTCGCCCTGGTGCCGCTCGGCATCGCCCACAGCGTCATCTGCGACGAGAATTTCCTGCGCACGGTCTGGTACAGCCGCTTGCCATGGGATTTTGTCGCCAATCCGAATGGCCACGCGTTCGACAGCAGTTTCGAAGTGCGCAGCAAGGTGCTGCAGGCCGCTGAACTCGTGTAAAGGGCAGCCGCGTCGCTCGGGCGGTGCGGCTGGACAGTTTTGGAAAACCTCAACGACATCGTTATTTTCGTGCGCGTGGCCGAGCGTTCGAGTTTCACGCGGGCGGCGCGCGAACTGCGCCTGTCGGTGCCCTATGTCAGCAAGCGGATCAAGTATCTCGAGGATACGCTGCAGACGCAGCTGTTCATACGCTCGACCCGGCATTTCTCGCTGACCGAGACGGGCCAGAAATATTACGAACGCTGCGGCGAAATCCTCAAGCAGCTCAATGCCATTCACGAGGAAGTCGCGGAACTGACCAAGGGCCTGCGCGGCACGGTGCGCGTTTATTCGCCGCTCGGCTTCGGCGAGTTGGTGCTGCCGCAAATCATCTTCGAATTCAACAGGCTCTATCCGGATATCATCGTCGATCTGAGGGTCGGCGAGGATGCCGCGAGCCCGACGGAAAAAGGCGTCGATATTGCTATTCGCACGGCGGCCCTCGCCGATTCATCTTTGCTGTCGCGCAAACTGGGCGTGTTGCGCTATCGCGTCTGCGTCGCGAAGTCCTTCTTCGAAGGCAAGACCTTGCCCAAGATCAGCGCCGATATCGCCGGATATAATTGCCTGATTCATACAGGCCAGCGTGCGCCCGATCTCTGGACGTTCGACGATGGCAGCAAGGAAGCGACGATTAAGGTCGCGGGTAACTTGCGTTCGAATAGCGGCGTAGCGATCTACGAAGCTTGCGTGGCCGGCGTCGGCATCGCGCGGCTGCCGGAATACGATGCGTTAAAAGGCCTCAAGACCGGCAAAATGATTGAGCTGTTTCCCGACCAGCTTACGTTTTCGCGCGTGCTCCGGGCCTATTTTTCGCGGACGCCGCACACGCCGACGCGCATCGAGACCTTCCTCGATTTCCTGCAAAGCCGGGTCGGGTTTCTGAAATAAGCGTTTCTCAAGAGATCCCGGCTGCTAGGCCGGCGATATTTCCAATAGCATCCATAACGAAGGGACATGAACATGGGCAGCATGATTCAACTGACGGCGTCGGACGGGCATAAGTTCGGGGCCTACAAGGCGGAGCCGTCGGGCAAGGCGAAGGGCGGCATCGTCCTGATCCAGGAGATCTTCGGCGCCAACAAGCATATCCGCGCGCTGGCCGACGGCTACGCCAAGGACGGCTATCTGGTGATCGCGCCGGCGCTGTTCGACCGCGTCTCGCCCGACATGCAGCTCGGCTACGGTCCGGAAGACCAGGAGAAGGGCAAGGCGACCCGCGGCCAACTGAAGTGGGACGCCGTGCTGGCCGACACCCAGGCTTCCTATGAAGCCGCCAAACCGGCCGGCAAGGTCGCCATCATCGGCTATTGCTTCGGCGGCTCGGTCGCCTGGCTCGGCGCGACGCGCCAGAGCTTCGACGCTTCGGTCTGCTACTACGGCGGCAATATCGCCGACTTCGCCGAGGAAAAGCCCAAGTGCCCGACGATCCTGCACAACGGCACCGAGGACAAGGGCATCCCGATGGACAAGGTCGAGAAGATCAAGGCCGCCCGCCCGGAAGTGACGGTCTACACC
>CANJIM010000071.1 GCA_947474495.1 Rhodospirillaceae bacterium
ATCAGCGAACTGATCGTCGATATCGCGAAGACCGAAGGCCTGGCGCCCGGCCTCGCCGCCGTCGACGGCGGCGTGACGCTGCATTCGGCCTGCCATTCGCGAGCGCAGAACATGGGCAACAAGGCGGCCGAGATGCTGCGTCTGATCCCCCAGGCCGACGTCGCGGTGATCGAGCGCTGCTCGGGCCATGGCGGCTCCTGGGGCATCCGCGAGGAGAATTTCCCGGTGGCGCTCAAAGTCGGCAAGCCGGTGGCGCGCACGGCGGTCGAGCAGAAGAAGGCCTATGTCGCCTCCGAATGCCCGCTCGCCGGCAAACATGTCGTGCAGGGGATGAAGATTCTCGCCGGCGACGCGGTGACGGTCGAAGCCTCGACCCATCCGATCGAAATTTTCGCCAAGGCTTATGGCGTCGGCCCCAAGCCGAAAACGTAAGCGACTCTATAGCGTAGCGTCCAAGGGGGATCATCAACCCGAGGAGACGGAGCATGAACAGTATGGCCAAGCACGAGATCACCGCCGCCGACATCGACATGACGAACTACGCTGCCGAGCGTAAGGATCGCCGCGCGCGCATCTCCGCCTACAAGCGCGACCGCCGCGTCGAGGTCGGGCCGTTCATCTGCTTCTACTTCGAGAGCTACGAGACGATGCGGCATCAGGTCCATGAGATGCTCTACATCGAGCGTCACGGCAATCCGCAAATCGACGACGAGCTGGCGGCCTACAATCCGCTAGTCCCCAAGGGCCACGAGCTGGTCGCTACCATGATGATCGAGATCGCCGACGCCGACCGGCGCAGCCGCGAGCTGTTCCGCCTCGGCCATGTCGAGGACAAGATCAGCATCAGCATCGACGGCGAGGAAGTGAAGGCGGTGCTCGAAGGCGATCAGGATCGCACCGACGAGCGCGGCAAGACCTCCTCGGTGCATTTCCTGCACTTCCCCTTCACGCCGGCGCAGGCGGCGAAGTTCAAGCAGCCGGGGACCAAAGCGGTGCTCAACGTCGCCCATGCCAATTACGCCCATATGGCGATGATCCCGGAAGTGACGCGGGCGGCGCTGGCGCAGGACTTGGACTAAGCGCTCACTTAATCCGTTCGCCGTCTTTTACGCCCCACAGGCCCTTGCGCGGCAGCCAGCCGCGAAAGCCGTGCGCTTCGAGGCGGCACCAGCTACCGTCGCATTCCAGAATGCTGACCAGCACGCCGGGCTCGAGCTTCGCCACGGCGGCGGCGTCGGCCTCGGCCGAGCGGCGCAGGATCTGCGAACTGTTCGCGGTGCCGATGGTGATGGCGGTGCGCTTGCCCGACAGCATCGAGCGATGGACCCAGCCTTCCGCCCCCTGCTCGTCGCGGATTTTGCGCCAGGTGCCGAACTCGGCGACGATTTCGATCGGCAGGGCGCGGCGGTGGAACACCCAATCGACGGGATAGCGCACGCCGGGACCGGTGCGCATGTTCACCTCGCCCGACCGCAAGCTCGCGAAGCGCGGCAACGGCAGGTTGGACTGGCCACTCGGCAGACCGCGCGGCGCTTCGTCGGATTCATTGGGCGCGACGGTTTCCGCGGTGCCCGACTCGGGATCGACTGCCGCGGCGCCGCGCGGCGTCGGCGCCCGCTCGTTCGGCAAGCCTTGGGAGACGGCCGGCATGGCGAAGCTTGCGGCGAGCAACAGCGCGGTGAAGGAGGCGAGCCAGACGCGCGACGGGGGAAGCCTTTTCATGGGGCGCATTAAGCGAAGCCCGTGCCCGATCCGTCAAGAGCCCGCGTGAAAGACGGCGGGCCGAGCAAGGCGCTCAAATCGCTCCAGCGATAGGCCGCTTCAGCCAAATCATGGCCTTCGCGCTTTTCCATCCGCTCGCCGCCGGGCTGGCCGCCGAGCCGCTCGTAGAAGGCGCGGGCCGGGGCATTGTCGCGCAGCACCCAAAGGCCGAGATCAAGCGCGGTGGGCGTCATGGATTTCAGAACGAGGTGGGCCGCCACGCTTTGCAGCAGGGCACGGCCGAGGCCGCGGCGCTGCGCCTGACGCCGCACGTAGATGGCATAGATTTCTTGCGCCGCGCCGAGATCGGCGCCGCGCGCCGGCCCGCCCGAGGCAAAGCCGAGCAGCCCGCCGCTGGCGTCCTCGGCGACGATCACCTGGACGTCGGCGCGCCGCTCCAGCGCGCGCTGCCATTGGATGGTGCGGCTCGGCAGGGTCATGCTCTGGATCAGCGGATCGGGCAGCAGGCCGCGATAGGTTTCCGCCCAACAGACAATATGCAACGCGGCGATGGCCTCGCTGTCGTCCGGCGTGGCGCGCCGCAGCTGCGGCGCGGCGGCCCCATCGCGCGGCAGGGCCTCGTTCATATGAACAGCGTGGCGCCGCCCGCCGAGGCGTCGGCGAGGAAGCTGACGATGCCGCCCTCTTCATAGGCGACGTCGTCCCGTAGTTCGCTCTTGGCGAGGCCGAGGGCGCGCAGGCCCATCTCGCAGACGAGCACCTTCACCTTGAAGGCGATGCAGGCCTCAAGCAATTCTTCGAAGCCGGCGAGCCCCTTGCCCGTCATGGCGCTGTCCTGATCGCCGCCGGTCTCACCCGGCGAGAGGTCGCCGGCCGGCAGTTCGCGCCAGCCGCCGTGCTTGGTCAGAGCGCGGATCGCCGCCATGGTGAAGAACAGGGTGACCGGCTTGTTCATCGCCGCCGCCGCGCTCGCCATGGCGAGCGCGTAATGCACGCGGCCATAGTCGCCGGCATAGACGATGATGGAGAGTTTGTCGGGGGTCGGCATCAGGGCATGCCTATCAAGCCGTGGGGCAAACGTCGGCGGGCGCTGCGTGGGCATGCGCCGAGAGGTCATGGATCGACGGATGTTCGCCGCACAGCGGGCAGGCCGGATCGCGCTTCACCTTGACCTTGCGGAAGGTGGTGCCGAGCGCGTCATAGATCAGCAGCGAACCGGCCAGGCTGTCGCCGATACCGGCCAATTCCTTCAGCACCTCGGTCGCTTGCAGCGAGCCGAGCGCGCCGGCGACCGCGCCGAGCACGCCGCCTTCCGAGCAGGTCGGGATCAGGCCGGCGGGCGGCGCCTCGCGGAAGATGCAGCGATAGCAGGGGCTCTTGCCGTCATGGGCCTTGAAGGTGGCGAGCTGGCCCTCGAAGCGCAGGATCGCCGCCGAGACCAGTGTTTTCTTGGCGAAATAGGCGGCATCGTTGACGAGAAAGCGCGTCGGAAAATTGTCGCTGCCGTCGGCCACCAGGTCGTAGCGCGAGATCAGATCGAGCGCGTTGTCGGCAGTCAGGCGCATCCGATGCGCCTCCAGCGTCACGTCCGGATTGACGCGCGCGACAGCGGCCTTGGCGCTTTCAACCTTGGCGGTGCCGATCGCGCCCGTGTCGTGAATCACCTGGCGCTGCAGGTTCGACATCTCGACGATATCGTCGTCGATCACGCCGATGCGCCCGACGCCGGCGGCCGCCAAGTAGAGCAGCAGCGGCGCGCCGAGGCCGCCGGCGCCGACCACCAGCACGCTCGATCCCAGCAGCTTGGCTTGGCCGATGCCGCCGAGCTCCGGCAGGATGATATGCCGGGCGTAGCGCTGCAGCTGGGCGTCGGTGAAGTCCATATTCTTGCCTTAGGGCTGGGCCCTAGAGATTGTCGAACAGCGGCGTCGAGAGATAGCGTTCGGCGAAGGACGGAATGATGACGACGATGCGCTTGCCCGCCATGTCGGGCCGCGCGCCGACTTCCATCGCCGCGGCGATGGCGGCGCCCGAGGAGATGCCGCAGGGGATGCCTTCGAGCTTGGCGGCGCGTCGCGCCGTGGCGAAGGCCGTCTCGTTGCCGATGCGCACCACTTCGTCGATCAGATCGCGCTTGAGGATCCCCGGCACGAAGCCGGCGCCGATGCCCTGAATGCGGTGCGGGCCGGGCAGGCCGCCCGATAGCACGGGGCTGTCCTCGGGCTCAACGGCGATCATTTTGACCGAAGGCTTGCGCGCTTTCAGCACTTCGCCGACGCCGGTGATGGTGCCGCCGGTGCCGACGCCGGCGACCACGGCATCGACCGTGCCGTCGGTGTCGCGCCAGATTTCTTCGGCGGTCGAATGATGATGCGCCGCCGGATTGGCCAGATTCTCGAACTGCTGCAGGATCAGCGCGTCGGGTAGCGTTTTCTGCAATTCGGTGGCGCGATCGAGCGCGCCGCGCATGCCTTTGGCGGCCGGCGTCAGCTCAATGGTGGCGCCGAGCAGCATCAGCATCTTGCGCCGCTCCAGCGACATGCTTTCCGGCATGGTGAGGATCAGTTTGTAGCCCTTCGCCGCACAGACGAAGGCGAGCGCGATGCCGGTGTTTCCCGACGTCGGCTCGATCAGCACGGTGTCGGGCTTGAGGCGGCCGGAGGCTTCCGCCGCTTCGATCATGGCGAGGCCGATGCGATCCTTCACCGAGGCGAGCGGGTTGAAAAACTCGAGCTTGGCGAGCAGGTCCGCCTTGCAGCCCTCGGCGCGCGACAATTTCGGCAAGCGCACGAGCGGCGTGTTGCCGATCGTCTCGAGGATGCTGTCGTAAATGCGCCCGCGCTCTCCGGATTTCATGGGGCCGGCATGTTGGTTCGGCAGATCGTCCATCGGTGCGCGTTCCTTGCTAGATCGTAAAGTCGAGGCGCTGGCGCGCCTCGCTATCGACGCCGGCGCCGTGGGCCTTCAGGCAAAGATCCTCGATGCTGATCTGATCGAGCTGTTCCATCATCTTGCTCTGAATCTCGCCCCACATGGGCTGGACGACTTTCTTGCCGAGTTCGGATGCGGACTCCGCCTCGGTCAGCGGCTCGCCGGGATCGAGCGCGGCGACGACGCGCGTGATCTCGCCGACCGTGATGCGACGCCGTTCGCGCGCCAGCAGATAGCCGCCGCGCGGACCGCGCACGCCGGCGAGCACACCGGCGCGCACCAGCTGCTGCAGCACCTGTTCGAGATAGCGCCGAGGGATGCCTTGCCGCGCAGTGATTTCGCGGCTTTGCACAGGCTGGCTGCCGGAGTTGTAGGCGATGTCGAGCACCGCCTCGATGGCGAACAGCAATTTCTTCGAGAGTTTCAGCATGGGCTTCGCTTCATATCTTGTCGCGGCGCGGAGCGCCGATTCATATCTTAATGGTCTCAACGCCGGTCGAGCCGAAGCCGCCGATGCCGCGCGCGGTGTCGTCGAGCGTGGTCTGTTCGTCCCAGGCGATTCGCGTCACCGGCGCGACCACCATCTGGGCGATGCGCAAGCCGCGCTCGATGCTGAACGGCTCTTCGCCGTGATTGATCAGGATCACTTTGATCTCGCCGCGATAGTCGGCATCGATGGTGCCGGGCGAATTGAGCACGGTGACGCCGTTCTTCGCCGCCAAGCCCGAGCGCGGCCGCACTTGGGCTTCGAAGCCGCGCGGCAAGGCGATGGCGAGGCCGGTCGGCACCATGGCGCGCGAGCCGGGCTCGATCCGCAGCGGTGCATCGACAGCGGCCATCAGATCGAGGCCGGCGGCGTCCGCCGTGGCATAGGCGGGCAGCGGCAAATCTTCCGCATGTTTCAGGCGCGTGACGGCGACGGTGATGGGCAGGGTGGTCATGGGCTCAAGCGACTTTCGACAGATGATCGCGGATGCGCTGGGCGAGCTGATCGGCGACGGCGTCCTTCGCCATGCGTGGCCAGTCTTCCACGCCATTCGCGGAAATGAGATGCACGGTATTCTCGTCGCCGCCGAACACGCCAGCATTCGCCGACACATCGTTGGCGACGATCCAATCGCAATTCTTCTTGGCGCGTTTGGCTTGCGCGTTGGCGATGACGTTCTCGGTCTCGGCGGCGAAGCCCACCACGAGACGTGGGCGCGCATTGCCGGCGGCGGATAGGGTGGCGAGGATGTCGGGATTCTCGACCAGGTCGAGGCTCGGCGTTCCTGATGCGCCTTTTTTCATCTTCTGGCCGGCGGCGTCCCTGACGCGCCAATCGGCGACGGCGGCGGCGCAGACGGCGACATCGGCGGGCAGCGCGGCTTGACACGCTTCCAGCATCTCGCGCGCCGATTCGATATGGACGACGCGCACGCCGGCCGGATCGGGTTCGGCGACCGGCCCGGAGACCAGCGTGGTGTCGGCGCCGAGCCGCGCGAGCGCGGCGGCGATGGCGTGGCCTTGCTTGCCCGACGAGCGATTACCGATGAAGCGCACCGGATCGATCGCCTCGAAGGTGGGCCCGCTGGTGACCAGGGCTCGCTTGCCGGCGAGCGGCGCGCTCGCCGAAAAGTAACTCTCGATAGCGGCGACGATATCCATGACGTCGGCCAAGCGGCCGTCGCCGACTTCGCCGCAAGCGAGATTGCCGGCGCCGGGGCCGACGAACAATGTGCCGCGGCTCATCAGCGTCGCGATATTGGCGCGAGTCGCCGGATGCTCCCACATGCGCGTGTTCATCGAAGGCGCAGCGAGCACCGGCTTGTCGGTGGCGAGCAGGACCGTGGTGGCGAGGTCGCTCGCGAGTCCTTGGGCCATGCGGGCGAGGATATTGGCGGTGGCCGGCGCGACGACCAGAAGGTCGGCTTCGCGCGACAGGCGGATATGGCCCATCTCGCTTTCATCGGTCAGCGAGAAGAGATCGCCATAGACCTTGTCGCCGGACAGGGCGGCGAGCGACAGCGGCGTCACGAACTTGGCGCCGGACGCGGTCAGCACCACGCGCACGCTGGCGCCGCGTTCGCGCAGACGGCGGATCAGGTCGAGACTCTTGTAGGCCGCGATGCCGCCCGCGACGAGAAGCAGGATGCGTTTACCCGCCAGCATGAGGGGTGTTCCCGAACGAATTTACGAAGGAAAGATGTGAATAAAGTAGTGGCCAGACCCTGCCACTGCAAGGGGGCTATAATATACTGATTATATTGAGTTTTTTGGATCAGTTGCCGCTGGTTGCTTAGTCCAGCGCGACAACGACCAGCAGGGCGGCCAGCAGGGCGACAATCGCCCATAGCGCCATATGAACGCCGCGGGCTGTGGAATCGGTTCGGATCGTCGGCTGGACCGGCACCGCGCCATGGAGCGGGCCGCCTTCGGCGAGGCGCGCGGCGGCCTTTTCCAGATTGGAGAGGGTTTGCGGTAGGCGTTCGAGGTGGCCGAGCAATTCGCGGGCGCCGTCGCGCAGCTTGGCCTGCGGCCCGAGATTGCCGATCACCCACTCCTCGATCTGCGGCCGGGCGAGGCGCCACATGTTCACATGCGGATTGAGCACGCGGCCGATGCCCTCCATGGCGACCATGGTCTTCTGCAGCAACAGGAGCTGCGGCTGCGTTTCCATCTGGAAGCGCTCGGTCACTTGGAACAGCTGGCCGAGCAGGCGGCCGATGGAAATCTCGTCGAGCGGCAATCCCAAGATCGGCTCGCCGATCGAGCGGCAGGCCTGCATGAATTCCTCAAGCGGCTGATCGGCGGGAACATAGCCCGCCTTGAAATGCACCTCGGCGACGCGGCGGTAATCGCCGTCGAGAAAGCCGATGAACATTTCGCCGAGAAAGCGCCGCGTCTCCAGGGTGAGCCGGCCCATGATGCCGAAATCGACCGCCTGCACCGCGCCATCCATGCCGACCGACAGATTGCCGGGATGCAGATCGGCGTGAAAGAAGCCGTCGCGGAACACTTGGTTGAAGAAGGCGGCTGAGGCTTTGGTCAGCACGTCATTGGGATCGAGGCCGGCGTCGATCATCGCCGCGCGGTCGTCGATCTTGAGGCCGTAGATGCGCTCCAGGGTCAGCACGCGGCGCGCGGTGCGGCGCCAATCGACGGCGGGCACGCGGAAGCTGTCGTCGCCGATGAAGTTCTCCGCCAGTTCGCTAGCGGCGGCGGCTTCCATGCGCAGGTCCATCTCGGTGGCGACGACGCGCGCGAAGGTGGCGACGACTTCGATCGGCTTGAGGCGGCGGAGGCTCGGCTGCGCGCGCTCGATCCATTGCGCGGTCCACAGGAACAGTTCGAGATCGCGGGCGAAGGCGCGCTCGATGCCGGGCCGCAGGATTTTCACGGCGACGTCGCGCAGCGTTTCGACGCCGTCCGCGTCGATGTCGCGCACGACGGCGAAATGCACCTGGGCGATCGAGGCGGCGGCGACCGGCGTGTCGTCGAACGACGCGAATAGCGCGTCCAGCGGCCCGTCGAATTCGCGGGCGATGGTGGCTTTGGCTTCCGCTGTGGAGAAGGGCGGCAGGCGGTCCTGCAGGCCCGAGAGATCTTCGGCGACGTCGGCGCCGATCAGATCGGGCCGCGTCGACAGCGTCTGGCCGAGTTTGATAAAGGTCGGGCCCAATTCGCGTAAGGCGAGCGCCAGTCGCTGGCCGGGGCGCAGCGTCGTCTTGCGGCGAACGCTGCGCGAGAAGAAGCGGATCGGCCAGTCGACGACGGCGGGCAGGCGGATGATGTCGAGCGGAAAGAGCGCGTCGTGACGGCCGAGCGTCCAGGCGATGCCGGCGAGGCGGGCGAGGTTGCGAAGATCGCGGAGCATGACGCGCTTACAGGCGCCAGGCCGAATGAAGCGCGGCGATGCCGCCCGACAGGTTGCGCACTTTCACCTGGTCGAGGCCGGCCGCCTTGATGCGCTCGGCAAAAGCGCTCTGCACCGGGAAGCGGCGAATGCTCTCGGCGAGATAGCGATAAGACTCGCCGTCCTTGGCGACGATCTCGCCGAGCTTGGGCAGCACGGCGAAGGAATAGCGATCGTAGATCGGGCCGAGCAGCGGCAGCGCCGGCTTGGAAAATTCCAGGCAGAGGAATCGTCCGCCGGGCTTGAGCACGCGGCGGGCTTCGCGCAGCGCGGCGTCGAGATCGGTGACGTTGCGCAGGCCGAAGGCGACCGTGTAGGCGTCGATGCTCGAATCTTCGATCGGCAATTTCTCGGCGTCGGCGGCGAGGAACTGCAAACTCCCGGCGATGCCGCGCTTGCCAGCACGCTCGGCGCCGACCTCAAGCATGGCGGGATTGATGTCGGCGACTGTGATGTGGCCACCCTTGGCCGCCAGCACGCTGGGACCGCCGACGGCGCGCAGGATCGAGGTGGCGATATCGCCGGTGCCGCCGGCGACGTCGAGGAAAGTCCAGTGGGCGCGCGGCATCAGCCAGTCGATCATCGCCTGCTTCCACAGGCGATGGACGCCGCCGCTCATCAGGTCGTTCATCAAGTCGTAGCGCTTGGCGACGCGCGCAAACACGCCGCGTACCAGCGCTTTCTTTTCGCCGCGCGGGACCTGCTGAAAGCCGAAATCGACGGTCTCGGGCGTTTCGCCCGCGCTGTCAGGGACTTGCTGTGAGGACATGGCGTCAAGATAGCCGAGCCCTGCCCCTTGCGCTACCGTGCGCAACCCCTGGTTCCTCAGCTATTTCCCCCTATATTGCGGCCATGCCCGAGCTTCCTGAAGTCGAAACCGTCTGCCGCGGCTTGTCTGCGGTCATGACTGGCGAGCGCCTCGCCCTGGTGCAGAACCATCGCGCCAATCTGCGTATTGCCCTGCCGGACGGCTTTGCCGCGCGGTTGACGGGGCGGCGTGTCCAAAAATTGGAACGGCGGGCCAAATATATTCTGGCGCGGCTCGACGATGGGCTGATCTGGCTGATTCATCTCGGCATGTCGGGGCGCATGAGCATCCTGCCCAAGGGCCACAACCAGCCTCCCTTAAGCAAACATGACCATGTGGTGTTCGAAATGGGCTCGGGCGTGCAGGTGCGCTTCAACGACGCGCGCCGCTTCGGCCTGATGACCTTCATCGAGGGCGATCCGGATCAGCACCCGCTGCTGAAAGACATCGGCCCCGAACCGCTCGGCGGCGATTTCACCGGCCCGGTGCTCGCGGCCGCCCTCAAGGGCAAAAAGACGCCGATCAAATCGGCGTTGCTCGACCAGACCGTCGTCGCCGGCATCGGCAATATCTACGCCTGCGAAGCGCTCTATCGCGCCGCTATCTCGCCCAAGCGTTCGTCGCATCTGGTGCAAGGGGAACGGGCCGACAAACTGGTCGCGGCGGTCAAGGACGTGCTCAGAGAAGCCATCGCGGTCGGCGGCTCGACCTTGCGCGACCACAAGCAGCCGTCCGGCGAATTGGGCTATTTCCAGCATCATTTCGCCGCCTATGACCGCGAGGGCGGCATTTGCCAGGTCTGCGCGGCGGCGAAGCACCCCAAGTCCCCGCTCATTAAGCGCATGGTCCAGGCGGGCCGCTCGACATTTTATTGTGCAGTGCACCAACGGTGAGATAACGTCGGCCCTACTTTTGGGGAGCCCGCCGTGCCGCGCCTGACCGCCCTGTTCATCGCTTTCGCCCTGTTTGCCGCCGCGCCGAGCGCGGTTTGGGCGCAAAACCGCCCTGTTCAAAGTCAGGGGGCGCCAGCCTTCTTGAGCGTCATCGACGACGTCCCCTTGATGCCCGGCCTGACCGAGCGGCCGGACGCCGCCGTGGTGTTCGACAAGCCCGAGGGCCGCATCATCGAGACCGAGGCGAGCGGACGTCTGGCGCGGGCCGAGGTGCTCAAGTTTTACGCCGCCAGCCTACCGCAGCTCGGCTGGCGCGCCCGCGCCGAAGGGCGTTTCCTGCGCGACAAGGAAGAGCTGGCCCTGAGCTTCGCGAGCGGCGCCGGTGGCGCCCTGACGGTGCGTTTCACGCTCTCGCCCGACCGCTAACGACAGCCGACAAAGACTTCATTCCCCAATTCTTCCAGGAGAGCGTCATGGCCTACGAGTTGATTATCGTCGAAACGCGCGACGCCGTCGGCCTGATCACCCTGAACCGCCCGCAAGCGCTCAATGCCCTCAACACGCAGCTGGTGCAGGAGATGGGCGAGGCGGTCGGCGCCTTCGACCGTGATCCGGCCATTGGCTGCATCGTCATCACCGGATCGGAGAAGGCCTTCTCGGCCGGCGCTGATATCGGCGAGATGAAGGACAAATCCTTCGCCGACGCTTACCTGGAAGATTTCATCACCAAGGATTGGGAAAGCGTCGCGCGCTGCCGCAAGCCGGTGATCGCCGCGGTGGCCGGCTTCGCGCTCGGCGGCGGCTGCGAGATGGCGATGATGTGCGACATCATCATCGCCGCCGACACGGCGAAATTCGGCCAGCCGGAAATCACCATCGGCGTATTGCCGGGCGCCGGCGGTAGCCAGCGCCTGACACGCGCCGTCGGTAAGTCCAAGGCGATGGACATGTGCCTGTCCGGCCGCATGATGGACGCTGCCGAGGCGGAACGCGTCGGCCTGGTGAGCCGCGTGGTTCCCGCGGCCGACCTGCTTGCCGAAGCGCTCAAGACCGCCGGCAAAATCGCTGTGCAATCGCGCACGGCGGCCATGATGACGAAAGAATCGGTCAATCGCGCTTTCGAGACCTCGCTCGCCGAAGGCATTCGTTTCGAGCGCCGCCTGTTCCACGCCAGCTTCGCGACCCCCGACCAGAAAGAGGGCATGGCGGCCTTCATGGAGAAGCGCAAGCCGTCCTATAAGGCCTGAGGCGCTTTCGCCACTACATGTAGTGCGCGCAACGCCTTGCGGCGCTTGGGTTTTTGCGGTGAGGCCGGCCGCAAACCCAAGGAATCTGCGGCATTGACGGATATGGGGGCGGCGGCTATAAACCCGGCCTTTCCGATATTCCCTCGTATAGACGATCCAGCAAAGGCTGAGCCATGGCCAATATCAAGTCCTCTAAGAAGCGGGCTAAGCAGAGCGTGAAGCGCGCCGCGATCAATCACTCTCGCCTGACGCAAGTGCGCGGCGCGGTGAAGAGCGTCGAAGTCGCCATCGCCTCCGGCAAGAAGGACGAAGCCGCCGCCGCCCTCAAGGCCGCTCAGCCGCAGATGATGCGCGGCGTCAGCAAGGGCGTCGTTCTGAAGAACACGATGTCGCGCAAGCTGTCGCGTCTGTCGGCGCGCGTGAAGGCGCTCTAACGATCCGCCTCGCAGGTTTTGTGAGGAAAACTTTCGACGTTAGAGTGTTTTTGTTGCGCATCTGATTGTTGCGCTACCGATTTTCCAAATGCCCGCATCGAGCGATCGACGCGGGCATTTCTTTTTTGCAGTGCGCACCGCGGAGCGGCCGGATTTTTTCTGCCCGCTTGTTTTACATCAACTTTTTTCAGCCGTTTTTTTCTGGCCGTTCTTCCTGGCGAATTTTTCCCGTCATTCCCTTTGCCAATGGAAAGATAGGAAAAATTCATCACGTTCGCGCAGGGACTCGTTTCGGTTTGCGAGTCAACATGGGAAGAACGCGCGCGCAGCTAAAAATTTTCGCCGTTCCCCGTTCGATCACGTTGCACGCCTGAAGGCGCACGGCTAGAGTCCGCCTCCATCCCGGCCGTCAAGTCAGCCACTGACCATCTCAGATGGCTTGGGATATTCATCGGACATATCGCCGCAGTTTTTTTCGGCATAGGGCCACCAGTTCGTAACCGACAGTCTCATTCGCGACGTTTTCGTTTGGCGCGCATGTCGGTTTGTTCATTACGCGTGAGTGATCGTCGAGACGCGCCGCCGAGACAGGGGGCGCGATCGGCGAGGCAGGGGAGCCAGGCATGGCAGATCAAACGCAACGCACTTCGGGGGAAGCCAGTGTTGCTCCGGGAGACGGTTACGCAGGCGACGTGACGCCGACGCAAGCGTGGAGCATCCTCAAGGATGCGCCGAACGCGGTGCTGATCGACGTGCGCACGCAGCCCGAATGGGTGTTCGTCGGCGTGCCCGACTTGAGCCCGATCGGCAAGCGCGCCTCCTTCGTCCCGTGGCAGGTTTTTCCGTCGATGCAGGTCAACCCGGAATTCGCCAAGCAGGTCGAAGCGGCCGGCGCCGCGCCGGGCGAGCCGGTGCTGTTTCTCTGCCGTTCCGGCGCGCGCTCACGGGCGGCCGCCATCGCGTTGGGCAAGCTCGGCTATGCGCGCGCTTATAACGTCAGCGGCGGCTTTGAAGGCCCCCATGACGCCAATAAACACCGCGGCGCGACCGACGGCTGGAAAGCTGCCGGGCTCCCTTGGGTTCAGGATTGAAAGAAGAAATGAGCTTGGAGTCCGGTATTCCCATGTCGTCGTCCTCGTCCGTCAGCGCCCCGACCGCCGCCCAATGGGAACGCGTGCTCGGCCGCCTGCGCGTTGAATTCGGCGATGCCGTGTTCAAGAGCTGGCTCAAGCCGTTGACCTTCGCCAATGCCGGCGAAGGCGAGGTGATCGTCAGCGTGCCGACCCGCTTCATGCGCGATTGGGTCGAGCGCCATTATCTCGAGCGCATTCGCGCCATTTGGTGCGAGGAAAACTCCGGCGTGCGCACTGTCGCCGTGCGCGTGCATCGCCCCGCCACGCCGAAGGCCGCCGCTCTCGGCCCCAACGGTCTCGGCGTGCCGCAAAATTCCAATGGCGCCGCGAACGGCAACGTGAATGGCAACGGTCACGCTCAGCAGCTGACTCCGGCTGCAACGCCGACGAACGGCGCTCCTGTCATCACCGGCGGCGAGGACCGCGCCGACATCAGCGCGCCGCTCGATCCGCGCTTCACCTTCGAGAATTTCGTCGTCGGCAAGTCGAACGAGTTCGCCTATGCCGCCGCGCGCCGCTTGGCCGAAGCCAAGACCGTGCCGTTCAATCCGCTGTTCCTCTACGGCGGCGTCGGCCTCGGTAAGACGCATTTGATGCATGCCATCGCCTGGGCGATCCGCGAACGCTATCCCAACAAGCGCGTGATCTATCTCTCGGCCGAGAAGTTCATGTACCAGTTCATCCGCGCGCTGCGCTTCCGCGACACCATGGCGTTCAAGGAGCAGTTCCGTTCGGTCGACGTGCTGATGATCGACGATGTGCAGTTCATCTCGGGCCGCGATTCGACGCAGGAAGAATTTTTCCACACGTTCAATGCCTTGGTCGATCAGAACAAGCAGATCGTGATCTCCGCCGACAAGTCGCCGTCCGATCTGGAGGGCATGGAAGACCGCATGAAGTCGCGGCTCGGCTGGGGCTTGGTCGCCGACATTCATCAGACCGACTACGAGCTGCGTCTGTCGATCCTGCAATCCAAGGGTGAGAAGCTCGCCGGCGCCGGCGCCAATGTGCCGGCCAAAGTGCTGGAATTCCTCGCCCACAAGATCACCTCGAACGTCCGCGAGCTGGAAGGCGCCCTCAACCGCGTCGTCGCCCATGCGACTCTGGTCGGCCGCGATATCTCGTTGGAAACCGCGCAGGACGTGCTGCACGACCTGTTGCGCGCCAACGACCGCCGCGTCACCATCGAGGAAATCCAAAAGCGCGTCGCCGAGCATTTCAACATCCGCATCTCGGATATGTCGTCGGCCCGCCGGGCTCGCGCCGTGGCCCGGCCGCGCCAGGTCGCCATGTATCTCGCCAAGCAGCTGACCTCGCGCTCGCTGCCCGAGATCGGCCGCAAATTCGGCGGCCGCGACCACACCACGGTGATGCATGCCGTGCGCAAGGTCGAAGAGCTGCGCGCCGGTGATTCGAGCTTCTCGGAAGACATCGACCTGCTGCGCCGGATGCTGGAAAGCTGAGGCTGACCCGCCCGCCGCTCCGCCATCAAAAACCGCCCCGTTTTGGGCGGTTTTTTCTTGGCCGCGCGCCCCTAAATTCGCCGCTTGGCCGGGGCCCCGGCCCGGCCCCGCCGGGATGTGAATCGCTTTGGGAAACCAAGCCCTTCTGATACAATCGGCGACCGGCCGCGAGCCTGCCGTCGCCCGGCCCGTTTCGGGCCTTTCCTCTTACGGTCAGAGGGGCGATTCGCAGGAGTCAGGCCGGGCCCCGCCGAGCTATCGCGCGGCGGCAACAAACGGCGGGAACCGATCCTTGATCCTTCAGCAGTTCGTCCAATCATGAAACTGACCATCGAACGCGCCGCGCTCCTGCGCGCCCTCGGCCACGTCCAGAGCGTCGTCGAACGCCGCAACACCATTCCGATCCTGTCGAACGTCCTGCTCGAGGCCCAGTCGGGCAAGCTCAAGCTGACGGCGACCGACATGGACCTCGCCATCACCGAGGCGGTCGACGCCCAGGTGGCGACCGCCGGCGCCACCACAGCCGCCGCCCACACCCTCTACGACATCGTCCGCAAGCTACCGGACGGCGCCCAGGTCGAACTGGCCCAGAAGGGCGAGAACGCCCCCCTGACGATCCGCGCCGGGCGCTCGGTCTTCACCCTGCAGTGCCTGCCGCCGGCCGATTTCCCGGTGATGACCAAGGACAAGCTGCCGCACGAGTTCATGGTCACCGCCGAGGAA
>CANJIM010000072.1 GCA_947474495.1 Rhodospirillaceae bacterium
GGCCGGCTAAGCCGGTCTCTCCCTATCGCCTTGATCCGGATAACCGGCCATAGAGCGGACCTCCCCCGCGCTATGGCCGGCTTCTTTTAAGGACCTGATCGAACGCGCATCGTCGCGCTTGGCGAGCCGGCGGCCCGCCGCGTCTGTGATCAGGCCATGATGGTGATAATCGGGCGTCGGCAAGACGAGCAGCGCCTGCAGCAAGCGATGCAGATGCGTCGCCGCTAACAAATCCTCGCCACGCGTCACCAGCGTCACCCCTTGCAAAGCGTCGTCGACCGTGACGCTGAGATGATAGCTGGTCGCGATGTCTTTGCGCGCCAGCACCACGTCACCGAAAATCTCCGGCGTCGCAGCGATCGTGCCGCGTCCGCGATCATGCCACGCGAGCGAGCCCGCCAGCGCGGACGCCTTCCCCACATCGAGCCGCAAGGCATAGGCCTCGCCGGCGGCGATTCGCCGCGCGCGCTCTTCCGCACTCAGATGCCGGCATATCCCCGGATAGATCGGCCCGTCAGGGCCCATGGGAGTCATGTGCGGCGCGGCGCCCGAGCGCGCGATCTCGTCGGCGATGTCGCGCCGCGTGCAGAAACAAGGGTAGAGCAGCCCCTGCCCGCTCAGGCGATCAAGCGCCGCGTGATAATCTGCCAGATGTTCGGACTGACGGCGCACCGGCTGGGGCCAGGACAGGCCGAGCCACGCCAGGTCTTCCATTAGCGCCGCCTCATATTCCGGGCGGCTGCGGCTGAGATCGATGTCCTCGATGCGCAGCAGAAAGCGTCCCCCCGCCGCACGTGCGGCAGTCCAGGCGAAAAGCGCCGAATGGGCATGGCCGAGGTGCAGCAAGCCGGTGGGGCTCGGCGCAAAACGGGTGACGATCTCGGGCACAGACATATTACCGGCAGGCATCAATCGGACAGGTTCGGCACTTTACCCTGTCCGCGACCCGGCCCCATGCGGAAAAGCAGACGGCAAAAACATAAGTCATGAGACTAGGGAGGCTCGCATAACCAAGGCCCTTGTGGGGGCCTGCGCCGCCTTATCTGCCTGGATCGAGAAAGCCTTCGCCCTAGGCTTGGGCGGCTGAGGCCTTCGCGTTGGCGAGCAGATAGCCGATCGCCTCATCGGTCGTCATGACGTCACCGAAGGTGAGATAGAAATTGAGGAGCGTGGCGTTGTGCTCCTCATCAGTGGCGGCGCACAGGCTGTCGCTGACCATTACCGTCTGGAAATTGCGCATGGCGGCGTCGCGCGCCGTCGATTCGCAGCAGACGCTCGTCGAAGTGCCGGTGATCAGAACCGTGTCGATGCCGCGGGCCCGCAGCAGCGCCTCGATGTTCGACGAGCCCTGAATGAATGCGCTGAAGCGCGTTTTATCGACGATGAGGTCTTGCGGCTGCACATCCATGCCGGCCCAAACCTGATGACCGATCGAGCCCGGCTTAAGCGATTCCATGCGCTTCTTGGCGCGCGACGGGATGGACAGCTTCTCGTAGGCGATCGACCAGCTCATGAAGGATTCTTCGGTCGCCGTGTTGCGAATCCACACCACGACGCCGCCGGCGGCTCGCAAATTCTCCGCAAGCTTATTCACGTTCGGCACGATCTCCTGCGCGCCCTTGATCAGGCTGTGGGCAACGCCCTCCATCATGAAGCCGTTCTGCAGATCGACAACCACCAGCGCCGTCCGCGCCGGCTCCATGTCGGCGAAGACATGCGCTTTGCCGCGCCGCTCGATCACGCGCTGCTTCACCCAATCGGGAATATATGTCTGATGCATGCCTTATCCTCCCTGCCGCAGGATCAGATCTTATCGGCGATGTTCAGCATCGCGCGAGTCTTCTCGATCACGTCCGGCGGCGTATCGTAGATCTCTTTGATCAGCTTGGCGATTTCCTCAGGCGTGGCGGGATTGACCTCGAGCCGCGCCTTGTCGGCTTCGGCCAGGAACAGCGGGTCCTTCATGGTCTTCTGGAACGCCTCGCGCAGAGCGGCGACACGATCCTTGTCGGTGCCGGGCGGGGCGACGAAGGAGCGGCCGTAAATCCACGGGCCGAAGGTCATCTGCATGATTTGCTTCTGCTCCTCGGTCTTGGCGAGCGAAAACACATTGGCGACGCCCGGTAGTTCCGGATGATTGCGCAACGAGGTCTGCAGGATGATCTTCAATTCGCCGCGCTGGATGGCGTCCCAATGGGCGGATTTGAGGGTCGTGACGTTGAGGCCGCAAGCGCCGTCGACTTCGCCGCGCTGGCCGGCTAGCGCCACTTCCGACAGGCCCGAATAGCCGGCGACGATCTTGAACGGCAAGCCGAGCACCTGCTTCAAAGTAATGGCGTCCAGGGTCGAACCGCTGGAAGGACCGACGCCGCCGATAATCAACTCGCGCTTGGTCAGATCCTCCACCGATTTCACGCCGGACTTCGACCAGAAGCCACAGGTGCTGATCTCGGCATTGGCGCTGCCGATCCACTCGTATTTCAACGGGTCGAACTTGGCGACTTCCGGCGTCAGCAAAGGTGCCGTCGTCATCACCGGGTTGATGATGCCGATGACCGATCCGTCCTTCGGCGCGGCGGTCATCAGATAAGTCATCTCTTTCAGGCCGCCCGCCCCTGGCATGTTCTTCGCTACCATGGTCGGCGTGCCGGGGATGTGGCGATACATATGGCGGGCAAGGAAGCGGCCATAGGTGTCGAAGCCGCCGCCTGGCGTCGAACCGATGACGACATCTAACTCGCGTCCTTTGTAGAAGCTCGCGACATCGGCGGCATAGGACGGCGAGACGAGTGCGGCGCCCAATCCGATGGCGCTGAGAAGGTTCAAGCTGACGCGCATGGCGATCTCCCGGAAAGAACAGAACAGAAGCGCCCTCGCGACAAGAACAAGCATCGCCGAGGGCATTGCTGCCTGCTTCGCAACATGCGTGCCACGCCCGCAACGGCCGAGTCAGCAGCGATAACAACGGGATTTCGCCGAGAGAAACCGCAAACGGTCAATTTCGCGCCGACATCTGTCCTATTCTTCAGCAGGCCGCTAGACTCCGCTTCCCCAGTCATTGGAGCCGTCATGGATAGCGATCGCATCAAACTCGAAGCCCGTCTGTTCGCCAGCGAATATCTGCTGTGCAACCTCTACGCCATGATCTTTCGCGGCGCCCCGGATCCCGCTGCGGCTGTCCAGGGGTTCGGCGGCGATCTGCGTCGGCACATGGAGGGGTTCACCGTCGCCGGTCTGGACCCCGTCCAATCGGACACCTTCGCCGGCGAAGTGCGCGATGCGCTCGATGTTTTGTTGAGTCAACTCGGCGGCATGATGGCGCAAACGGGAACCCCTGGCAGTCCGCCATCCTCCAGCTGATCCGCCAGCGACCGTTCTGCGTAGGGAGGTGAATGCCCTTAATCTGCGTGGGATGCTCATTATGCCTAGGATTGCCTTGCGCGCGTTCGGCATTGCCATCTTCGCCCTCGGGGGCCTGATATGGCAGGCGACTGCCTGGGCCGCATCTGCGCCAAGCGACATCGCTTTCAACGTCATCCGCGGCGGCGATCCCATGGGCCGCCACACTGTTGCCTTCCGTCAGGACGGCGACAAGCTCATCGTCGAGATCGCCATCGACCTCGAGGTGCGCTTCGCCTTCGTGCCGGTCTTTCGCTACAGTCACCGCAACATGGAGACTTGGCAGAACGGCCGGCTCGTCCGCCTGGAAAGCGTCACCAACGACGACGGCACCAAACATAAGGTGTTAGCCGAGGCGACCGACGGCGGTTTGCGCGTGACCGACAGCAGCGGCAGAACCTACATGGCCCCGGCCGACACGATTCCGACGAGCTACTGGAACAAGGAAACCATTCGTCGCAAAGAACTGCTCAATAGCCAAGACGGCAAAATGATGCCCGTTCATGTCGAGACGCAATCAGATGCGGCAGACGGCGTAATGCATTACCGCCTGATCAAAACCGAGGACGGCATCCCGGTTGACGTCTGGTACGGCAAAGAAAGTCGAGACTGGATGAAGCTCGCCTTCGTGGCCCGCGGCACAAGGATCGACTACGAGTTGGCCAGCCGCGACGGCCGCGCCCAGCAGGCGGTGAAGTAACGGCGCCCCTCAATCCGGCAGTTTGCGGAACGACAAGAAGACCTGACCAACCTGGATGCCGTATTTCGTCACCTCGGCTTTGTTCAGCACGACCTCCGCATCCTGACGGAACAGCCAATCGTCGAACTGAACCCGCACCAGCCCGTCGTCTGTTTTGAGATCGACCGTATAGCGCCAATTGAAAGCGCGCCCCGCCGCCGCACCCTTGGCAACGCCGATCACATCGTCAGCACGGCCCTCATAACTGCCATCCGCAAGCTTTGCGATACGCCAGACGCGTCGATCGCGCTCGCCATCGTCATAAAGGAAGTCCTCTTCCAGTATCAGCTCGCGCCCGTCCCAGCGGCCGACGAGATCGACAACGAACTGTCGTTTCACATTGCCGAAGCGGTCCTCGAACATGCCCCAGGCTTTTGTACGCCCGGAAAAATATTCTTCCATGCTCATGTCTGGCCGGCTTGCCGCGAAATCCTGCAATACCATGCCGCCGCATCCGGTCAGCGATGCGGTGATGGCTGCCCATAGGGCTCCGACGCGTAATTTGCGATACATCAGCTGGTCCTTTCGGTGGTCGTCATGGCCGTCAGACGTGCGGCGATTTCCGCGTGGCGCGCCGCCGTCAGCGGATAACCTGCCATTAAAGCGATCGCGGCGAGCTTGAAGGCGATCGGCAGCAAGCTGTAGAGCAAGATCAACATGAAGGCCGCCTCGCCGGACCAATCCAGCAATGGAAAGGCGACACCGACCGCCAGCGCGAGCGCCAGCTTGGTCGCCATGCCCCACAGCGCAAAGAACAGTCCGGCGCGGCGCTCCCCGGTTTCGATGCTGTCGAGATCGACCACGTCCGCCTGCATGGCGGACGGCAGCACCAGATCGGCGCCGAGACAGAGACCGGTGAGAACACACACCGCGGCAAACCAGCCGACGTCCCCCGCGCCGAGAAAGGGCGTCGCCGCGAAGACAGCGCAGGAAACCAGCATGGCCGCGCACCACACACGATGCTTTCCATAGCGATAGCTGAGGCGCAGCCACAGCGGCACGGCGGCGATCCCCGATAAAAAATAGACGAACAGCAGCAAGCCAGCCTGCGCCGGGGCCTGCAGTGTTCGCCCGACGAACAGCAAAAACAATGTCGCGGGCAAGCCGTTGGCAAAACCGTTCAACAGATAGGCCGCGATCAAACGCTGAAAAGGACGATTCGTTCTCAACATACGCCAACCGCTGCCCGCCGAAAGCTGGGCGTCACGCCGCACGCTGATATCCGGCACGCGCCAGACCATGATCGCTGTGCAGATCGGCAGCAGTAAGACGACAGCGCCGCCGACCCAGCGCAAGGCGACGGACGCGCCGAAGCCGTCGAGCAGCGCGAGGCCGCCGAGTGTCGCCAGCGTTCCGGCAAGCGTGAAAGATTCGCGCCACGCCGCGATGCGGCTGCGTTCGTCATAGTCGCCCGAAAGTTCCGCCGACAACGCGGTGAGCGGCAGGATCATCATCGTCCAGCCGAGATAGAGCGCGATGCTCCAGACCAGCAGATGGGCGATGCCCGCCCCGGCCGGCGGCGCGAACAGCATCCAGCAGGCCACCATCACCAGCGGCGCCCCAGCGACGATCCAGGGGCGGCGACGGCCCCAGCGGCGGCTGATCGGGCCGTGGCCACGATCGCTGAGCCAGCCGATCAAGGGATCGCTGATCACGTCCCACAACCGCGCGAACAGCAGCACGGCGCCGACCGCGGCCAGACCAAGACCGAGATTGTCGGCATAATAGTTCGGCAAATAGATGTAGACCGGCAAGGTAAGCGCTGCCAACGGCAAGGCCGGCGCGGCATAGGCGGCAAGCAGCGACATCCGCAGCTCTGGCAACTTCATTCTGCGTTCCTTGTTGGCGAGCCGATGACACTTACGCTTACGCCATAGGTGGAACATCGGATGTGGCTGAAATGTCCCGCACAATCGGGTTTCCGGCCGGAAACCTATAGACAGCCCAGTAGCAACCGCTCATGTAACGGGACCTTAGCAATGTTCCGTTGGTACCAATGGCCTCTCGACAGTATCTGATTCTCGCGGTTTTGCTCGGCGCGCTGACCGCCTTCGCGCCCATGTCGATCGACATGTATTTGCCGAGCTTCCCCACCCTGCAGCGCGAATTCGCCGGCAATCCCGGCCTGGTGCAGGCGACGCTGTCGTTATTTTTCGTCGGCCTCGCCATCGGGCAAGGCATCTACGGACCGATCTCGGACCGCTTCGGGCGCAAGCTGCCTCTCTATATCGGCATCGCGCTGTATATCGCCGGCTCTATTATGGCGGCGCTGACGCCGAGCCTGGAGGGCCTCGTCATCGCCCGCTTCGTGCAAGGCATCGGCGGCTGCGCCGGCATGGTGATCGCGCGCGCTATCGTACGCGATCTGTTCGACGAGCGCGATTCGGCCCGCATGCTGACGACGCTGATGCTGGTGATGGGCCTAGCACCGATCCTGGCGCCGGTCATCGGCGGCCAGTTGCTCACAGCCTTCGGCTGGCAATCCATTTTCTGGGTGCTCACGGGATTCGGCGTTTGTTGCCTTATCCTCACCGCTGTCGCGTTGCGTGAAAGCTTGCCGTCCGAGAAGCGGCAACCCGGCGGCGTGATGGTCGCCTTGCGCAATTATTGGTTTCTCGCGCGCGACCTTCGCTTCCTCGCCTATGTCCTGACTGGCACCAGCGTCATGGCCGGCATGTTCGCCTATATCGCTGGCTCGCCCTTCGTCTTCATCGAACTGCATGGCGTGCCGGCCGAGCGTTACGGGTTTCTCTTCGGCCTCAATGCCGTCGGTTTGATCGCCGCATCGCAAATCAACCATCGCCTACTGGCGAGGTATTCCGGCCGCGCCATCCTGCGCGCCTCGACCATGGGCTTCGCCGCCGCCGCAGTGCTCGTCGGGATCAACGCGCTGACCGGCATTGGCGGGTTCATCGGGCTGTTGGTGCCGCTCTTCTTCAGCGTCGCAAGTCTCGGCTTCATCGCGCCCAACACCACTGCGGCGGCCATGGCGATGCATGGCCGCATTGCCGGCGCGGCCTCGGCATTCTTGGGTATTTTGCAGTTCGGTGTCGGCGCCGTGGTCGCTGCCCTGGTCGGCGTTCTGGCCGACGGCAGCGCCCGGCCCATGGGCCTGATCATCGCCGCCTGCGGGCTATCCGCCCTGGCGTTGCAGGAGATTTACTTGCGCCCCCTACAGGCCAAACACACACCCTAGAGGGTGCAAATCACCGCTCACGAACGCGTGATATATATTTCCTGAATGCCAGCTAAGTAATTAATAATGATTTGTAACAACTGGGGCCCAAGCTTTGGAGTAGGCCAATTGCAATCTAGTCGCAATTTCATTTGGGAGATTGCAGCTAGAGCAGAAAGGGTTGGCGTGGAGGCCGCCGAACCACCCTAGGGCGCCGGAACGACCTCGAAGTTTTGCAGCACGACGCGGCAGCGCGGGCCGCCGGTCTGCTTCTCACAGCCGGCGATGCTGTCCTTCGCGGCCTGCTCGGGCGTCTGGCGGCCAAAGGCAATAAAGCCCTGCTGGCCCGAGCCCGACAGCGCCATGGCCTTCTCAGCTGGACGGCCGCGATAGAGGTTGTTGTAGTAGGCCGCCGCTTGCGGATTGAGGAGCTTGCCGACCGCCGCGTCGAGCGGCAGCGGATCATAAGTCGACAGATCGCGGCGCCGCAAAAACGCATCGAGCGCCGGGATCCAATGCTGCATGCCGTCCTGCAGGCCATAGAGATCATGTCCGTCGCCCTTGAGCGGCGGAAAGAGAAAGAAATCGCTCACGCCGCCAGCCGCCACATAGGCCGATTGCATGCGACGCACTTGATCGGGCGGCAGCAACGAATCGTTTTCGGCATAGAGCCACAGCGTTGGGATGCGGCTGGTCTTGCCATAGGCGGCGAAGGCCGGAGGCAAATGTTCCGGCCAACAGGATGCCGACTGGTCAGGCCCCGGCACCGGAAAAGACACCGCCCCTCCCGACATGTTGACGACAGCCTTGAGGCCCGCCGGTGCGCGCGCCGCGAGGCCAAGCATCACCGCGCCGCCGACCGAGGTGCCGAAGCCGATGACGCGATTGCCGTCGGCATCCGGCCGGGCGATGACGGCTTTAAGCGCCGCCGCCATGTCGTCGACCTGCGGTTTGAAGGTCGCGCCGTAATCGCCGTTGCGACAGGCCTGCAGGCTGTAAGGCACCGAGCCCGTCGATTTGCCGAAGCCGCGCCACCACAACCGATAGCCAGCCGCGACGGGCAAATTCGCGGGCCACGAATATGTAATTGGCCGGATCTACCGATTGGCGCGAGGCAAGATCGTTGCTTTGACCATGCGTGATCAGCGCCACGGGAAGGCGGCCCGTGCGCGTCGCTTCCTTGACGATCATGGCCTGCAGGCGATAGGGCTTGCCGTCGATCTCGACCGACAGAAAGCTATTCTCGACGGTTAGCGGCGCCGGGTCGGCTTCGGCTGTCGCCGGCAAGCCGAACGCGTAAAACGCGAATAGAAAAAATAGAAAAATGCGCACGGCCATCCTCCGAGAGAGCTGGAGTGTGCCGTAAAAGCGGAACGGGCGAAAGCCGGGGCGATTCCGCGCCCCGGCTCGCCTCTACACTATTCCGCGAGTGCCGCCGCCACGCGCTTGGCGAACTACGGCGTAACGTCGAGCGTCTCGTGGATGATCTTGGCGACGCCCTCGCCGTCGAGCGGATCGACTTCCAGGCTGGCCTTTTTGGCCTCATCGAGGAAGGCCGTATCCTTCATCATGCCGTCGAAGCCGGCGCGCAGCGCCTTCATGCGGTCCGTAGGCACCTTCGGCGGCGCCAACATGGCGCGGCCGAGATCCGTGGTCGCGCCGTACAGCGCCAGGATGTGCTTGTCATCCTCGGTCTTGCCGAACTCGCCGAGCGCCGGAACGTCGGGAAACAGGGCGCTGCGGCTCTTGGAATATTGCACCAGGACCGACACCAGCGGCTTGGCCAGCAGCTCGGGCTTGCTGAACAGCAGCATCTGGGCGCTGGCCGAGGCGGCCTGGGTCTCGCCGCGCTCCATCGCCAGCATCAGGCCGGATATGCCGGGATAGCCGTGAATGATCTTGAACTTGGTGCCCGCCAGCCGGTTGAGCAAGCGCGGCACGGTGCCGGTCGCGCCGGTTGGGCTCGTGGCGGCAATCACCACTTCTTCCTTCATCGCATCCTGCAGGGTTTTGACCGGTGACGTGTGCCAGACGACGAACTGAATGACCGGCACCATGCGCCCGACCCAGTTGAACTGTCGCGCGTCGAACTGCACGGCGGTGTTTTCCACCAGTTGGTCGAGGGCAACGCCCTGCCCGACCATGGCGATGCTGCTGCCGTCCTGCGGCGCTTGCGAATACATGTAGTTCGCCGCCTTCAGGCCGCCGACACCCTGCATGTTGCGCACCACGACCGTGGGCGCGCCGGGGATATAGCGGGACAAATGCCGCGCGGCGAGCCGCGCATAGATGTCGTATGTGTCACCGGCCGCATAGCCGACTATCAAATCGATATTCTTGCCTTTATAGAAGGCCTCTGGCGATTGCGCCGAGGCTCCAACCGCAACAGCGCAAGAAGCCGCAACCGTCGCCGCTGCAATCAAGGTACTCCACACTCTCCAATTCGCTCGCATAGTCACTCCTATCATCAATTGTTTGTCACATACCGTCGTCGAAGTCGTCGACTTCGCTGTTCATCTCGACGTCGCTCCGACGCTTCTGCGCGCTCAAGCGGCCGTTCTCCCAATAATCGCCGCGCACGGCGCGTTCGGCTTCCAGGCGCAAGGCCTCGGGCCATTTGCCGAGCGAGGTGCCGAACCATGGCTCCTCTGCGGCGAAGTCCGGCAAGCCCAACTCGCTCCACAGCTCGCGGGCGCGCTCCATATAGGGCTGCGTCGGCAGCGAGACCGGCGGCATGTCCTGTTTGAGCGTGGCATCGATCAGCAGGGCGGAATCCCGCCCTGCTCGCTGCCCGGGCCGTGGCCCGCGTCCTTATGCTTGATGATCTCGATGTCCTTATGCGGCGAAGCACGAAAAGCAATCGCCCACATGACAGCGTCGAGATTGTCGGGCGAGATGTCTTCGTTCACGGCGATGACGATCTTGCCGGCGGCGCGTTGCTGGTTGCAGATGCCGTAGAGCACGCGCCACACTTCCGTGCGCGGCATGCCGCGCTTGAGCACCGCGAAGATGATCTTACGGTTGCCGGTGAGCGGCCGGTGCGTTCGGACCTTCAGCACGCCCTTGATCCCGAGCCCTTTGGTCAGATGCTCAATGTAGCTATGCTCGAAGACGATGGCGCGAATCTCCGTCGTCTCGTTGGGATGCACCTGGCTCAGATACGACATGAACACGGCATCTTTTCGCCGCGTGATCGCCGTGACATGCATAACGCCGTTATATTCCTGCGTGTTGACGTGGCCGTGCGATTCGCCAAACGGCGCTTCCGGCTCGAGATAGTCGGTGTCGATGTAGCCTTCGACCACGATCTCGGCTTCGGCCGGCACATAGAGATCGACGGTGCGCGCTTTCACCACGTCGATCGGTGCGCCGGCCAGGGCGCCGGCCACCGCCACCTCGTCGACATCCTCGGGGATCTTCCACATACCGGCATAGGCGACCGACGGCGGCCCGCCGATGATGTAGGCCGCCGGCATGCGTTCGCCGCGCGCCTTGTATTTCAGCCAATGGTCATAGCCGCCGGCGCCCGAACCGGTCGAGGTGTTCATACCCATGCGGCGTGGCGCCTTGATCTGCGCCCGATACGTGCCGAGGTTCTGTACGCCGCTGTCGGGATCCTTCGTGATAAAGCCGATGCCGGTGAGATAGGGTGCGTTGTCCCAACCCGGCGTCGAGATCGGCACCGGCAAGCCGTCCAACCCGGCGCGTCAAGCGCCGCACCTTCGATCACGATCTCCTGGCAAGCGCCGGCCACCACCACACGCGGCGGAATCGGCGACGCCATGGCGCGCGTCCAGGCGGCGTGCGATTCGGCGATGGTCATGCCGAGCCCGGTTTCATAGATGCGCGCGCTCGATCCGGTAGCGCCGACCAGAACCGGCATGTCGTAGCGCTTGCCTTTGGCATCGATCACGTTGGTGAACAGCCAAGCCTTGCGCTCTTCCGGGCGAAAGCCGCCACGGAACTGCCAGCGCACCAGCGGGTGCAGCTCGGTGTCCTTGTTGATCGGCCGGTCGACCCGCATGAGCAGGCCGGCGGCATCGAGCGCACGGATATGATCGTGTAGATCGCTATAGGCGTGGCTCTGCGGCCCGCTTCCTGTTGGCCCGTTCATGGCCCCTCCCGAAAACTATATCGGGACCTATGCAGATGGCGTGCCAACGCCAGAAACGCGCCCCACGGGCGCCTTATCGGCCAATTGGCCTAGGAATGCGTTTCGCGATGCAAACTGCCCAGCAGATTGGCAATCGGTGACTTTTCAGGCGCACGGTTCGGGCGGAATCAACCGCGGCTCAAGCCGGGCCCGCCGGCCATCCAGATCGGCAAGCAGCGCCTTCTGCTCCTTGCGGGACAATCCCTTCCACGCCTTGATCTCGGGAATCGTCCGCAGACAGCCACGGCAAAGCCCGCTGAGCTTGTCCATTTTGCAGACGTTGATACAGGGGCTTTTCACTTGGTGCTTACTCATTCTCAACACATAGAGGCAATTCGGTTCAGCGCAACCCCATTGCGATCGCAGCAGAAGTAAGAGTGCGGCTCAACTCGAAATAACCCGTCCATGATCCGCCCATGAACCGAGCCAAAGGGTTATTTGGGAAACATCGCGAGCATTAGGGACCAGGCCGCTTCAGTGGCGTTGCCTGACGTCACTTCCACTACACCCAGCAGCACGCTCGGGTCCAATGCGCGGAGTTCCCATGTCTAATCCCCCCAAGCGTTCCGCCTCTCCTGCCAAAGCCCGCACCTCCGGACAGTCGTCGAGCACGGCGGACAAAAAATCCGGCAGCCTGGAGACTGGCAAGACTGCCGACCTCGCACGCGACACCGTCGCTCCGGCCGAGGTGATGAGCAGCAACTAGGGCGTCAAGATCCGCGACGATCAGAATTCTCTGAAGGCGGGCGTGCGCGGCCCGACCCTGATGGAAGACTTTCTCCTCCGCGAAAAGATTACCCATTTCGACCATGAGCGCATTCCCGAGCGCGTGGTTCATGCGCGTGGCGCGGCGGCCCATGGAGTCTTCAAAGTGTACGAAGACCTTTCCGACCTGACGATGGCTGGCCTGCTGACTGATCCGTCGCGCGAGACTCCCGTTTTCGTCCGCTTCTCGACTGTCGCCGGCTCGCGCGGCTCGACCGACGTGGCGCGCGACGTGCGCGGGTTCGCCGGCGTGCCGGCTTAAGCTGGATTGGGGTTTTGAATGGAGTACCGGGGGCCGTCGCCTTAGCGAAGGCGACGGCCCTTCCGGTTAACGCGACAAATCCGCATGCACGCCTTAGTGACGGACAGATGCAGCTCGCCCCCATGCAAGAGTTCGCACGATGAGCGTCATAATTAAAAGGAAGAGGATCAGCAAACTGCCGGCCGCGCCCACGAGGGTGATATTGCCCTCATCCCACATATTCCAGATGACGATAGCAAGGACCTGATTCTCATCACCTTCATAGAGGATAAGCGGCTTTCCTGCCTGACGAATGGCATGCAGCATGACCCATATCCAGACCCCGACCAACGCCGGCACCATCAAAGGACACACGATGCGCAGCATGCTGCGCCAGCGACTAGCGCCCGACGTCATCGCCGCATCCTCAAGGTCTTTATGAATTTGTAGGAGCGCGGAGTTGAACGCCCTGGTGCCGTACGACATGAAGCCAACGGTGAATGCGATCGAAATCGCCAATACGCCGCCATGCAGGTCGATGCCTATGCTGGCTCCATGCAGAAACACCCAAAGAAAGGCCAGCCCCATGACAATACCTGGGATCGCATGCGGTAGGAATGCTAATTGATCAAGGAAGGAACGGGCTACAAACTTCGATCGGACGACTACCAGCGCCACGAGAAGCGACACGATAACCGTTAATGTCGAAGTGATCAGGACCATCAGGCCGGTGTTTTTGAGCACGGTACCCATGAGGGGTGTGCGCCAAAGCGTCAGGTAGTTTTGGAAACCCATGCTTTTGAAGGCCGCCGCGGAAGGCTGCTGCAGATAAGGGAGGAAGGAGACATAGAGCAACACCAGGAATGGCAGGATGATCGAGAACAACAAAAACAACATGATCGTGGAAAAAGCCACCCAGCGCCACGGCCCTAATTTCAACACCCGTGGTTGATATCCCTTCCCGGTGATCACCGTATAACGCTCAGAGCGCGAGATGAGACGGTAGTAAAAATAAGTCGCGATCAGCGCGAGCCCGATATACAGCATCGCTAAGGCATTGGCTTTTCCATAGGCCGGAATGCCGGAAACCGAATTCAAAATCGCGTAAATCTTCGTCGCGAAGACATGAATATTTGCCGGCATGCCTAGAATGCCAGGCACCTCAAAGGCCTCCAACGCGGTCATCGATTGATATATCGTCACCGCGACAATGCCAGGCAATAACAGCCCGAAGGTGATCTTACGCAGACTCGAAAGGGGATTCGCGCCGCAGGTGGCGGCCGCTTCTTCCAGGCCAGGATCCATCGCCCGCAACAAAGGGATCAACATGAGGAACGCCGTCGGCACGAGGCGCAGGCCCTCCACCACGGTCATGCCGCCAAGGGTGTAGATATCAAACGGCGCCTCTTCCAAGCCGAATATCGACATGGCGAATTTGTTGATATAACCGATACGCGGCGACAATAGCAGCACCCAGGCCATCGCCTGCAACATTCCCGGCATTGCTAGCGTCATCGGGACGCCGGCATAGATCCAAATCTTTCCCGGAATATCCGTGCGCTCCACCAGCCAGGCGAGCGTGAAGGCGACGGAAATGCTAATCGCCGCCGTGGCGACGACATAAATAACCGTATTGCCCACCACCGACAGGATGTCGGGGTCAGACCACACCTGGGCATAGTTCGACAGACTCAGTTTCGAGGAGATGAAATCCGTCGGCATCACGGCCGTCGAGAAGCTGCCGAGAACAAGGAACGTTAACGGCAGCAGCACGAGTATCGCGACAATCGCGAACACCAACCAGTTCCACAGGTTATGTAGGCTCAACCGGTGACGCACGGACGAGAATGCGCTCCCTTGCACGATCGTGGCCATGACCTAGATCACCCCGGTCAGCGAATGGCGACCAATATGCAATCTCACTCTTTGCACTCCAGTCGCGTCACGTCTTGATTGTTACCGGCGTAAGTAATCTCGCAAGTCATCCCCGCCTTAAGATCTTCGGCTTCGCTGGATTCGCCATTAATAGCGATGCGCGTCCGCTCATCGCTGACGCGGGCGTTGTGCACCGCGCCTTTGACGTCGAAGCGAGCCACGCCCTTGACGATTTGATCGAGCTTGCTGGTAACGACCTGCAGCTTCAAACCCATGCCGCTGTACCACAGCGGATCCCAGAACTTGGCGAGTTTCTCAAGATCGGTTTCGAGAACTGCCGGATCGAGAAAAGCGATCTGGCGCCCGAGAATTTGCTCGGGAAAGGCAAGGAATTCCTTTGTCTGCAGATCCGTGTGCACGGGCGGAGCCTGATCCGAAGCGAATTGCGACACCTGCCCTTCGCGCGACATGAACCAATTGACGAACATCAAGGATGCATTGGTGTTGCCGCCCTTCATGAC
>CANJIM010000073.1 GCA_947474495.1 Rhodospirillaceae bacterium
CAGCGCCAGCACCATGCCCATGCCGAAGGCGATGCCGAGCATCGAGGATCCGCCGTAGGAGATCAGCGGCAGCGTCATGCCCTTGGTCGGCATCAGATGCAGTGTCGACGACATATGGATGATCGCCTGCAGGCCGAACTGCACGAGCAAGCCGGTGACCGCGAACAGGATGAACAGGTTGCCTTCCGACAGCATGCGAGTGAAGCCGCGCAGCACGATGAAGGCGAACAGCGAAACGATGAACAGGCAGGCAATCAGGCCGAGCTCCTCGCCAGCGACGGCGAAGATGAAGTCGGCATGGGCGTCGGGCAGGATTTCCTTCACGGTGCCTTCGCCGGGGCCGCGGCCGAACAGGCCGCCGTTCATGAAGGCTTCGAGGCCGGTGTTGACCTGATAGCTGTCGCCCGAAGACGGATCGAGGAAGCGGTCGATGCGGCTGGCGACATGCGGGAAGACAAAGTAGGCACCGACCAGGCCGGCGAAGCCGCCAAGCGCCATGATGCCGACCAGCGCCATCGGAATGCCGGCGACGAACAGTTGAGCGGCGAACATGGCGGAGGTCAGCACGACCATGCCCATGTCCGGCTGCAGCAGCAGCAGGCCGACGGTCAAGCCGTACAAGGCGACGGCGATGGTGCGGCCGGGAAAGCCGATGGTCATGCGGCCGGACGCGAGCATCCAGGCAGAAACCACGGCAAAGGCCGGCTTGATGACTTCCGACGGCTGCAAGGTAAAGCCGGCGAGCGAAATCCAACGGCGCGCGCCCTTGATCTCGACGCCCATCAGGATCGTCAGCACCATGCAGACGACCATGAGCAGGAACATGACGACGGCGAGGCGGCGCACGTTGCGCACATTGAGCAGCGACACCGACAGCAGGATGACCAGAGCCGGCGCGAGGTAGCTGATCTGCTTGCGCACGAAATAGAAAGAATCGAGGCCGATGCGTTCGGCCACCGCCGGGCTGGCGGCGAAAATCAGCACGATGCCGAGGCTGACCAGGATCATCAGGGCGGCGAGCACCCAGCGATCGACGGTCCACCACCAGCGGCCGATCACGGAGGTATCGGTGCGGGCGAAATTGATCATGCGCCGGCTCCCGCAACTTGGGCGCCGACCGAGCGCTTGGACAGATCTTGCACGAGGGCGCGGAAAGCGTCGCCGCGCGCTTCGAAATTGGCGAACTGGTCGAACGAGGCGCAGGCCGGCGACAGCAGCACGGTCGCGCCGGTGATCTTTTCGGACCACGCGAGCTTGGCGGCGGCGTCGAGCGCGGCGGGCAACTCGCCGTACATCGTGTAGGGCACCTTGCCATCGAGCGTGCGGGCGAAGTCTTCGGCTGCCTTGCCGATCAGGAAGGCGTGACGGATGCTCTTGTGCCACGGCGTCAGCGATTCGATGCCGCCGTCTTTCGCCAGGCCGCCGGCGATCCAATAGATCGCGTCATAGCAGGCGAGCGCCTTAGAGGTGGCGTCGGCGTTGGTCGCCTTGCTGTCGTTGATGAACGCCACACCGGCGATATCGGCGATCTTCTCCTGGCGATGGGCGAGGCCGGGATAGGAGAGGATGGCTTCGGCGGCTTTCTTGGGGTCGATCCACAGGGCGCGCGCCGCGGCATAGGCGGCGGCGGCGTTCTGCCAGTTGTGGCGGCCCGGCAGCGCTTTGGCTTTCATCAGGTCGGCGACGAAGGTCTTGCCGTCGCGGGCGCGACCGTCATGCAGCTGGCCGTCGCGGACCCAGACGCCGCCTTCGATGGGATTACCGACGGTGACGGGCACGACGCGGATGCCGGTCTTGGCGATTTCTTTCGCGATCGTCCTCGAGGGCTCGTCGTCGACACCGATCACGGCGACGCCTTTACCCTTCAGCATGTCGAACAGCCGGCGCTTGGCGGCGATATAGCCGTCCATGCCGCCGTGGCGGTCGAGATGATCGGGGGTGATATTGAGCAAGATGGCGAGATCGAACGCGGCCGTGTGAATCAACTCGATCTGATAAGACGACAGCTCGAGCACATAGGTTCCGCCGTTGCCCAATTCCTGGAGGCCGAGGGCGGCGGGGCCGAGATTGCCGCCGACGTCCATGCGCGCATCCGCCTCTTGTAAGATGTGTGCGAGCAGCGCGGTCGTCGTCGACTTGCCATTGGTCCCGGTGATGCCAGCGAAGCGCGAACCGCTTTGGGCGCGGAGCAGAAGCTCCACGTCGCTGATCAGCGGGATGCTCTTCTCCTTGGCGGCGGCGGCGACCGGGTGCGCCTGGGGAAAGCTATGGGGAATGCCGGGGCTCATCACCAATGCGGTGACGCCGTCGAGCGAAGCGGCATCGGCCAGCGGCGTCAAGGCCACGCCGGCGGCTTCTGCCGCTGCGCGCGCCTTCTCGCCGTCGTCCCAGGCCCGCACCTTGGCGCCGCTCAAGCTGAGCGCGCGCGCGGCCGTGAGCCCGGATTTACCGAGCCCGAGGACCGCGTAGGTCTGGTCTTTGACGAAGGGCAGCGAGATCACGACGCGATGGATCCTTTTAACGCAGTTTCAGGCTGGAGAGGCCGGCCAACGCCAAGATCGAGGCGATGATCCAGAAGCGGATCACCACGGTCGGCTCGGCCCAGCCCTTCTTCTCGAAATGATGGTGCAGCGGCGCCATACGGAAGACGCGCTTGCCGGTCGTCTTGAAGGAGATGACCTGAACGATGACGGAAACGGTTTCGAGCACGAACAGGCCGCCGATGATGGCGAGCACGATCTCGTGCTTGGTGACGACGCTGATGGCGCCGAGCGCGCCGCCGACCGATAGCGAGCCGGTATCGCCCATGAAGACCATGGCGGGTGGCGCGTTGAACCACAGGAAGCCGAGCGAGGCGCCGACCAGCGCGCCGCAGAACACAGCGAGTTCGCCGCTGCCGGGCACCGAGTTGATTTGCAGATAGTTGGCGAACACTGCGTTGCCGACGAGATAGGAGATCAGCGCGAAGCAGCCGGCGGCGATCATGACGGGCACGATGGCGAGGCCGTCGAGGCCGTCGGTGAGGTTCACCGCATTGGAGGCGCCGACCATGACCAGCGCGCCGAACGGAATGAAGAGCCAGCCGAGATTGATCAGCGCCTCTTTAATGAAGGGAATGGCGACGCTGGTATCCAGCGGTTCGCGGGTGATCTCCATGATCCACAGGGTGGCGATCAGCGCGATGGCGCATTCGGCGACCAGCTTGTATTTGCCGGGCACGCCCTTGTGGCTGCGGCGCGTGAGCTTGAGATAATCGTCGGCAAAACCGACGGCGCCGAAGCCGACAGTGACGAGAAGCACGACCCAAACATAGCGATTGGAAAGATCCGCCCACAGCAGCGTGCCGGCCGCGACGCCGAACAGGATCAACAGCCCGCCCATGGTCGGCGTGCCCTTCTTGGTCAACAGATGGCTCTCCGGACCGTCCGTGCGGATCGGCTGGCCGTGCGCCTGCTTGCTCTTGAGCCAGCGAATGACCATGGGGCCAAACACGAAGCACACCAACAGCGCCGTCACCGTCGCACCGCCGGTGCGGAAGGTGATGTAGCGGAACAGGTTGAACGCTGCGAACTGGTCCGCATAAGGCGAGAGCAGGTTGTAGAGCATCTGGGGCGAGTGCCTTTCTTCTTCTCAGTGGCCGTTGGCGGCGGATTTATTGGGCAGGCTGGCGACGAGCAGCGCATCGACGATCAAGCCCATGCGGCTGCCATGCGAGCCTTTGACCATGACGATGTCGCCGGGCCGGATCAGCTTGCGCACGAGCGGCAGCAGGTCTTCGGCCTTCGTGGCGTGACCGGCGCGCATCTCGCGGGGCAAGGCTTCGTACAGCGCGCCCATATCGCGCCCGGCGGTGCAGACCATGGCCGCGGCTGCGGCCAGGTCTGGTGCGAGGCTGGCGTGAATGGCGGCGGAGTCGGTGCCGAGCTCCAGCATGTCGCCGAGAATGGCGATGCGGCGGCCGCCGGGCGCGGGCTGCATCGCGGCGAGCACGCTGAAGGCGGCGCGCATGGCGGCGGGGCTGGCGTTGTAGCTCTCGTCGATCAGCGTGAAGGCGCCGTCATCGAGCGCGATGCTGTGGCGCGCGCCGCGTCCCTTGGGCGCGGTCATGCTGGCGAGCGCCGCGGCGGACGCGTCGAGGTCGGCGCCGAGATGCACCGCACCAGCGAGAACGGCGAGGCTGTTGAGCGCCCAGTGGCGACCCGGCGCGCCGATGGTGAAGCGGATGCGCTTGCCGCCGATCTCGGCGTGGATGTCCGCGCCGGTCTCGCTCGGCTCATAGCTGAGCAATTGCGCCCAGGCGCCCTTGGCGGTGCCGAAGCCGACGACCTGCGCCGCGCCGCGCACCAACGCCTGACGCGTGAGATAGCCGAAATAGTCGTTGTCCTGGTTGAGCACGGCGACGCCGTTTTTCTCCAGGCCGGCGAAGACTTCGGCCTTGGCGCTGGCGATGTCGTCGACCGAATCGAAAAACTCGAGATGCACCGCTTCGATGGTGGTGATGATCGCCACGTTCGGGCGCACCAGCTTGGAGAGCGGCGTCAGTTCGCCGGCATGGTTCATGCCGAGCTCGAACACGCCGTAAGCCGCGTCGGCGGGCAGGCGGGCGAGCGACAGCGGCACGCCCCAGTGATTGTTGAGGCTGCCTTCGCTGGCGTGCGTCAGACCTTGCGCCGCGAGCACCAATTTCAGCGCTTCCTTGGTGCTGGTCTTGCCGACGCTGCCGGTGACGGCGGCGACGCGCGCCGTCGTGCGGGCGCGGGCGGCGCGGGCGAGGTCTTCGAGCGCAGCGAGCGGATCCTTGACGACGAGCAGGGATGCGCCCGGCGGCAAATTGTCCGGCTTATGAGAGACGACGGCGGCGACGGCGCCCTTGGCGAGCGCATCGCCGGCATAAGCATGGCCGTCGAAGTTCGGGCCCTTGATGGCGACGAACAGATCGCCGGGCTTCACGGCGCGGCTATCGATTGTGACGCCGGTCGCGTTCCAGCCAGTGGTGGAACGGCCGTTGGTCGCGGCGACGGCGTCGTTGGACAGCCAGAGAGGGTCCGTCTTATTCGAGAGGCTCATGCGCTGCCTCCCAAACGGGCGACGGCCTTGCGGGCTTCATCGGCGTCGTTGAACGGAATTGTCGTGGCGCCGACGATCTGGCCTTGTTCGTGGCCCTTGCCGGCGAGCACCAGCACGTCGCCGTTCTGCATCATGTCGACGGCAGCGAAGATCGCATCCTCACGGTCGGCGATTTCGATCGGAGGCTTGGCCGTCACGCCGGCCAGCACCTGTTTGCGGATCGCGGCGGCGTCTTCGCTGCGCGGATTGTCATCGGTGACGATGACGATGTCGGCGAGCTCGCCGGCGATGCGGCCCATCTGCGGGCGCTTGCCGGGATCGCGATCGCCGCCGCAGCCGAACACGACCAGGAGACGGCCGCGCGTGTGGGGACGCAAGGCGCTCAGCACGTTGGCGAGCGCATCGGGCGTGTGGGCGTAATCGACATAGACTGCGGCACCGGCGGGATGGCGCGCGGCGAGCTCCATGCGGCCATCGACGCCGCCGAGCCGTTCCAGAGTGGCCAGAGCCGCTTTCGCCGCGCCGCCGCCGGCGATCACCAGGCCGAGGGCGCAGGCAACGTTCATCGCTTGGAAATGGCCGACCAGCGGCAGTTTGACTTCGGCATATTCGCCGGCGATGGCAAAGGCGACGCGTTGGCCGTCGGGCAGCACGTCGAGAATGTCGAGGCGAATGTCGCTGCCTTTTTCACCGAAGGCGATCACCCGCTGATGACGTTGGGTGCAGATGGCGCGCAATTCTTCGAAGCGCGGCTCGTCGGCGTTGAGCACGGCGGCGCCGCCCTCCGGCAGGATGGCGGAGAACAAGCGAGCCTTGGCCTCGAAATAGCTCTGCTCGTCGCCGTGATAGTCGAGATGGTCGCGCGTCAGATTGGTGAAGGCGGCGGCGGCGAGCGTTAGGCCGTCGAGCCGATATTGCGCCAGGCCGTGGCTTGAGGCTTCGAGCGCCACATGCTCGACGCTGGCGGCTTTGAGTTCGGACAGCGTGCGGTGCAGGGCGACCGGATCGGGCGTCGTCAGCGAGCCGGCGGTCTTCAGCTTCGGCGAGGTGAGGCCGAGCGTGCCGAGGCTGGCGCCGTCGATTCCCATCAGGGTCCAGATCTGGCGCGTGAAGGAAACCACCGAGCTCTTGCCGTTGGTGCCGGTGACGGCGACGACCGTGGTGGGCTGGGCGCCATAGAAGCGCGCGGCCATCAAGGCGAGCTTGCGGCGCGGGTTGTCATCGGTGACGAAGCCGAAGGGCTTGGCGGACTCGGCGCGGCCGACGATGATGTCGGGCGGCTCGGTGCCGGTCGGCGCCAGGATAGCGGCGGCGCCTTTGGCGATGGCGGCACCGATGAACTGGCGGCCGTCCATCTTCACGCCAGGCAGTGCGGCGAACAGGAACCCATCGCGCACGTCGCGAGAATCGGCGGTCAACCCGTCGATCCTCACATCCGCCGCTTTGTTGTTCGCGTTCAATGCAACCGCCTCACCGGTCAAAAGTTCACTCAAGCGACGCACCAGGGCGTCCTTTCGCTGCAGAGTAGTTCACGTACATGCGCGCCTTGACGTCGGCCGCCTGGTCGTCGACCGGGGCAACGCCGAGAATCGGCGCGATACGCGGAATGATGCGGCCCACCACCGGGGTCGTGACCCAACCGGCGGTGATGTAGCCGAAGTTTTCTTTGATCGGCTGCGGCTCGTCGATCGAGACGAGCACGACGTAGCGCGGATTGGTCATCGGAAAGGCGCTGACGAAGGACGACAGCACGGCGCGGCGCTTGTAGCCGCCATGCTCATTGACCTTCTCGGCGGTGCCGGTCTTGCCGCCGACGAGATAACCGGGGACGTTGGCGTTCTTGCCCGAACCGTCGGTGACGACGAGGCGCATGAGTTTCTGCACTTCCGTCGCAGTGCGCTGCGAGATCACGCGGTTGCCTTGCGGCTGCTCGCCCGGCGCCCGCTTGAGCAAGGTGATCGGGCGCATGACGCCGCCATTGGCGATGGCGACGATGCCAGAAGCCATTTGGAGCGGGCTGACAGCGAGACCATGGCCAAAGCCGATGGTCATGGTGTTGATCTCTTTCCACTGCGCCGGCACCATGGGCGCGCCGATCTCGGGAATCTCCAAGGTCGGCTTGCGCAGCAAGCCGAAGGCACCGAGATATTTCTTCTGCACCTCGGTGCCGGCGGCCAGCGCCATCTTGGCGGCGCCGATGTTCGACGAGTAGACCAGCACTTCCGGCAGGGTGAGGACACGGCCTTTGCCCTGGAAGTCGGAGATGGTGAAGCGCGAGATCTTGATCGGCTTGGATGCGTCGAACGTGCTGTTCATGTTGGCCGAGCCCGAATCGAGCGCCAGCGAGGCGGTGAACAGCTTGAACATCGAGCCTTGCTCGTAGACGCCAAGCGTATTGCGGTTGAACAGCGTCTTGGGATCCAGCGTCGTCGGATTGTGCGGATCGAAGTCGGGCAGCGACACCATGCCGAGCATTTCGCCGCTATGCACGTCGATCACCATGCCGGCGC
The DNA here is from genome assembly GCA_947474495.1 of Rhodospirillaceae bacterium. GTDB lineage: Bacteria > Pseudomonadota > Alphaproteobacteria > SMXQ01 > SMXQ01 > CAMAVH01. Next base: position 7,578 of record CANJIM010000073.1, read on the forward strand.
CGCCGATGGCGTTGACCTTCTTCATGCCGGCCATGATTTCCTGGCGCAGCACATGCTGGATGCGCAAGTCGATCGAGAGGGCGAGGCCGCGGCCGCCGCCCTTCAGCACTTCGTCGAACGAGCGCTCGATGCCGGCTAGGCCGTCGTTGTCGACGCCGGTGAAACCGACGACATGGGCAGCGAGCGGACCTTGCGGATAGACGCGGCGCTCGTCGCGCTGGAAGTACACGCCCGGAATGCCGAGGCGGTTCACTTCATACTGTTGCTTCGGCGTCAGATGACGGCGCAGCCAGACGAAGCTGCGGTTGCCCGACAGCTTGGTCTGCAATTCGGCGTTGGACAGCTCCGGCAGCGCCTCGACCAGCTTCTTGGCGGCCTCTTTCGCATCGAGAATCTGGCGCGGATTGGCGTAGAGCGAGGCGGTGACCAGCGAGGTGGCGAGCAGGTTGCCATTGCGGTCGACGATGTCGGCGCGAGTGGTCGGCCAGGCGTTGCGCGGATTGGCCGCAGTGTGGCTCTTCGGCTCGGCGCCGCCCTGAAAGACGGTGATGTCGGCAAGGCGCGCGCCGATCACCGTGAAGGCGAGCAGGAAAATGGCGCCGGTCATCAGCAGGCGCGTGCGGCCGGTTTCGAGCGCCTGCTTGGTGGCGCCTTCCAGTTTCTGCGGGTTGTTGTTGCCCATCATGCTCATCGCGGCACGCTCACGGGCAGGAAGCCGCCGGCCGGGATCGACGGCGGCGCGGGAATGGTTTTGGGCGCGCTCGGCGCTGCCGCGACAGTGGAAACAGTGGAATAGGCCGGCGCGGGTTCTGCCGCGCGCGGCAAGCCCGGGCCCTCTTGCGTACCCGGGCGCGAGGCGCCCGGCAGGGCCGGACGGCGCGGCGGCGCCATGCGCGCAATCATGCCTTCGGTACCAGGCAGGCGCGCGCCGGGCTCGACGTCGAGGCGCTCGGGGCGCATCGGGATCGAGGCGATACCGGCGAACTGGACGGGATTGATCGGCTTGAGATGCACGAAACGCTCATTCAACTCTTCGAGGCGCTGCGGCTGATTGAGGTAGCTCCATTCAGCCTCGAGCACGTGGATCTGATTTTGCTCGCGAAGCGTGGCGGCATTGAGGCGCGCGAGTTCTTCTTCGAGCGAAACGACTTGATATTTGACTTGGAACAGGCCGTAGCCGGCGAGCGCGGCGAGCAGCAGCCAGAGGAAGGTGGTGCGGCCGATCATGCGCGCGCTCCTTCTTCCTGCCAAACCGGCGCGTCGGTGCGGACGGCGGCGCGCAGACGCGCCGAACGGGCGCGGGAATTTCGCGCCGCTTCGGCGTCGCTCGCCGTCACCGGTTTGCGCGTCACGCTTTTGAAACTTGGCACGGCACCTCGTGCGCTCTCTCGGGGAAGGAGAGAGGGGAAGTGGCGCGAGGGCCGTGCCGAGGAACCGCTACGGGTCGCGAGGAAGGTTTTGACCCGACGGTCCTCAAGGGAGTGGAACGACACGACGGCAAGGCGACCGTCGGGCCGGAGCAGGCGTTCGGCGGCGGCGAGGCCGCGGTCGAGTTCGCCCAGTTCGTCGTTCACGGCGATGCGCAGCGCCTGAAAGGTGCGCGTTGCCGGATCGATAGTCTCGTTCTTGCGGCCCTGCTTGCGGCGCACGGCATCGCGCACGATGTCAGCCAAGCGGCCGGTGGTTTCGATCGGACTTTCCTTGCGCGCCGCGACGATGGCGCGCGCGACGGCGCGCGACAGGCGCTCTTCGCCGTAATCGAAAATCAAGTTGGCGAGGTCGTCTTCTTCGCTGCCGTTGACCAGATCGGCGGCGGTTTCGCCGGCGCTGCTGTCCATGCGCATGTCGAGCGGGCCGTCGCCGCGGAAGGAGAAGCCGCGCGCCGCTTGATCGATCTGCATGGAAGACACGCCAATGTCGAGCGCGACGCCATCGACTGCCGTGACGCCGACGGCGGCAAGCAGTTGCTCCATGTCGCCGAAGCGGCCGGCGAGCAAGGTAAGGCGGGCGCCGTAGCGCGCGGCGAGGGATTCACCGGCAGCGATGGCGGAGGGATCGCGGTCGATGCCGTAGACCGTGCAGTCGCAGGAGTCGAGCAGGGCGCGGCTGTAGCCACCGGCGCCGAACGTGCCGTCGACGAACACTTCGCCGTCTTTCGGCGCCAGCGCCGCGACGACTTCAGTCAACAAAACGGGGATATGCGGCGCGGGGGAGGCGGCGTTATTCGCAGACAATGATCCCATGGCGCCGTCCCGGTCCTGATCGGAGGAGGGAGGGCTCATGGGCATCTCACCGCGAGCCTTCGGAGCCGGGCCCGCCGCCCGGCTGCGCGTTGCGTGGGCGGACTTTCACCGTGGCGCCGCGTGCGAGCAGGCGTTCGCGCGAACCGCCGCTCTTCTTGGCGTAAGTTTCAGGCTCCCAAATCTGGAAGTGGTTCACGGCAGAGACGAACAGCGCCGTCTCGCCGATGCCGGCATGGACGGCAAGGCCCTCCGGCAACATGATGCGGCCTTCGCCGTCGATGGCGAGCTGCAGCGCGTCGGCGAACAGCGTCGCCAGATCGTCGCGCTCTTCGGAAAATTGGTCGAGCTCTTCGAGGTTTTCGGCGATCTGTGCCATGTCCTCGAGCGAGAAGGCTTCGATCGCCGGCTCCTTGAAGGAGCGGAAGGCGACGATGCCGTGGACCGCCTGGCCGGCCAAGGCAGCACGGAACGGCGCCGGAACGGACACGCGGCCCTTCCGATCGACCTTATTCGCATAGCTGCCAAGAAATAGAGCCACAGGCCTTCCCCGCCCTTCGCCAGATATCCCGACCCCCCTCGCAGGGCCGCCCACCGCCCAGGCGCAGAACGCCTGTGGTTTGGGATTAAATGGGATATCATGGGCTTATATGGGCGTCAATGGGATCAGCTAGTAAAAGCTTGGGAATATTCGCCGTTTAGCCCTCTTGGACGGTCGAAGTGGGGCTTTTCGCAGTCGAGATCACACAGCCTCAGTCCTGAGACCTTCCTTTCCAGGTAAAGCGCGACATTTGTTCTTGTTATGTTCTTGTTGGAATGTGACTTGGGCGCAAATCCGCTTGGAGAAAAATGCCAGACGGCCTGTAAGCCGGGTTCTGTGCCCCTTGCGGGGCGACGGCCATTCATCTGGGACGCCCATTGCTGGACGCCTCGCGCGACCGACCCGGACGACAGCGGCGTGACCCGCCCGCCGGCTTGCGCCGGCATGCCGTCCCTATTTGGTCTTGCTCCCGGTGGGGTTTGCCATGCCACGACCGTTACCGGCCGCGCGGTGCGCTCTTACCGCACCCTTTCACCCTTACCGCTTGGGCCCCGAAAGGCCGAAGAGGCGGTTTGCTTTCTGTTGCACTGTCCCTGGGGTCGCCCCCGCCGGGCGTTACCCGGCACCGCGTCACTCTGGAGCCCGGACTTTCCTCCCTGCGGTTGCCCGCAGAGCGGCCGTCCGGCCGTCTGGCGCGTCCTGCCTAGACCCCGGCGGCCGACAGGTCAAGCGGGCTGCGAGATCAGGCCTTAATTTTCAATAACTTATCGAGGTAGGAGAGGGTCTCGTCATCGACCTGGCCATCGACCCGCCAAGGTCTGAAGTGGCGCTGAAAGGCGGTCACGACCAAGGCGGTGGCGCTGCCATAAAGGCTGTCGACGGCGATCTCGTAGCCATACTCCGCCAATTTGCTTTGAAGGCCGCGCACGGCGGCGCCGGTCGCGCCGATCGCCAGCAGTGCCTGGCCAGGCGCCGGTTTGGCGGCAAGATCCGGCCACAGGCCGATGCCGTCGGCGGCGAGGCCGCGCCAGTCGAACAGTTCGCCGGGATCGGTCTTGCGGGTTGGCGCCACATCGGAATGGCCGAGCACGCCATGGGCCGGGATGGGATGGCGCGCCAGGAGGCCGCGCGCCAGCGCCGCGAAGCTCGCCATCTGGGGCGGCGGGAAGGGGCGATAGCCGTGCTCATGGCCGGGATTGACCAATTCGATGCCGATCGAGCGGGAATTGACGTCGCCCTGGCCGCGCCAGCCGCCGGCGCCGGCATGCCAAGCGCGGCGGTCTTCAGCGACCAAACGGTAAACCTGACCGGCTTCGTCGATCAGATAATGGCTGCTGACCTTGGCTGCGGCATCGCATAGGCGCAGACGCGCGCCGTCAGCGGTCGGCATGCCGGTGTAATGGACAATCAGCAGGTCGATCGAACCCCCCGGCGCACGGGCGTCATGATTGGGCGACGGGCAATCGATGAAGGCAATTTCTTGCATCGGCTAGATATACCGCCGGATGGCGCGGCGCTACAGTGTCTCCATGCATCAATTCTTTGCGCGCATGGCTATATCGCTGGCCTTTGTGAGCAGCGTCGTTGGTTTCGCGGGAGCTGCATCTGCCGATTGCGGGAGTGATCCGCAATCTTGCGCCGCGCCTTTCGGCATCGACGGCTTGTCGCTGCGGCTCTATGCCAGCCTGCCGCTGGGTTCCGCCCACCCCGAGATTCGCCGCGCCGTCGTCATCGTGCATGGCAACGAGGGCAATGCCGAAGGCTATTTCAAAGCGGCGCTCGCCGCCGCCGAGGCGGCAAAGGCAGCAGGCGACAGCCTGATTCTCGCGCCGCATTTCATCGAGCAAGCCGACAAAGCGGTGCCGCCCGCCGGACAACTGCTGTGGGATCGCGGCGGCGATTGGCGCGCCGGCTATGCCTCGAGCGCGCAAGTCCGCCCGCGCATCAGTTCCTTCACGGTGATGGACCGTTTGGTGGAGCTGTTGTCGGACAAGACGCGCTATCCCAATCTTGCCGGCATCGTCATCGCCGGCCATTCGGCGGGCGGGCAATATGTCCAGCGTTACGCCATCTTGAGCGGCGACCGTCCGGCCGGCGCGCCGCCGCTGCGTTTCGTCGTCGCCAATCCGAGCAGCTATCTTTATCTCGATGCGCGCCGCCCCGATCCGACCAAGCCCGGCGCATTCAGCGTGCCGCCCGATGGGCCATGCGCGACGAATCATTACAAATATGGTTTGGAGCGCGGCGTCGTTTATGTGGAAGGCGCGATCAAGTCAGTCGGCCTGGCCAACATCGCCGCACGCTTTCAGCAGCGACCGGTGACCTATCTGCTCGGCGAAAACGACAACGATCCGAATCATCGCCTGCTCGACAAGGTCTGCGCGGCGATGGCGCAAGGGCCGACACGGCTGGCCCGCGGCTTGGCATTCAAGCTTTATCTCGAAAGCTTTTACGCGCCGAATGCGCAGCGCTTCGAGACGGTGCCGGGTGTCGGCCATAACGCGGCGCGCATGTTCCGCTCGCCGGCCGGGCTCGCGGCGCTGTTTCCTTAAGGCTTGGACTTCATATAGAGGCGATGCAGCGCCTGCAGGCCGAGGCAATAGCCTTCGAGGCCGGCGCCGCAGATGATCGCGCGCGCCACATGGCTGAGATAAGACGGCGGCCGGTAGGCCTCCTTATTGTAGATATTGGTGATGTGCACCTCGATCACCGGCGTGCCGACCGAGCGCACGGCGGTGTGCAGCGCGAGCGACGTGCGGGCATAAGCGCCGGGATTCATGACGATGCCGAGGGCCTTCTGGTAGCTCTCCTGCACCCAATCGACCAGCACGCCTTCATGGTTGGTCTGGCGAAAATCGATCTCCATGCCGAGCAGGTCGGCTTCCTCGCGGCACATGCGCTCGCAGTCGGCCAGCGTCTGATTGCCATAGAGATGCGGCTCGCGGATGCCGAGCAGGTTCATGTTGGGGCCGTTCAGCACATAGACCAAAGGCTTCGCCATGGTTCGTTCCTTTAAAGAAGACGCGCGGAGCCATGAAGCGGCTCCGCGCGTGACATACGTTGATGGCTATTCCATCTTCATGATCTTGTTGACGGTCTCGAGCACCGGCGCCGGCGTCTTGTAGAGCTGGGCGACGAGGTCCTGCATCTCGCTGCCCTTGACGATGTCGATGTCGAGTTTCTGCTTGGCGGCGTCGGCGAGGAAATCGGCATCCTTGAGCATGGCCTCGAAGGAGGCGCGCAATTGCTGCACGCGCTCGATCGGCGTGCCGGGCGGCGCGAAGAACGGCCAGGCGAGGGCGGCATCGGATTCGAGAAACTCGATGGCCTGGCGCGCTTCAACCGTTTTGGCGAATTCGTGGGCCATCGGCACGTTGGGCAGATCGGGCGCCTTGGTCAGCGTGAACTGCGTTAGGAATTTGATCTTGCCGTCGCGCACCCAGTCGGCATTGCGTGCCTTGATAGTGCCCCAGGCCCAGCCGCAGAAGGCCTCGGTCTCGCCCTTTTCCATGGCGGCGGCGGTTTCGGCGCCGCCGGGGTAGCCGACCACGGTTTTCCATTTGGTGCCGAGCAGCGCGTTCAGCGCCTTGGGGAAGACGAAGGTGCGCGAGCCAGGGCCCGACGAGCCGACGACAGTCTCGCGGTTGACGACATCTGCCATGCTGTTGATCGGCACCGTGTGCCAGACGACGCAGACGCTCGGCTCGGCGGCGCGTCCGCCGATATAGTGGAACTGGCGCGAATCGAACTTGGCCTGGGGATCGCCGAGGATCGGCGCCAAGATGATGCCGCCGGTGATCATACCGAGACGCGTGCCGTCCTGCGCGCCGGTGTTGGCGAGCGTGTTGGCGGCGACCATGCTGCCGGCGCCCGGCATGTTGGAGACGATGAAGCCCGGCTCGCCGGGTATCTGCTTGCCGTAATGCTTGGCGTAGAGCCGCGCCGCGAGGTCGTAGCCGCCACCGGCGCTGAAGCCGACGACGATATCGATACGTTTGCCCTTGTAGAAATCCTGCGCTGTGGCGGCCGTACCGGTGAGGCACAGCAAGAGCGCGCCGGCAACTGCCGGAATGGCTTTCAAACCCATGGTCGTCTCCCTGGACGTCTTCGTTTTGTGCGACGCAGAGCAGATGCGTCGTCCCGCGTTGGGCGAGATTGCTCCGCAGACTAATATAGATTTTCCTAGGGCGCGATCCGACTCATGAGGCGGACATGAAAAAGGCGGCGCCGTATCCGGCGCCGCCCGCAGTCGTCGTCGCGTTTCTTGGTTTAAAGGGTCAATCGCCTTTGAGCAGGCCGATGATCTTGTTCTTCACCTCGGGCGGCTGGTCGAGCATGGCCGCGACGGCACGCTGCATCTC
>CANJIM010000074.1 GCA_947474495.1 Rhodospirillaceae bacterium
AGTTTCGCGCGACAGATGACCCCCTCTAATTCGCATGTTTGCCAACCAGATCAACGCGCTGAGAGACTTCAGGGGCGGGGTCATTGTTGGGCGCGATTTCACAGCTCGACCGCCCGTTCAAGCGATGATCGCGTTTATCGATGATCACCGGGCATCCTATGGGGTCGAGCCGATCTGCCGGGTTCTGCCGATCGCCCCATCCACCTACCACGAGCATGTTGCCCAACGACAAGATCCAGATCGCCTGTCCGCGCGGGCGCGGCGCGATCAGGATCTCAAGCCCACGATTGCGCGCGTGTTCGCCGAGAACTTCGAAGTGTACGGTGTTCGCAAGGTCTGGCGACAGATGAGGCGGGAGGGTTTCTCCGTCGCCCGCTGCACCGTCGAGCGGCTGATGCGTGAACTGGGCCTTCAGGGTGTGATCAGAGGCAAACCAGTACGCACCACGGTCAGCGACAAGGCCGCGCCGTGCCCGCTCGATCACGTCAATCGGCAGTTCTATGCGCCCGCGCCCAATAGGCTGTGGGTGTCGGATTTCACATATGTCTCCACCTGGGCGGGCTTCGTTTACGTCGCCTTCGTTATCGATACCTATGCCAGGCGGATCGTTGGCTGGCGAGCCAGCCGGACGGCGCATGCCAGTTTCGTCCTGGATGCGCTGGAACAGGCACTTCATGACCGGCGGCCTCTTCATCGGGGCGGGCTTGTCCATCACAGCGATCGTGGGTCGCAATACGTGTCTATTAAATACACCGAGCGCCTTGCCGAAGCCGGGATCGAACCTTCAGTCGGCAGTGTGGGCGACAGCTACGACAACGCTTTGGCCGAGACAATCAACGGCCTCTACAAGGCCGAAGTGATCCATCGCCGAGGGCCTTGGCGATCCTTTGAAGCGGTCGAGTTTGCGACCCTCGAATGGGTCGACTGGTTCAATCATCGTCGGCTGCTGGAGCCTATCGGCAGCATCCCGCCTGCCGAAGCTGAAGAGCGGTACTACGCCATGCTCGACGAAACGCCCATCGCTGCGTAACTTAAATCCCAGAGCCTCCGACGAACCCGGCGCGGTTCAGTAGGGCTTGAGGTAGTGCGAGGTGTCAAGACCATCAACGAGATTTTACAAAACTCTGGGGCAGCCCTACCAGCTGTATAAAACCTGAGTGCAGCGTTCCAGCAGGACTGCATTTAGAAATGACTGAAAGGACGATTAAATGAACTTTTCTGAATCGATCTCCAGTGTGTTCAGTAAGTACGGCACGTTCAAAGGACGAGCCTCACGCTCGGAATTCTGGTGGTTTTATCTTTTCGCCACACTCTTGTCTTGGGCAGCAAGTCTTGTCGGTGCGTTGACAATGGACGAGCTCGGAAATGGAGTTTTTCAACTTCTTTTGGGGGTGGCGCTTATTGTTCCTCAATTATCCGTTGGATGCAGGCGTTTGCACGATATTGGCAGGAGTGGTTGGTGGCAGTTGCTGTTCTTGACCGTGATCGGGATTATTCTGCTGATCGTTTGGTGGGCGTCAAAAGGTGTCGAAGCCGATAATGCTCATGGATCGAAGCCAGCTAAATAGCTTCTTAAAGACGCCCGACGAGTTCCTGGTGAGATGAGGGATATCCCGCTTACTCACCAGGGCTCTGCAAGTTCTTCGCAAAATCGCCGATGATCGAGAGCCTCCTCATTGACTAGTGAAGAGGGTAAGACCCCTTCTACCAGTCACGACAATCAAGAAGTTGATAAAGTCTAGCGTAGTACTTTCAATTGCACAGGGGCAAATATGATGGGTCTGGAAATTTTACTCTCCGTATTTACAGTCCTGTTCTTTTTAGTTGCCTTAAGTGGCATCAAGATTGTGCCGCAGTCTCATGAGTATGTTGTTGAACAGTTTGGAAAGTACGTCAAATCTCTAAAAGCAGGTTTGAATTTTATAGTGCCCCTTCTAAACAGAGTTGCGCACAAGGTGAGCATCATTGAGCGCCAACTCGACCCTCAGGAAATAAGCGTAATCACTAAAGACAATGTTGAGGTGCACCTCACGACGGCAGTATTCTTTCGCATTGTCGACGCGGCTAAATCGGTTTACCGAATTGCTGATATTGACCAAGCCGTTCGCACCACGGTGACTAGCATCGTCCGCGCGACAGGAGGTCAGATGGAGTTTGACGAAGTCCAGTCGCGGCGAGAATTCATAAATGAGAGAATTCAGAACTCGCTTTCTGAGGCATGCGCTGTTTGGGGGATAGAAATCACTCGGACGGAAGTCCTGGATGTCTCTGTCGATCAGTCAACCCGCACAGCGATGCAACAGCAACTCAATGCCGAGAGAGAACGCCGTGCCGCCGTCACAAAAGCAGAAGGTGAGCGACAGGCACAGCAGCTAAAAGCGGATGGTCAGCTATATACGGCTCAAAGAGAGGCTGAGGGGAGACGGGTTCTTGCTGATGCAGAAGCTTATGCCACCACTACGGTCGGTGAAGCAATCCAGCACAATGGTCAATCTGCCATTGATTTTGAAATCATGAAGAAGCAAATCGAAAGTGTTGCGGAAATTGCCAAGTCTCCGAATTCAAAACTTATTATCCTTCCAACCGACGTTACTAAGTCACTTGGAGCAATTGGTGCGATGCTAGAAGTGGTCAGAAATAAGTGAGCATCTTAAGCGCAATCACGGGAATAGAAATAGGCGCCCTCTGGGCGATTATCGCGGTCCTATTTCTTATTATAGAAGTGCTTTTTATATCGGGATTCTTCCTACCATTTTCTGCATCTGCAGGGATGGTTGCCCTGAAGATTTACATTTTTGAATCCAGTGATAAGTCCTCTGACATATGGAACATATTTTTATTTGCAGTAGTCGGAGTCGCGTTAATCCTCCCATTCCGCCTAGTTCTGAGGAGATTCTTCGACAGGACGAAAGACATAAATGACTTTTAGGTCATTTCTTAAAAAAAATAGGCGCATCCGAAATTGAGGCGCCGGCTAATTACGCTGAGCCACCACCTCAGAGAGTCACACACCATGAAACGACATCTCATAGCGACACTGGCATTCGGACTTTCGCATATAGGACAAGCTAATGCCGCCTGGGACTTTACCGCTGACACAGACCCTATGACCGACGAGAAGACAGCCTATGTCTCTGTCGATGATGCCGACAACTCATATGCCATTGGGTTTAAGTGTTGGGATGATGCGGAAAAAACGCGTTGGATCGCCTTTCTTACCGATATCGACTTTGATAAGGCAAAATCATATCCAAAATCTATAGAAATAACAGTACGCATTGATAAAGAACGCCCGATGGAAATCGGTTTTAGACAGGAAAATTTAGGTAATGAGCTTGCCTATGTGACTCTACCTGATGTCGGGCAAATGTATTTTAATCTTGAAAAGAGCTTGTTAAAAGCAAAGTCTCGCTTAGCCACAGAATTCATGGGTATCCAAATAGTTTTCAGCGTCCCTAATACACAAGATGTAATGGAAAAAATGAGCACTATTTGCCCATACCTTGGGAAGTAAGTAGGTGGCGTGTATCTGTTCCCGCCAGGCTATGGCTGCGATGATGGTCGTTGTTGGCGGTCTGACAGGTTGCGCCAACAATAGCCCGAAGGAATTCCAAGCTCAGGTGGCGGAGCATGCTAAGGCGCAGAGCAAACTGCCGCCCTGTCAGGGTGACCGGCGCATTCTTTGGAATGACTGCTTCGGTGCTGACACGCTGCCACACCACCAAGCGAATCTGACGGATTATCAATACGTCGGCGAATTCAAAAATGGGAATTGGCACGGTCAGGGAACTGTAAGCTTTCCCGAAGGAGCCCAATATATTGGTGAATTTGATGATGGTCTGTTCAGCGGGTTCGGCACCATCACGTTCGCTAGCGGAAACAAATACGCAGGCGAATGGAATAACGGGAAGCCAAATGGCGTGGGAACTTTCACATTCCGCAGAGCTCCCTATAGCAGCGACAAATATTCTGGTGAATTCAAAGACGGCAATAAGAATGGGCAGGGCACTTACACGTGGGCTGATGGCAGAAGGTTCGTTGGCACCTACAAGAACAACAAAAGGCATGGACCTGGTGAAGAGTTTGGAATCAATAGGTCTATAGTTCCCAAAGGCTATTGGATTGATGACGCGTATTACGGATTGGCACTGCCATATCTTCATAATGCGGGCTAACGGGTCGATGACACCAAGCACGAGCTGGTTCTGGAGTAAGAAAGACTTTCTCGATGAACCATAATAACTTGTGGCGCATTGTTATCGGCGCCATAACGGTCGCATTAGTTGTGGCTTTTGACGCATCAGCACAGACAATGGTTCGCGCCACAAACGGGTCATGCCCGAGCGGAACAAGCCATGCAGGTTCTGGTTATTGCAAGAGTGGCGACGGATCAAATTTCGTCAGAGAAACGCGCGGCTCATGCCCGAGTGGCAGCAGTCACGCTGGTGCAAATTATTGTCGCAGTAAACCTGATATTATTTTTGTTCCAGCGAGTAACGGCTCATGTCCAAGTGGCAGCAGTCACGCTGGTGCTGGCTATTGCAAGGTTAGATAGAGCCAGCATTACATCCCTCTCGCACTTAAAGCACTCAACCTTCAGCGCTCGCTCTGCTCACGCTGACTTCGCTGCGCTCACGTATAAATTCATATTCGATATTAAAAAGCATTACTAGAAAGCCACGCGTGCCATGGGCTATGGGAACAGTCAATGATCTGCGGATTAAGCAAAAGAAGCTACGAAGCTAAATTTCGTTTTCTAATCCTTAGGGGCTTAAAGATGAGTAAAATACGTTCTTCATTTCTCCTATTCTTTGCAGTCTCAATTCTCACGGCTTCTCCGACCATCGCTTTTGAAGCACCGAATGACTGCGCCGTTAAAGAGTTTACCTTTGCAAAATCTATAGCAGGTAAAGAGCCTGTAGACCGAGCTCCCAACTTCCGAGCTGAAGACAAGAACCTGATCGCCTTCATACGCATGAGCTGCACAAGGATTGGCGGTGACCTTCATTTTACATTTTACAGAAACAAGATTAAGTACGTTGACCTCCCGATTAAGCCTTACGTAGGCGAAAATGTAAGGTTATGGACTCGAATAACGGCTAGACGTGGCGACTGGAATCTTGAAGTCGCTTTGGACGGCACCGTGATACTCGAGGAGCGTTTTGTAGTCTATTGAGGCTAAAAATCCTGAGAGATGACAGCCTCTGATGGCAACAAACAGGCTGCTTATTACCGTGATTGCCAAGATTCAATCAGGCTCAGGCTTTACATGGTCTAACGATTGGCGCCGGCTATAGGTGCCATATTTTTTTTCGAGCGGGATAACACCAGCACTCAACCTTCAGCGCTCGCTCTGCTCACGCTGACTTCGCTGCGCTCACGTATCAATTCATATTCGATATTCAAAAGCGGCATCAGCAAGCAATTGGTATCAAAAGGTATCAGTTGAAACGACGTTCGCTGCTTACACTACAGGCTCCGACCAGAAGTGTGTTTCAGGTCGGAGCCCTATGCGTATGTGATGAAACGACATCCCGCAGATACACTGGATTAGAGATACTCAGTTCGCACTGAGTTGAGGAACGGTTTTGCGGTTTCCCTCGATTACATCTCTGCTTATAGCGCCAGCTATACGGAGCCATCCAGCAACTGCCCGTATGCTTGAAGGTTAGGTAGCGACACCAGAGCCTTCATCGTGCTTCAGAAGTCACCGACGTGGTGCTTCATCCGCTTTTTACTGAACCATCCCCTTCGTCGGATGGATTTTACGGGATCAGCGGGCACCAGTGATTCGCAGCACCTTGAACAGAGCTCTTTAAGTGGTCGCTCCAAACCGCACGAAGGCTATCAAGGTTATTTAGCCGCCGTTTAGAGCTATGGCGCGTTACCGGGCAATTATATTTGAGCCGGTCTTATCGGGCGCCAAAACAGTGACCGTTTGCCATTTATTGTTCATAATCAGTTGCTTAGAGAGCCAGTTACCGGCGGCGGTAACTGGCGGCGCTCAAGGGCGGCTTTAGGCTGATTACGGTGAATGCCTGATTATGCGAGAGCTACACGGCGGCTACACGGCGGCTCCAGGGCGGCTACAGGGCGGGCTGTAAGCGGTTACCTGTCGAGAGCGGTGGGGCTGTGGTGGTAACTCGATACTACGCCCCTCCAGGGCTACCAAAACCCATACCTAAGCCGACCGCTGACCGCGTTGCCGTCATCGGTGTTCACAGAAGATGGAATGGAGCGGGCGAAGGGAATCGAACCCTCGTAAGCTGCTTGGGAAGCAGCCGCTCTACCATTGAGCTACGCCCGCATTGCTCCTGTTGTCGCGTCTAAATCTCATACCAGAAACTTGGCGTAGCGTCATGAGCCGCGTCACTTGGATGAGCTACCGCTAGCCCCTGCACGCGGTCACCTGCGGTATATCACGCTATATCACAGTATATCACTTATGTAGCCTATTAAGCTATTGATTATAAACGATTATTTACAATACCGTAGCTTGGGAAGCTACAGCTCTACCATTGAGCTACGCCCGCTCAGGGGGCCGATAGGGGCCCGTGGACGCGGCCAAGTCTTAACCCATCGCCGCCATCCGTGCCAAGAGGCCGCAAAAAACTCTGCAAAATCGGCCTTTTCGCCTGTCCCGGCCGCTCCGCTTGACGGCCCCGGAGGCGAGGATTAGATAATCTCTATTCCCGTGGAGATTTGAGCCGGCCGGCTTGCGGACCACGTAAAACAATTCGCTAAAAGGTCGGTGCCGCGTCGCGCAGCCCTGACCTTCATCGGCAGGGCTTTTTTATTGTCCGGCGTGCTGCCCCTAAAGCATAGACCGCCGCGAGGAGAGACGATCATGGCGAAAGACACCGCCCCGCCCGCCAACCCGAACTGGCGGCCCGCCACCAAGCTGATTCGCGGCGGCCTCAAGCGCTCGCAATTCCAAGAGACCAGCGAGGCGATCTTCGCCACGTCGGGCTATGTCTACGAAAACGCTGAAGACGCCGAGTCGGCCTTCAAGGGCGAGAAGCAGCGCTACATCTATTCGCGCTTCTCCAACCCGACCGTCGCGATGTTCGAAGAGCGCCTGGCGCTGTTGGAAGGCGCCGACCTCTGCCGCGCCACCGCCAGCGGCATGAGCGCCGTGTTCGCCGCGCTCGCCAGCTTCGTCAAGGCGGGCGACCGCGTCGTCGGCCCGCGCGCCCTGTTCGGCTCCTGCCTCTATATCCTCACCGACATCCTGCCGCGCTATGGCGTGGAAACCGTGATCGTCGACGGCACCGATCTCGACCAATGGGAGAAGGCGCTGTCGAAGCCGACCAAGGCGATCTTCCTGGAAACGCCGTCCAATCCGACGCTCGAAGTGGTCGATCTGCCGAAGGTCGCCGAGATGGCGCATGCCGCCGGCGCCATGGTCATGGTCGACAACGTGTTCGCCAGCCCGATCCTGCAGAAGCCGCTCGAACTCGGCGCCGATGTCGTCGTCTATTCGGCGACCAAGCACATCGACGGCCAAGGCCGCGTGCTGGGCGGCGCGATTCTCGGCAGCCACGGCGACTATATGGACGAGCAACTGCGCATGTTCGTGCGCCACACCGGCCCGTCGCTCAGCCCGTTCAACGCCTGGGTGCTGCTCAAGGGCCTCGAGACACTCGAACTGCGCATCGAGCGCCATTGCAAGAACGCGACGATCGCCGCGAACTTCCTCGAGTCGCGGAAAGACATCTCGCGCACACTCTATCCGGGCCTGAAAAGCCATCCGCAGCATAACCTCGCCATGAAGCAGATGAGCGGCCCCGGCACCATCATCGCCTTCGAGGTGGCGGGCGGCAAGGCGGCGACCTTCCGCTTCCTAAACGCCCTCAAGATGATCGATGTGTCGAACAATCTCGGCGACGCCAAGAGCCTGATCAACCATCCGGCGACGACGACGCACCAGCGCCTGCCGGAAGCCGACCGCGCCAAGCTCGGCATCAGCGACGGGCTCGTGCGTCTCTCGGTCGGCCTGGAAGACGCCGCCGACATCGTCGACGATCTGGCCCAGGCCCTGGATATCGCCGCGCGCGGCTAAATCGGCGGTTTTGCCGCCGAAACCATCGCCTGGACAAGCCGGGAGGGCGTCGTAGAATGAGCGCTACGGCGCCGCCAAGCTTGGTTTAGCCCGGCACAGCGGCCAAAGGATTTCACCATGTATTCCGAAACCACCAATTCGATCCAGGTCACGGTCAAGCCGGTCTATCTCGAAGACCAGTCGGCGCCGCGCGAGCATCGCTATGTCTGGGCCTACCACGTTCGCATCGAGAACAAGGGACTGGTGCAGGTCCAGTTGCGCCGCCGCGTCTGGCGCATCACCGATTCCTTCGGCCGCACCCAGGAAGTGCGCGGCGACGGCGTGGTCGGCGAACAGCCCATGCTGCAGCCCGGTGAATCCTTCGAATATACCAGCGGCACCCCGCTCAGCACGCCGTCCGGCATCATGGTCGGCAGCTATGTCATGGAGCTCGAAGGCGGCCGCGAAATGGAAGTCGCCATTCCGGCTTTTTCGCTCGACAGCCCGCATCAAACGATCCGAGTCAACTGACGAGCCGTATGAGCTGACGAGCCGGCATCCGCCGGCCTCGTCGCCGAACAGCGGCGCAGATAGAAAAGGTCGCCGCGCCAAGCGGTGCGAGAACGAGGACCCCCATGAGCAAGGCTCCCACGGCGCGCAAAAGCGCCAAGCGCGCTGTCAAGAGCGCCTCCAGCGCGACCGTCAAGCTGCGCAGCGCCAGCGCGACGAAGGCCGCCCTCAAAGCGAAACGGCCTACTAAAGCAGAGGCTGAAAATGCCGTCCGCACGTTGCTGCGCTGGGCCGGCGATGATCCGAGCCGCGAGGGTCTGCTCGGCACGCCCGACCGCGTAACCCGCGCCTATGGCGAATTCTTCGCCGGCTACGATGTCGATCCCGCACTCATTCTGGCGCGCACCTTCGAAGAGATCGAAGGCTACGACGAGATGGTCGTGTTGCGCGACATCCGCTTCGAAAGCCATTGCGAGCATCACCTCGTGCCGATCATCGGCAAGGCGCATATCGGCTACCTGCCGAACAAGCGCGTCGTCGGCATCAGCAAGCTCGCCCGCGTGCTGGAGGCCTATGCCAAGCGCCTGCAGATCCAGGAAAAGATGACCTCGCAGATCGCCAAGACGATTCAAGACGTGCTGCAGCCCAAGGGCGTCGCCGTCGTCATCGAAGCGGCGCACCAATGCATGACGACGCGCGGCGTGCACAAGCCCGGCGTCGCCATGATGACGAGCACGATGCTCGGCGTGTTCCGCACCGACGAAAAGACCCGCCGCGAATTCCTCGCCATGATCGGCAAAGCCGGCGGCACCTTCCTATCCAACGTCTGATCCGCGTCATGACGCCGCAAGAGGCCTGACCCTGTACGATTACCGCCCGGTCTTCTTCGTTCTCGGCGTTTTGCTGTCGATCCTGGCGGTTGCCATGATCGTCCCGGCGCTGGTGGATGCCGGCAGCGGCGATCCCGATTGGGCGGTGTTCGCGGGCGCGGCGGGCGTCACCGGCTTCTTCGGCTCCTGCCTGATGCTGGCGACCCGGACGTCGCGCGACGTCAAAATGACGATCCATCACGCCTTCCTGCTCACCGCCTTGAGCTGGATCGGCATCTGCGTCTTCGCCGCGCTGCCGTTCTATTTTTCCAGTCTGCAGATGGACTACATCGATTCCTTTTTCGAATCGGTGTCGGGCCTGACCACCACGGGCTCGACCGTCATATCCAGCCTCGACACGCGGCCCGCCGGCATTCTGCTATGGCGCGCCATCCTGCATTGGCTCGGCGGCATCGGCATCATCGCCATGGCGATCGCCATTCTGCCGATGCTGCGCGTTGGCGGCATGCAGTTGTTCCGTATGGAATCGTCGGACCGTTCGGACAAGGTCATGCCGCGCGCCACGCAATTCGCCAGCGCCATTTTCAAGGTCTACCTTGGCCTCTCGGTGATCTGCACGGCGGCCTATTGGGCGGCGGGCATGAGCTTCTTCGACGCCATCTGCCATATGATGGCGACGCTGTCGACCGGCGGCTTTTCGACCTCCGACGCTTCGGTCGGCAAGTTCGACAGCCCGCTGATCGATATGCTGGTCACGGCTTTCACGGTGCTCGGCGCGCTCACCTTCCCGCTCTACATCACGGCGCTGCAGGGCCGCGTCAGCGTGCTGTGGCAGAGCGAGCAGATCCGCGGCTTCTTCGGCTTCGTCGGCGCCGTGGTCCTGGCGCTGACGCTCTGGCAATGGATCGTGAACGACATGGCGCCGCTCACAGCGCTGCGCTACGTACTGTTCGCCGTCGTCACCATCATCAGCACCACCGGTTTTGCCACCACCGACTACAGCCTGTGGGGCGGCTTTCCCGTCGCCGTGTTCTTCTTCCTGACCTTCGTCGGCGGCTGCACCGGCTCGACCACCGGCGGCATCAAGATCTTCCGCTTTCAGGTGCTGTACGCTGTCGCCAAGTCGCAGATGCGTCGCCTGCTACAGCCGCATGGCGTGTTCGTACCGATGTATCAGAAGCGCGAAGTGACCGAAGCGGTGGCGCTGTCGGTCCTCACCTTCATCTTCATTTACATGCTGGCGTTCGCCGTGCTGTCGATGGCGCTCGGCCTGTTCGACCTCGACTTTGTCACCGCGACATCGAGCGCGGCGACGGCCCTCGGCAATGTCGGCCCCGGTCTTGGCGACATCGTCGGCCCGGCCGGTAATTTCGCCAGCATCCCCGACGGCGCCAAGCTGCTGCTCGCCTTCGGCATGCTGCTCGGCCGCTTGGAATTCATGGCGCTGATCGTGGTCCTGACGCCCTGGTTTTGGCGCCATTAGGCGCCGAAACAAATCAATAAGCGCCTGGCGGCACGAGCCGCCGGAACGATTAGCGGACGTAGCGGCCGAGATACTGGCGAATCTGCTTTTCGAACTCGGTGTTGATCTCGGTCATCGTCGCCTCGACCAGATCGAACAGCACCTTTTCCTTTTGCGCCAGCGTCGCGTCCTCGGCGACGGTGCGCGAGCGCGAGGCCTGCGCCTTGGCGAAGCCGCGCTGCACGTTGCCGGCATCGCGCAGTTGGATCTCCACCTCGATATTGGCGTCGTAGCGATAGCCCTGTTCGGTGGTGAAAGCGCCGCGCAGGCCGCCTTGCACCGCCAGACGGGTTTCGATGATCTTGGCGTCGCGCAGCACGACCCGCGCTTCGCCGGTCACGCCGGTGGCGCGCAGGCGATCGCGCACCCAGCGCTCCATCACGACGCTCGGATTGGCCGGCGCGGTGTGCTCGACGTTGGGCGGGCGCAGTGGCGGCTGGTAGGCATTGGTGAATTCGATGCGCGCCACGTCGAGGTTGATCACGCCGTTATGGCCGTAGGTCAGCTCAGGGTAGGTCTGCGACTGCTGCGGCGTCGAGCAGGCCGCAACTGCCAACAGGCCAGCGGCGATCGCGCCGCGTGCGAGCGAAGAAAGGGTCATCGTCATAGGGCGGACTCCGTGACTGGCTCAGCGATCAAGTGGCGGCGCACATTGTCGCCCGGAGCGCGGCAAACTGCAATCTAGCCGTGGCCGCCGCCGCTATTCCGCAGCGGAGCCTGCGGCGAACAGCCGGTCAAGCGCCGGCTGGTCAAAGCGGTAATCGCGGCCGCAGAATTCGCACTTCACCTCGACCTTGCCGTCGACCTTCATTTCGGCGACCTCGTCTTTCGGGAACGAGCGCAGCATCGTCGCGACGCGGTCCTGCGAACAACGGCAGGCCGATTGTAACCGCATGGTCTTGAAGACGCGCACGCCGGGCTCGTGAAACAGGCGATAGAGCAGGCTGTTGGGGCCGATCTCGTCGCTGGTGAGTTCCGCGCTGGTGGCGCTCCCCATCAGGATGACGGCCTCGCGCCATCCCTCCTCGCGCTCGTCCTCGTCGTAGGGGCTGGCGGGCATCGGCGCGCCGTCTTCGTCGATGCCTCCGGTTCCCGGCACGCGCTGCATCATTAGCGCGCCGATGCGCCAGCCGGTCCCGGTCTTAGCGGCAGGGTCATGCTCGACGGCGACTTTCAACGCCGCCTCGATCTGTTCGGACTGGCGGAAGTAATGGTGCACGCATTCGGCCAGGGTCATGCCGAAGAGATCGACGATGCCCTGATAGCGCTCGGTATCCGGCCCCTGATCGACGGTGAAGGCAAGATGGCCGACGCCGAGCCATTGCGGCACCGAGACCCCGCCGGTGCCCATCGCCTGCAGCTGGGCGACCTGGAGCGCATCAAATTGGGCATAGGCGCGCATGTCGCCGTTGCTGGTGACATCGGCGACCATCAGCCGGATCGGCCCATTGCCCTGGGCCTGCAGGGTGAAGACGCCGTCATATTTGAGCGCGCCGGCCAACGAAGCCGCCACGGCCATCATCTGGCCGAGCATGACGGCGACGGGCTCCGGGTAATCGTGGCGGCCGAGCACGTCGTCGGCCACCGCGCCGAGCCGCACGAGGCGGCCGCGCAGGCCGTAGCGCTCGACTTGAAACGGTTGGATGAGATCGCCGGCGGGCGGAGAAACGGTCATGGGAACCTAAATGACGGACAGATGAAGGGCGCAAATGGCGCGCGCCGCTGGGGGTTTCAAGCCCCAGACAAGATTCAGTCGCCGGAACGGCCTCGCCTCAGGGACTTAGCCTTGGGCGAGACACCAATGCAGAATGCCCTTCTGGGCATGGATGCGGTTTTCCGCCTCGTCCCACACCGCCGACTGCGGCCCGTCGATGACGGCTGCCGCCACCTCGCGATCGCGGTTCGCCGGCAGGCAATGCATGAAAATGGCGTCGGGCTTGGCGGCGGCCATGACGCGCTCATCGATCCGATAGGGCGCCAGCGCGGCGAGCCGCGCTTCGCGATCGAGATCGGGGGCGTTGCCGCTCGACATCGACAACCAGGTATCCGTCACCAGGCAATCGGCACCGCGCGCGGCCGTCATCGCGTCATTGCCGATCTGTACGTCGGCCTTCTCCTTGCGCGCCCAAGCCAGGACAGCCTCGGGCGGCTTGCAGGACGCCGGGCAGGCCAAGCGCAGCGTGAAGCCGAAGCGCGCCGCGGCATGGATCCAAGATTCGGCGACATTGTTGCCGTCGCCGAGCCAGGCGACGATTTTGCCGGCGAGCGGGCCCTTGCGCTCTTCCAGAGTCATCAGATCAGCCATCAATTGGCAGGGATGGCTATGGTCCGTCAGCCCATTGATCACCGGCACGGTGGCATGCTCGGCCATCTCCATCAGATGCTTTTCGCTCACCGTGCGCAGCATGATGGCGTCGACATAGCGCGACAGCACCCGCGCCGTGTCGGCGATGGTCTCGCCGCGGCCGAGCTGCGAATCCGCCTGGCCAAGAATGACGACGTCGCCGCCCAGTTGACGCATCGCCACTTCAAAGGAGACGCGCGTGCGGGTCGAGGGCTTCTCGAAGACCAACGCGATGGTCTTGCCGGCCAAGGGCTTCGTCCCCGCCGGCGAACCACCGGCCTTGTAGGCCTTGCCCCAATCCAGCATGCGGCGCAGCGTCGCGCCGTCAAAGTCCTTGAGGTCGAGGAAATGGCGCGGCTTGCCCTTCGCGGTCGCCCGCGAGGAATCCTTGCCGCCGATGATGGCCTTGGCGATTGCCATCTCAGGCCTCCAGATCGCGGCAGGCGAGATCGATGATCTCAGCGGCGTGCTCGATATGGCTTTCGTCGATGATCAAGGGCGGCAGCAGACGAATCACATTATCGCCGCCGCCGACGACCAGCATGCCATGCTTGCGCAGCGCCGCGACCACGTCGGTATTGGGAATTTTGCATTCGAAGCCGCGGATCAGGCCCATGCCGCGCACGCCGCCGAACACCTTGGGATGGGCGGCCGAGACGGCCTTGAAGCGCTTCTCCAGCAGCTCGCCCATGCGCACGACATTGGCGAGGAAACCGTCGCTGAGAATAATGTCGAGCGCTGCGTTGCCGACCGCCATGGCCAGCGGATTGCCGCCATAAGTGCTGCCATGCGTGCCGTAG
>CANJIM010000075.1 GCA_947474495.1 Rhodospirillaceae bacterium
CGGCGAATGTCCTTCAGCACCCGCTCAGCTGGGGCCTTCGAGTTCATGGGTTTTGATCTCATCTTCGTTCCTCCGTCACTGCGATGAGACCAAAACCCTCCCTTACTCACCACCCCAATTCTGTCTCATAGGCGCTGACGCCGCACAGTGACGGTCTCGGCGCCACGCGACTTTGAACGGCGCCTACACATTCTCTGGCGCTGTAGGCGTTTCTGCGGCGAGCGGTCGTATCGCCTACCGGGGCCTAACCACTGAGCGATTTAATAGGCTGTCAAACCACGAACCGAGCACCGGCGAGTGCCAAGTCGGCCGAAAACGCTCGTCCAATCGCCACTATACCCAATCGACGTAATTGGCGGAGGTTGAGTGGAATCTCGGTTCGGTGCGCGCTAAACCTGTCGAATGGCAGCCTAACCGTCTGCCAGTGTGAGAGCGCCTGAAAACTCTGCCGGTAAGATTGCCAAGGCTGGGTCAGTTCGGTGGTTCGCAGATGCACTCCGTACTCCTGATCACCACCATAGACGTCAAGTTCTATAGCCCGCCAGTGGCTGGCATCGATCCCATCATTGTTGGCGGCGAGATCAAGCGCCATTTGGACGAAGCCTCCATTGTTCTCAAGGCTGACCTCTCCTCGCATCCGAATGGCAAGTCGGCCGAATATGACCTCGCGCGTCATGGTCCCCTCGGTAACCCCGCCCATCACTTGATCAGTAATAAGCAGCCAGTGCGTTCCGATTGTGGCTATGGGTGCCTGACGGCTAAGGTCATCGATGAGAAAAGAAACCTTCGACATCCCTCCAGCATCCTACCCCGACGTGAGCGAATTGAGTTAGCCGTTCAATTGCCAGATCGCGAAATTCAGAACGCTTGCAAAAGCAACCCATGCCGCCAGCGGTACTAAACCCCAAGCGGCTAGTCGATCGAGGCGATAGAACGCATGCACAGTCACGAGAATGATCAAAAATTGCGGAACGATGTTAATCAGGCCAAACAATGGATTGTTGGCAGCGAAGAACATCCATGACCACGAGGCATTCAGCACGAGCTGAATGAAGAAAAGGATCAGCGCTCGTCGACGCCCAGAAATCGACGTAGATAATCGTAATATTCGCCACACAGAAAATGCCATCAGCATGAATAGCGTCGTCCACACTGGGGCAAAAATCCAGTTGGGAGGATTGAAAGACGGCTTGGTAAGTCCTGCATACCAGGGCGCAAGATTTGGGAAGGTGGCAACTTGGCCCACGACCGATGCCGTAGTCACGGACAATATCGCCAACATGGCAAGGCCAAGGTCTCGACGCCATGCAATTTTGTTCGCCATGTCGGCCATGAGGTGCCTCCCATTATCTCTAGCTGCATCGTTAACGCGCGGCCTGCCCGCACCGGCCCAAGGCCGCAATAATTGCGCACATCGGCCAATCAGCGCGCGAGCGTTTGACTGTACGCGCTACCCTTTTGGCCCAACGTATAGACTTTTACAATATCAGGAACAGTTGGTCCTGCGAGCGACCGCTCACCGCAGGGGGCCTTCGACGTTAAGACACAATTTAGTCTCCGGCATTCAATTGCGCGACCGAAGGCATTACCGCTCGTTCGACCCCCCTGCGAAGCATATCGACCGAAATCGGCTTGAGGAAATAACTTGAAACCCCGTTTACAGCGATCTTCTTATAGGTCGCAGTATTGCTGTCTCCGGTCAGCACTATAATCGGCAGGGTTTTTGCGCGCGGTGAAGGCAAGGCACATGCGCACGCGTCCACACCGCTCTCCTCGGGCGCGATTCCGTGGCCGGCCCAACAATGAGTTCACTTGGCCAGAACTTCGGGATGGAGCCGTTGATCACAAAGCCACTGGCTGTCATTAGCGATGCACGCATCGGAAGTCGCACTGACAAAACATCCGTAACAGAAAGGTTACTCTCGATATCCGGCGAAGACCAATTGACCGTTGATCGCAAGCATCGCGAACACTGGACCGGGCGACTGCCAACACGCTTCATGATCTACACGAATGAACTCCCTGCCTTGAATGATGAATCAAGCTCCCTCGTTGGGCGGTTCCTGCTGTTCCTGTTCCCGAATTCGTTTTACGGAAAAGAAAAACACGACCTTACCGATGAACTTTTAGCGGAGTCATCCGGAATTCTGCTTTGGGGGCTGGTTGGGTATCAGCGTTTGATGCAGCGCGGTTATTTTATTCAGCCCGAAGCTTCAAAAGAAGCGGTCGAAGAACTCGAGATGCTAGGCTCCCCGATCAAGGCATTTGTACGCGACCGCTGCGACGTGGGCAGTGGGCTTGAGATCGACAAGGATGTGATATTCGACGCTTGGAAAAGCTGGTGCGCGGAAAACGGCGCGCACATCGGATCAAAAACATGGTTTGGGCGAAACCTGCTGACGGCTATGCCTGGCGTGAGAAGAGGAAGGCGGGGTAGCTCGCGCAATGATCCAAAGCACATGTATGTCGGCGTTGCTCTGCGCGGTGATCAGCCCGGACGCAACGCTCAGTGCGAAATCATAGAGGACTTTGACAGCGGGGTCGATCAAAGCGGTAATTGAGCTGGGGAAACGGCATATACCACCATTTCCGCATATAACGCGTAGGAGTGACTATTCTACTTTATTGCCAACCGCGGCGCGCGCGGGCGCTGGTGGCGGAATAGTCGTATATGCCGGTTCCGCTGCCGCGCACGACCGGCGGACATTTGGGACGCCATTCGTGTACAAAAGCGTGAACTCCGCCTTCGGCCAATTTCTCGCCGTTGGCGACTGCGGCGGCCAACGCGTCCTCAGAGCCCGTAAGTCTCAATTCGCCGTCTTTGGCCTCTATGTCGTCAATAAACAGCCGCATGTACGCGCGACGAAACGCCGGATTGCCCGTTCTCAGGAGTTGGGCCAGGGCGTGGGCAAACCGCTCGATTTTCTGGTTGGTCAGGCCGGTCAAGGGAATTGCTCCTTCACGGTCCAACGCGGCCATGCGCCGCTTAATTTCATTGCCCTCAGCCTTTCGCCGGTCGATCTGAGCGCGCACTGAATCATCGCGCTCCAGTATTCCCGATGCGACAGCATTTATGAGGTTATCAATTTCGCCTTGAACGCGCTTTAGATCGCGCTGAAGAGCAAGGCGAGCGTCAGCGTTTTCGCCGCGACTTTTCGAAGTTTGCTTTTGTAGCCGTCGAACCAGTTCGGTGAGGTGAGGCGCTTGCAGCACGTGCGCGATCAATCCCTCGGTGACCGCCTCATCGACCTTGGCCATAGGTATCCACTGCCCTTTGCAAGCCGTGGCCCCTTTGCGGAGCTTATTGGAGCAGATGTAATACCGATATTGAGGGGTTTTCCCCGCGCCGCGCGTCATGTTACCGCCGCAATGCCCACACTTGATCAGGCCGCTTAGAAGGATCGGCGTGTTGACGGAACGAGGCGGCATGACTTTCGGATTATTGCGCTTTAGGCGCTTCTGTACGGCATCGAACAAGTCCTCCGATACCAGCGCCGGAATCGTTGCTCTGATCCACTCGCTTTCGGGCTTGGCTTGGCGCGTGCGGCTGTCTGTTTTATTCCAGCAATAGCTGCCCACATACGCCATGTTGCTGAGCATGAGATGAACATACTTGACGTTGAACGCCTTGCCTTGGCGCTGGCGATATCCCTTACCGTTGAGATATTCGACGATGGACTTAATACCGAGAGGACCGGCCTCACCGTCGCCGTGTACGAATAGTCTGAAGATCAGGCGAACGATGTCGC
This sequence comes from Rhodospirillaceae bacterium, assembly GCA_947474495.1. Lineage (GTDB taxonomy): Bacteria > Pseudomonadota > Alphaproteobacteria > SMXQ01 > SMXQ01 > CAMAVH01. Next base: position 3,750 of record CANJIM010000075.1, read on the forward strand.
CTTCCTTTGGATTTGGCTCGAAGCGCTTCTTCACCTTGTCGGCGCGTTGTTCCACCACAACGGCGCGGTATCCGTAAGGCGGAATACCGTTCACAAAGCCCTGACGGATATTTTCTTCCATTCCACCTAAGGTGCGGTCGCCGATCATGGCGCTCATGTGTTCGTCGGTGCCAGCGAGAATCGTGCGCATGAGTTTACCCGAGGCGTCGTTGCCGACGTCCTGAGTAACGGCGCGCACGACAACGCCGCGTTTTTCTAACTCACGCTGATAGGTGATGGATTGAGCCGCATCGCGGAAGAATCGTGACCAGTTATAAACGACCACCACGTCGAAGGGTTTTTGCTTCGACTCCGCGGCAGCGCACATTCTCTGAAACTCTGGGCGGCGGTCTGATCTCGCGCTTACGCCAAGGTCGGCATACTCCGCGACCACCTTCAATCCTTGCGCTGTGCAAAAGGTCTCGATCTGTCGCCGTTGGTCGGGGATGGATAAATCGCGTTCGGCTTGCTTCTTGGTCGATACGCGAAGATAGACGGCGGCGCGCATGGTCATGTGTGCGGCTCTTTCCTAACTCGGTTCGTTGTCGTTAACGGCCATAAGGTCGAGGATCGCGCCCCAATAGGTTTCAAGCAAGGCGATCTCTGCGGGCAGGATAGGAAGACTATCGGGCAGATTTGTGATGACGAGGATCGGCTCCCACGTCTTACGAGCTCCAGCGCTACCGGTCTCGGGCACGTATATTTGTGCCGGGCTGTGTACGCTACCCAGGCCTATGTCATCGTTAGCCGGGGAATTTTTGGGCATGGAAGTCTCCGTTTCAGTTGCCGCTGGAAAAAACGCGGTGCGGAGACGATGCGATTACAGCCACGGCCCTAGCCTTTAGGCAATAGCCTTTCCGGATTAGCCGGGAAACTTTCCGACATTTGGACGTGGGTGAACCGTTGGGAAGCTGCCGTCCGCCGCTTACGGGCGCGGAGCTGTTCGGCATGCGATCTCGCAGGAGCCTTTTCAGGTATTAATCGAACGCCCCGCGTGCTGGGAATAGGTCGGCGGACTTATCCGGAAAAGTCCGGTTCTTATTCGGAAACTTCCCGTTTTCTCCGGTCGGATTTTCGGATTTCCCGGACCGAAATTCCGGAAATTGCGGCCAGACTCCGGCCGGTTTCGGTCTGGGACCGGTCGATAGCCTCGGAGTTTGTCGGCTTAAATCCGGATAATCCGGGATTAGGCTTTCGAAATTCTCGGAGTTTTCGGCGACGGCAAGAAATCTGGGCCGCAAAACTCCGACTGGTCCAGAAATTCCGGCCGGCTAATCCGGGTTTTTCGGCTGAGCGGTGCGGTCCGAATACCCAGACAGCCCGGACGGTACCGGATTTTGCGCGATCCGAGATCATCACATGCTGAAACAGTCCGGTCTTCTACGTTATGCACGCAGTCTTAGTGAAGCACAGGACGTTGGGCATGCGCGACAATGTCGTTGGTGGCGCTAGTTGTGGCAAGCTCTAACCTGGCCGGCTGCCGGTTCCATGTTGACACGTAGTCTCCGTGTCTTCGTACACCGGCAGCAGGCCAAAGCGCAGCAAGACTTTTAGCCCTCGCTTGGGTTAAAGCGCCGCAGCCCTACTTCACCGCATCGCCGTGGTGTGCCCGTGCACCACCGGCATCAGGCAGGTGAAGACGCGCGAGCAATCCCCCGGTTGGCGAATCTTTTAGTTCCAGATCGCCGCCGTAAAGCCGCGCCAGATCGCGCGAGATCGCAAGACCTAACCCGCGGCCCGCTTTACTCTCGTCCAGGCGCGCGCCCACATCGAACACCTTAGCGCGCATCTCGCCAGCGATGCCGGGGCCGTCGTCGACGACATCGATGACCACGCCGTCATCGATGTGGCGCGCGGAGATGGCGATGGTGTGGGCCGCCCATTTGCAGGCATTGTCGATGAGGTTGGACAGAATCTCCGAGAGGTCGCCCTTGTCGCAGTTCGCCGTGGTGGCCGAGGGGATATCAACCATGAACGTCAACCGCCGGTCGGAATGCAGGCGCTGCATGGCGGTGACGATCTGCTGCGCCAGGGCCGGCACCTTAGCGACGTATCCCGTCAACCGGCTTCCGGCCGCGCTCGCGCGCATCATGTGATAGTCCACCTGGCGGCTGATCTTCCGGCATTGGGTCTGGATGAATTTCGCCGTGGAGATTTCGCCACGGCGCGCCAACTGCTCGGCCTCATCACCGATCAGCGCCAGCGGCGTGCGCATGCCGTGGGCAAGGTTGCCGGCTTCTACGCGCGCCCGCTGCACCAGGGCCGCTTGCGCGTCCAAGAGCGTGTTGAGGCGCGAGACGATGGTGCTGAACTCCTCAGGCACGTCCGACGGCAGGCGCTCGGCATTGCCCAGGCGCAGAGCCTCGATGTTGTCGGCGATCCGCTGCGCCGGGCGCAGGCCATACTGCGTTTGCAATGTTGCGCCCACCAGCATCAGCGCCGCGAACACGCTCAGCGAAATAGCCAAGTCCCTGTTGAAGCTGCCAACGATCTCTTCCAGCAGGCGGCGCTCCGCGGCGATGGAGAATCGCAATGGCGGGCCTCCGATGCGCGACGGCGCCGAGATGCCGCACTCCATCACCTCGCCATGGGGACCGTCGATCCAGCCCATCTTCTCCTGCAGGCCGCGCGCGAAGCGCCCGTCGAGCCTCTTGTCGCCCAACGCCGCGGATTTCACGGTCTCATGGCCGTCGCGTTCGATTTGCCAGTAAAAGCCCGAGCCAACCTCCTGGAAGCGCGGGTCGGACAGCGGCCGGTCCAGCATGGGGCGACCATCGGCGTCGGTGTCGGCCAGACGCACCAGTTCGATCAGGTGAATATCGAGCTCATCACTGAAAGTCTGGGTCAGGTGGGTGCGATAAAGGCCCGAGATGACGAACCCTGCAGTGAGCGTAGCAACGCTCACCCACAGGAAGGCGGCGAACAGAAAACGGAACCGGAGGCTCTTCAGAGTCAACATGGCATCAGGCCTGCAATCGGTACCCGAGGCCGCGCACGGTCAGTATCCGCTCGCGCCCGACCTTGCGCCGCAGCCGGCCCACCAGAACCTCGACGGTGTTAGAATCCCGCTCCTCGTCCAGCGTGTACAGGTGATCGAGAATTTCAGAGGCGGAGAATGTCTGGCGCGGTTTGTGCATGAATATCGCGAGAAGGCGGTATTCGCTCCCCGTGACGGCAACGGGCGCACCGTCAAGGTAAACCTGCTTCTCGGCCGTATCCAGCGCCAGCGCGCCGCATGTGAGGCGCTCCTCCGAGTGGCCCGCAGCGCGGCGCGCTAGCGCGCGCAACCGCGCCGCCAGTTCTTCTATATGCACCGGTTTCACAAGATAATCGTCGGCGCCCGCGTTCAGGCCCGCGACTTTTTCCTGCCAGCTGCTGCGCGCGGTAAAAATCAGGATTGGCATGCGCACGTTGCGCTCGCGTAGGAAACGGATCAGCTCAAGCCCGCTCATGCCGGGCAGGCCCAGGTCGATGACCATGGCGTCGAATCCTTCAAGGGCAAACGATTTTGCATCCTCGGCGCACTCTAGCCACTCGCACGTCATGTCGTGGCGATTCAAATTCGCCACCAGGCGCTTCGCGAGTTCAGTCTCGTCCTCGACAATTAGGATCCGCATGCGCTGGGCGTCTCTTCGGTAAAACTCATTCTAAGCCGCATTCCTGAACAGAAGCTGACAAAGACTGTCAGGGTCCTGTCAGAAATCTGCGGTATGAGGAATGAATGATACACCATGAAAGGATCGTTTTGGCCGCAATCGCGGCGCTTTGGATGTGGACTGGATCTGCACGCGCAGCAGACGAGTCGAATATCGCGGATCGTCTTGAGGTAGATGCTGCGCGGATCAAAGGCCTTGGCCTGCGATTCGGCGCGGCCACTGAGGCAACGGAATATCTGCTGGCCATACTGCCGGGCGTCATCGCGCCGCCGCCCAATGCGCGCGTCGCCGTCGCGGCGACATTTCCCGGCACCGTGATCCAGACCATGGTTGCCGAGGGCGACTATGTGCGCCGTGGCCAAGTGCTGGCGGTCGTCGCCAGCCGCGAGATCCTAACTCTTGCGGCGGGTTTTGCACAGGCTAAGGCTCGCCTCGCGGTGGCGCAATCCAATGCCGCACGGCAGAAGCAACTTGCCCTGGAAGGCATAGTTGCCGGCGCACGCGCCGAGGAAGCCGATTCGGAACTTGCACAGGCGCGCGCGGAGGTCGAGGAAAAGTCGCGCATCCTCGCCGCAGTGAATGCCGACGGCGCGAAGGGCACCTATTCGCTCACGGCGCCCATGGACGGCATGGTCGCGCGGGCTCAGATCCAAGCGGGCGAGCCAATCGAAGGAATGGTCGCGCCGTATGTCGTCGATGCCGTCGATCGCTATGAAGTGCAGGCGCAGATCCCCGAGCGGCTGGTGGGAAAAATCGCCGCTGGCATGCGGGTCGACATCGGCGGCGGTATCAAGGCTAGAGTGACCTCCGCGGGGACGGCCATTCAGCCCGACACACGTTCGGCGACCCTCAAGGCGACCATTGCGCCGGGGTCCGGCGTGGTCGCAGGACGCACGATCATGGCGTCGGTGTTTGTTCCTGCGCCCGCTGGTGCGGTGGCGGTTCCCCGCGCCGCAATCACCGACATTGGCGGTGTGGCCGTGGTGTTCGGGCAAGTCGACGGCGGTCTTTCCGTGCGCAAAGTCACCACTGTCGGCATGGTGGGCGACCAGGCCGTCGTGATCGCCGGCTTGAAGCGGGGCGAGCAGGTGGCGATCTCGGGCTTAAGCGAACTCAAATCGCTCGCGCTGACGAAGTAAGCCCAGATGCTCCGCACCTTGGTCGCGACCTCGCTGTCCTCCCGCCTGTTCGTCGTCGTTCTCTCGCTCGTCGTCGCGGGCATCGGACTTTGGGCTTTTTTACGGCTACCAGTCGACGCATATCCCGACATTGCTCAAGCCCAGGTGAAAATCATCCTCAAGGCGCCGGGCATGACACCGGAAGAAGTCGAGACCCGCGTCATCGCGCCCATCGAGATGGAGATGCTGGGCATTCCGCGCCAGGCGGTGCTCCGGTCCATGGCGAAATACGCAATCGCCGATATCACCATCGACTTCGAAGACGGCACCGACATTTACTGGGCACGCAGCCAGGTCAATGAACGATTGTCCGGAATCATGGCTGATCTGCCCGATACCGTCTCCGGCGGCCTCGCACCAACATCGACGCCGCTGTCGGAAATGTTCATGTTCACCATCGAGGGGCCGCTCAGCCTTTCCGAGAAGCGCACGCTGCTCGACTGGACCATCCGTCCGGCGCTGCGCACCGTGCCCGGCGTTGCCGACGTCAACGCGCTCGGCGGATTGGTCCGCACCTTCGAGATCAGGCCCGATCCCCTCGCCATGAGCAGCGTCGGAATGACGTTCGATGAATTGCGCGCAGGCGTCGAAAGCAGCAACCGTAACGACGGCGCGGGGCGTTTGATCGAAGGCGAGGAAGCCTTGATCGTGCGCGCCGTGGGCGCCGCGCAGTCGGTGGAAGATCTTGAGAGCATGGTACTCGCCACTCACAGCGGCAATGTCATCCGCTTGGGCGACGTGGCCAAGGTCGGAATCGGCAGCCTCACACGCTACGGCGCGGTGACCAAGGACGGCAAAGGAGAAGCCGTGCAAGGGTTGGTTGTGGCGTTGCGTGGCGCCGACGCCCGGCAGGTGGTGGCCGGCGTGCAGGCGCGCCTTGCCGATATCAAGAGCGCTCTCCCGCCCGGCACCAGCGTGCATGTCTTCTATGATCGCTCCGATCTCATCGTGCGCGCCGTCAGCACCGTCGAAGAAGCGCTGATTGAAGCTACCGTCCTCGTGGTCGTACTGCTCATTATCTTCCTGGGCGACTGGCGCGCCGCAGCCATCGTGGCAACCACCTTACCCATGGCGGCACTCATCACATTTTTGTTGATGGGGGCGACGAGCCTCTCAGCTAATCTCATGAGCCTGGGCGGCCTGGCCATCGCTATCGGGATGCTCGTCGACGGCGCGGTGGTGGTGGTCGAGAATATCGTCGAGCGGCTTGAGCACGACCACGCCCACAAACAGGAACGCCCGCGGTTGAACGTGGTATTCCGTGCGGTGAACGAAGTGATCGTGCCAGTCTCGGCCGGAATCATCATCATCGCGCTGGTCTTCCTTCCGTTGCTTTCCCTCCAGGGACTAGAAGGCAAGTTATTCGCCCCGGTGGCGCTCACCATTGTTTTTGCACTCGTGGGATCTCTGGTGATCGCGCTCACCCTGGTACCGGTACTGGCGTCCTACGGACTGAAGAGCGGTGGCCACGGCGAACCCTGGATCATGCGCAAGATAACGCCCGCCTACCGCCGATTGCTGACAGCGGCTTTCGACAGGAAGCACGTGGTCTACGGCGCCTCGGCGGCGGGTCTGGCTGTGGCGGTCGTCGCTTATCTTTTCATGGGTAAGACTTTCATGCCCTCGATGGACGAAGGCAGCATCGTCATGCAGACCATGAAATTGCCCTCCATCAATCTCGCGCACTCGGCAGCTGGAGATACGGCGATCCAGCGCGCGATAATGCAGGCGGTGCCCGAAGTGACCGAGGTCGTCTCCCGTATGGGATCCGACGAGATCGGGCTCGATCCCATGGGGTTCCACGAGACTGACGTCTTTATGGCCTTGAAACCCGCATCCGAGTGGCGCGGCGATAAGGATTTCATTGTCGACGAACTCCGCAAGGTCATGGAGACCATGCCGGGCATCGAAGCCTCGTTCACCCAGCCAATTGAAATGCGTGTTTCCGAGATGCTGACCGGCGCCCGCGGCGATCTCGCCGTGAAGATATTTGGCCCCGATAACGCGAAGCTGTCGGGCCTCGCCGGCGAACTCCAGACGGTCTTGACCGCTGTGCCGGGCGCATCCGAAGTCATGACCGCAGCCAACGACACCGTGGACTATCTCCAGCTCGACATCGACCGCGTGGCGGCCGGCCGCTTCGGCATGCCTATCGACCACCTCGTGCAGGCCTTGCGCGGCCAGGTCGAAGGCATTCCCGCCGGCGTCATCATCGAGAGTCAGCGGCGCACGCCTGTCGTGATCCGCGGCGGCGAGGACGTGCGCAACGACCCGGCGTTGTTCGCCGACGTCCAGCTGCGTACGCCCTCAGGCACGCTGGCGCGGCTCAGCGATATGGCAAGAATCGAATCCATCGAGGGGCCTGTGCGCATCAATCACGAGAACGGACAGCGCTACGCGCTCGTGCAGGCCTTCGTCTCGGGGCGCGATCTTGTAGGCTATGTCGACGACGCCAAGGCCGCCGTGGCCGAAAAGATCAAACTCCCGTCAGGCTACACCATGATTTGGGGCGGCCAGTTCGAGAACCAGCAGCGAGCCTCGGCGCGACTCCTGCTTGTGATTCCCGCAGCACTCTTTTTGATCTTGGTTGTTCTCTACGGAACCCTTAGGTCGCTGCGCGCGTCGGTCATCATCCTTTTCAACATTCCCTTCGCCATTGTCGGCGGTATCGTTTCCCTGTGGGTGTCGGGACAATATCTATCCGTACCGGCGTCGGTCGGCTTTATCGCGCTCCTGGGCATCGCCGTGCTGAACGGTCTTGTAATGGTGGCTTATTTCCTCCAGCTGCGGGCCGAGGGATACAGTCTCTTTGAAGCAGTGAAGCTCGGCGCTGAGCGCCGCCTACGCCCTGTGCTTATGACGGCAAGCATCACGGCCTTCGGCCTGGTGCCGCTGTTATTCGCCACTGGCCCGGGGTCTGAAATCCAACGTCCGCTCGCCATCGTTGTCATCGGAGGGCTTGTGACCTCGACGTTGCTCACGCTTGTTCTTCTGCCAATCCTCTTCGCCCGCTTCGGCGAAGGCAAAGAAGACATCGTGACCAACCCGCTCGAGGATGGCGTGGACACCGAGGTGACCGCTCATGGATGAGGTTCTGCTCACCTTTCATTGCGTCACGCGCGAAGCGGACACCGTTGCCAACACGCTGCGCACGCTCTCCGGTCAGCCCGTGCAGGTGCGCGCCGAGACCGTCCACGGCCGCGACTTTGAAGACGCCGATGTAACGGAACAGGTCATGGGCACGTTGGCGCGGGCCGCCATCGACGTCGTGGTGCCGCGCACGCAGGCCGAGGAACTCATCGCCGCCGTCGCCTCCGGGCGCCGCGCCCATCCGGTGCGCTGGCAGATGACGGCCGTTCTGGCCCGTGGGAGGATCGCATGAGCAGGTTTGGATGTGCGGGCGTGGCTCTGTTGTTGGTGTCCTGCGCGGCGCGGGCGCAAGTCCTGCCGCTGGGCTTTCCGTCCAACGAAGACGTCGATCGGGCGCTCGACTCCTATCCGGCCGTCGCCGCCGGACAGGCTCGCATCAATGCGGCACGTGCGAACGCGGACATGCTGCGCGTCGGCTCCCATGAATTTATTCTCTCCGGCGCCTTTTCCCGCCGGACGGTGGAACGCGAGGGCCGGTTCGATGAAAGCGATGCCACCCTGTCGCGTATCGTACGCCTGCCGGGCAAGGCTGACCTCGACCGCAAGGCGGGCGCGCTCGGCATCGATGTGGCCGAGAACTTAAGCGAGGACATGCGCCATCAGGCGGCGTTGCTTCTGTCGGAACGCTGGCACGACTGGCTGCAGGCCGGCGAGTTCGTGCGCAGGGACACGCAGGCGCTTACCAATCAGGACGCGGCGCTTACGGCCGTCGAACGGCGCAAGGATTTGCGCGATGCAGCCCAGATCGATCTCGATCAGGCGCGCGCGGCCCGTGCAGTGGTGGAAGCGCAACTCGCGGAATCGCGCTCGCTGCTGGAAAAAGCGCGCGTGACGCTGGCCGCCATCTTCCCCGAAATCCCGCTCAGCGCCGAGCCGCCCCCGCTCGCAGACCCCCAGTTGCCCGTACAGGACGTCGAGGTTTTGCGCACGCTCGTCATTGAACGCAGTCACGAAATCCGCGCATCCGAGCGCGAAGCGCAGCGCCTGTCCGTCGTGGCCAACCGTGCGCGCGCCGATCGCATTCCCGATCCCACGGTAGGCGTGCGTGTGTTTCGAGAGCGCGGCGGACTCGAACGGGGCGTGGGTGTCTCGCTCTCTGTGCCGTTGGGGTGGGGATACCGCGGCGCCGGGGCCCAGCGTGCGTCGGCCGAGGCCACTGCGGCCGAGTACGATCTAGCCGAGGTGCGCAGGGCCATTCAAGCCATCGCCGACGCCGACGTATCTGACGTGCGTACCCGCATCGCGGCCTGGACCAGCATGGCCACTTCGGCCCGCAGCGCGGCCGAGGCCGCAGCGCGGACGCAGCGCGGGTATCAGTTGGGCGCCATCGATCTTTCCGACCTACTTTATATCCAAAAGCAGGCCAATGACGCCCACCGCGCCGAGATCGCGGCCCGCGACCAGGCCTCCCGCGCGGTCATTAAAATCCAGATCGACTCTCACGTAATCTGGGCACCCGCGCATCACGACGATGTCGGCCCCTAACCATCCGCGTCCCTATGCGCCGGGAAGCCCGACAATGTTTGGGGCTACCCTGGAACGTAACGTTTTAGTGCTTATTACTATGCAATGAAGAGCGCCCAGCGCTGCCCGCTTTCGTCGCCTCGGCCAGAATTAGGGTAAACTTCCTCCGGTTCACGTTTTCGTCACTAATGGGACCTGATCTGCCCCCTTTGAAGTGGTCCTCCCTGAAGTATGATTTTGACAAGGAGGATAGGACCAATGGCAAGGAAGCGGCATACAGCTGAAGAGATTGTTGCGAAGTTACGGCAGGTCGATGTGCTGCTGGCACAGGGCCGGCAAGTTGC
>CANJIM010000076.1 GCA_947474495.1 Rhodospirillaceae bacterium
TCGATCTGCCGCAGGCTGCCGGCGGCGCTGTTGCGCGGGTTGGCAAAGACTGGCTCGTCGGCCTTCACCCGCGCCTCGTTGAGCGCTAGGAAATCCTCGCGCAGCATGTAGATCTCGCCGCGGATATCGATCACGTCGGGCACGTCGCCGGTTAGGCGCTCAGGAATGTCCTTGATGGTACGGAGATTCGGCGTGACATCTTCGCCCTCGACGCCGTCGCCGCGCGTGGCGCCCTGCACGAAGCGGCCCTTTTCGTAGCGCAGCGAGATGGACAGGCCATCGATCTTGGGCTCGGCGACGATTTCCACCGCCGTATCGCTCGGCAGATCGAGAAATTTCCGCACGCGGGTGAAAAAGCCGTCGACATCTTCGGGATCGAAGGCGTTGTCGAGCGAGAGCATCGGTTTGGCGTGGCGGACCTTGGCGAAGCGGCCGGCCGGCGCGGCGCCGACTTTTTTTGTCGGGCTGTCCTCGCGGGCGAGATCGGGAAAGCGCGCCTCGATCTCCGTATTGCGGCGGCGCAGCGCGTCGTAATCAGCATCCGAGATGCGCGGCGCGTCGTCCTGGTGGTAAAGCTTGTCGTGCTCGGCGATCTCGGCAGCCAGCCGCGCAAGCTCCATCTCCGCCATCATGCGGTCGAGTTTCTTCACGGCGATCTTGCTGGGATCGAAAGACATAAAACTTACGCTCCGGCGGCGAGCAGTTTGTCGGCGGCGGCGCGCGCCTCGTCGGTGATCTGGGCGCCGGCGAGCATGCGGGCGATTTCCTCGCGGCGCTCGGATGCAGCGAGCGCTACGACCGTGGTGCTGGTCGATTTGCCCTGGGTCTTCTGTACGCGCCAGTGATGCAGGCCGCGCGCCGCGACCTGCGGCGAATGGGTGACGACCAGCACCTGCACGTCAACGCCGAGGCGGGCCAATCGTTCGCCGACCGCGTCGGCCACCGCGCCGCCGATGCCGGCGTCCACTTCGTCGAACACCAGGGCGGCGGCGTCGCCGGTCCCGGCCAGCGCGACTTTCAGGGCGAGCATGAAGCGCGCCAGCTCGCCGCCCGAAGCGATTTTCGCCAGCGAGCCCGGCGGTGCGCCGGGATTGGTCGAGACCTCGAAGGCGACGCGGTCTAGCCCATCTGGTCCGCCGGTCTCCTCAGGAATCGCCTCGATGGTGGTGCGGAAGCTCGCCTTCTCCATCTTGAGCGGCGCCAGTTCCTTGTTCACCGCCTTGTCGAGCTTGGCCGCGGCCTTGCGGCGCGCCTCGCCCAGTTTGCCAGCGGCGGCGGCATAAGCGGCCCGCGCCTCGGCGGTGGCGGCAGCGAGTTTCTTGATATCCATGCCGGCGCCGTCGATGCTGGCCAGCTTGCGGGCCATGTCAGCCTGCAGAGCGCCGAGGGCATCGACATCGACGTTGTGCTTGCGCGCCAGCGCACGCAGCGCGAACAGGCGTTCTTCGATCTGCTCGAGCTTCTGCGGATCGGATTCGAGATCGGCCAGCACCAGTTCGATCTGGGCGACGGCTTCGCTGGCTTCCACCGTGGCGGCGGCGAGCGATTGCAGGGCGGCAGCAAGGCGGTCGCCCGCCTTGGCCGCGGCGCGGTCGACCAGGCGATGGGCGGCATTGAGCGCGCTGACCACGGCGCGTCCTTCGGTCAATTCGTTGAGCGCCGCCTGCAGGCTTTCGGTCAGTTTGGCGCCGCCTTGCATGAAGCTGCGCTGTTCAGCGAGCGTGGCTTCCTCGCCGGGCTGCGGCGCCATCTTATCGAGTTCGCCGAGGGCGTGGCGCAGGAATTCCTCGTCGCGCCTGGCCGCTTCGGCCTCGGCGCGGGCGTCGTCTTCGGCCTTGCGGCAGGCCTGCCAGGACTCGTAAGCCTTGCGAACGCCGGCCAGCAGCGTCTCGTGGCCGCCGTAGCTATCGAGCAGGCCGCGATGGGTGGCGGCATCCAACAGACCGTGCGCGTCATGCTGGCCATGGATCTCGACGAGCAGGTCGCCGAGTTGGCGCAGCAGGCCGACGCCGGCCGGCTGGTCGTTGATGAAGGCGCGGCTGCGGCCGTCGGTCCCCAGCACGCGCTTGAGCACCAGGGTGTCTTCGCCATCTCCCGAGGGGGCGATCTCGTTGTCGGCGAGCAGCTGGCGGGCGGGATGCTTGGCGGGGATATCGAATGCGGCGGTGACGCTGGCCTTTTCGGCGCCACGCCGCACCAGGCCGGCTTCGCCGCGCGCGCCGAGGGCGAGGCCGAGGGCGTCGAGCAGGATCGATTTGCCGGCGCCGGTCTCGCCTGTCAGCACGCTCAGCCCGGCGCCGAACTCCAGATCGAGGCGCTCGATGAGGACGACGTCGCGGATCGAAAGCGCGATCAGCATGACCCGATCAGAATACCGAATTCCACGTGCGACTCATCCACGAGCTTTTGTTTTCCACCGGGGCGAGCTGCGCGCCGGTCATCAGCTGATAGGAGTCCTGATACCACTCGCTGCCGGGGAAGTTGTGCCCGAGCACGGCGGCGGCGGTCTGCGCTTCTTGCGTCAGGCCGACTTCGAGGTAGCACTCGGTCAGGCGATGCAGCGCCTCGGGCACGTGCGAGGTCGTCTGGTACAGCTCGACGACGCGGCGATAGCGCGTGATGGCGGCCTGCGGCTGATTGCGCTTCTGGTAGTAGCGGCCGACTTCCATTTCCTTGCCGGCGAGATTGTCGTAGGCGAGGTCGATCTTCAGGCGCGCGTCGCGGGCGTATTTGCTGTCGGGGAAGCGGCGAACCACTTCCTGCAGCGCGTTCAGGGCGCGGTTGGTCAACGACTGGTCGCGCGTGATGTCGGGAATGCGTTCGTAGAAGCTCAACGCCTTCAGGTAGTAGGCGTAAGCGATGTCCTTGCTGCCGGGATGCAGCGAGATGAAGCGGTCGAGCGCGGCGATCGCCTCGTCGTAGCGGTTCATCTCGTAATAGGCATAGGCATTGAGCAACTGCGCCTTGGTCGCCCACACCGAATAGGGATGCTGGCGGTCGACTTCGTCGAACAATTTGACCGCGTCGGCCGGCGCATCCTGGTCCATCAGGCCCATGGCTTCGTTGAACATGTCCTCGGCCGGCCGGTCGGGCATGACCTTGGGTTCGCTCGAGCCGCAGGCGGCGAGGCCGAAAGCCAGCGACAGGGCGAAGAGCGGGGCGGCGAGGGTGGCGGACAGGCGGCGGAGCAGGAGCATCTCGATGCGGACCACGAATAAAGCGGGACGACCGCCGCCTTCCATGGGGCCGCGGCAGAATCTGGTGGGTGGACTATATCACATTCCGGTGGCCAGGCGACAAGCGCGCTGGCCGCGTGACTCCGCTCTAACCCCTTGTCCAGCAAGTGGAAACGATGGCCGTTAGAGCTTGCGAGGGGGTTTTGGCGGTCCGGCGCGGCGCCGGCTCGGCTGAAGCCCGAGAGGGACGCTCGTTTGAATCGGCTCAGGCTGTGTGTGGTCACGAAAAAGGCCGACGGATCGCTCCGCCGGCCTTTTTCGAATCCGTGTCTCGCACTTAGCGGACCACTCTTTAACGAATGGGCGTCGCCACGCTCTTGCGGTTGGCGGCGCCGGCGATCATCGGCAGCGTCGCGGCGGCCGGAATGTCCATGCGCAGCAGATCGTCGTCGAGATCGACGACATCATGGGCGCTCTTGTCGTTGAACAGGGCCTGCAGCAGCTGATGGTTCATGCGGTGGCCCGAGCGCGAGCCGTGGAAATGGCCGATCAAGGGCATGCCGGCGAGGTAGAGATCGCCGACGCTGTCGAGAACTTTGTGACGCACGAATTCGTCGGTGTAACGCAGGCCGCTGGTGTTCAGCACCTTGTCACCGCTAACGACGACGGCGTTTTCGAGCGAGCCGCCCTTGAGCAGACCCTGGGCGCGCAGCGCGCTGACCTCATGCTCGAAGCCGAAGGTGCGGGCGCGGGCGATGTCGCTTTTGAACGAGCCGTCGACGAGGTCGAAGCAGAACGTCTGCTGACGCACGGCGGCGCTGGAAAAATCGATGTCGAAGCCGATCGAGAAGCCGGCGCCGGGCTCGATGGCGGCGCGCTTGTCGCCGACGGTGACCGAGACGGGCTTCTTGACGACGACGGCGCGGCGCGGGGCCGACTGCTCGACGATGCCGGCGCATTCGATCAGGAAGACGAAGGGCGCGGCGCTGCCGTCCATGATCGGCACTTCCGGGCCGTTCAATTCGATCACGGCATTGTCGATGCCGGCGGCCGAGAGCGCGGCCATCAGATGTTCGATGGTGCAGATCGTCGCGCCGTCCTTGGTGATGGCGGTGCAGAGCTGCGAGTCGGTGACATTGCGCCAATCGGCGGCGATGACCGTCTGGCCGCCGTGAATGTCGGTGCGCTTGAAGACGATGCCGCTGTTCTCGTCGGCGGGCAGCAGCGTCATGGAAACCTTGGCGCCGGTGTGCAGGCCAATGCCGCCGCAGCCGATGGCGTTCTTCAAGGTCTTCTGGCGGACGATCTGTCCCATGGGGTCTTCCTAACGAACACAGTCACTAAAAATGGACGAACCAATGCCGGAATCGGGTGGCCGGAAAAAATTCGCTCCGGGGAACATAAAGACCGTCCCCCGGAGCGTAAAATCACTGTTTGTTACAGAATGTTACGGGCGATTCCCTGGTTTTCCGCGGCGTTGCGGGCACGTGGGGAACCGCCCGTTTCAAGGCTAGTTGGCCTGCCGGCGGAGGAACGCCGGAATGTCGAGCAGGTCATCGTCCATGCTGGCCGCCTTCGGCTTGTCCGCCGGATCGACACCGAGGCCGAGACCGAGCGAGGTCTGGGCAGTCGGGGCGGGCTGCGGAGCCGGGGCGACCGGCGTGGGCATCGGCGCCGGAGTCTGGGCGGCGGCGAGGGCCTGCATGGCGACCTGCACCGGCTCAGGGGCCGGCTGCGGGACGGGAGCGGCCATCATCGGCTGCGCGGTCGGCTGGGCCGGGACGCGGAAGGCCGGCGGCTCGGACGGGCGGGACGCTTCCTGGGCGGTGTCACGGGCGCGGCCGGTGCCGGTCACGCGCTCGAACAGGCTCGGCTTGCTCGCCTTGGGCTTGTGGCCGGCATTGACCATGGCCGCTTCGGCGAACGGGCGGGCGGCGGCGGGAGCCGCCATCTGCGTCGCGCGCGCGGTGGCGGTCGGCTCGACCGGCATGCCCGGGATGAAGGCCTTGCGGCCGTCCGCCGCCATCGGCGCCGGCGCCGCTTCGACCGGAGCCGGGGTCGGCGTCACCGGAGCTTGCATGGGGGCGGCGAACATCGGCTCCATCTGGGTCGCCGTCGCGGTCATGACCGGGGCCATGCTCGCCTGCGGCTGGGCCGACATGGTGGGGGCGGCCATCGCCGGGGCGGCGAAGCTCGGCATCGTCATGCTCGGACCCGAGTGGGCGGCCAGCGGGGCCATCGTCGGGCGCGGCGCCGGACGGCGGTCGACCAGGTTGATGACCGTCGGCTTCGGCTCGGCCATCGCTTCGGCGTCGATACCGGTGGCGATGACGGAGATGCGGATGCGGCCTTCCAAGCTTTCGTCGAAAGTCGAGCCGAAGATGATGTTGGCGTCGGGATCGACTTCCTCGCGGATGCGGTTGGCCGCTTCATCGACCTCGTACAAGGTCATGTCGGGGCCGCCGGTGATGTTGATGAGCACGCCGCGCGCGCCCTTCATGGAAACATCGTCGAGTAGCGGGTTGGAGATCGCAGCCTGGGCGGCGTCGAGCGCGCGCTTGTCGCCGGTACCTTCGCCGGTGCCCATCATAGCCTTGCCCATCTCGCTCATGACCTGACGCACGTCGGCGAAGTCGAGGTTGATGAGACCGGGCATGACCATCAGGTCGGTGACGCCGCGCACGCCGGAATGCAGCACGTTGTCGGCCAGCTTGAAGGCTTCCGCGAAGGTCGTCTTTTCGTTGGCGATGCGGAATAGGTTCTGGTTCGGGATGACGATGAGCGTATCGACGAACTGCTGCAGTTCTTCGATGCCGGCTTCCGCCGTGCGCATGCGGTGAATGCCTTCGAACTGGAAGGGCTTGGTCACCACGCCGACGGTCAGGATGCCCTGCTCGCGAGCGGCGCGGGCGATGACGGGAGCGGCGCCGGTGCCGGTGCCGCCGCCCATGCCGGCGGTGATGAAGACCATGTTCGACGAGTGCAGGTGGCCGAGGATCTCTTCCAAGGCTTCTTCAGCGGAGGCGCGGCCGACGTCGGGACGCGCGCCGGCGCCGAGGCCTTGCGTGATGTTGCGGCCGAGCTGGATCTTGCGATCAGACGGCGACTGCGCGAGGGCCTGCGCGTCGCTGTTGGCGACGACGAATTCGACGCCTTCGAGCTGGCATTTGATCATGTTGTTGACGGCATTGCAGCCGGCGCCGCCGACACCTACGACGGTGATGCGCGGCTTCAGATCGGGTTCTTGGTGGGGCGCGGTGAGGTTGATCGCCATTTTCTAGCCTCCGATGGACACAAAGGATGATGCGGGTGAGGTGAGGTATGCGTTACGCCGGCCGCCAAACCGGCTAGTGGACAGAAAGGCGCCAAGCGGGCCTGGGGTGCACACCCCGGGACATGTCCCGGAGAGCGTGCAGCCCGGGCCCGCCATAAGCACCGACCAGGGCTGTGCGCCGCCCTGGCAGTAATGGGTGTTGTGAGCCTTAGAAGTTTTCACGCAGCCAGACTCCAAAACGGCCGAACATTCCGGCCGGCTCTTCACCGTCGCGCAGGCGCGGCGCCAACGATCCCATGGGAGCGTCGACGTGCTTGCTGACGGCGTAGGTGAGAAGGCCGGCGCAGGTGGCGAAGGCGGGACCGCCCGTCGCCTCGGCCAAGCCGCTGATGCGCAGCGGCCGGCCGCGCCGAACCTGTTTGTCGAGAACGCCGGCGGCCAATTCTTGGACGCCCTGCAGCTGGCTGGCGCCGCCGGTGAGGACGACGCGGCGGCCGGCGATCTTGTCGATGCCGCTCGCTTCCAAGCGCGAGCGGATATGTTCGAAGGTTTCTTCCAAGCGCGGCTGGATGATCGAGACGAGGATCGAGCGCGGCACATGATTGGCCTGGGCGCGGTCTTCCTCGCCGACCAGCGGCACGTCGATGATTTCGCGCTCGTCGGACGGCGACGGGATGGCGCTGCCATAAAGCGTCTTCATGCGCTCGGCATGGGCAAGCGGGGTGGAGAGCCCACGCGCGATGTCGCTGGTGACGTGCGCGCCGCCAATCGGCACGCTGTCGGCATGGACCAGCTTGCCGTCGTAGAACACGGCGATCGAGGTCGTGCCGCCGCCCATGTCGATGACGGTGGCGCCGAGATTCATTTCGTCTTCGACCAAAGCCGAGAGCGCCGCCGCGTAGGGCGACATGACGAGGGCCGAGACGTCGAGGTGGCAGCGCTGGATGCAGGTGGTCAGCGTGCGGATCGCGCCCGAGGCGGCGGTGATCGCGTGCATGTTGACGCCGAGGCGGTCGCCGTACATGCCGCGCGGATCGCGAATGTTGCGGCTGCCGTCGATGGTGTAGCCGACCGGCAGGCAATGGATCAGCTCGCGCTCGTTGCTCTCGCTCTGGGCGCGGCCATGGCTCAGCACCTTGCGCACGTCGGCGTCGCCGACTTCGTGGCCGGCGATGGAGACTTCGTAGTTCAGCGTCTTCGATTCGGGCTGGCCAGCCGACAGGTTGACGATGACCTCGCGGATCGTTTCGCCGGCCATCTGCTCGGCGGCCTGCACGGCGGAGAGGATCGACGTCTCGGCGGCTTCGACATCGACGATCGAGCCGGCGCGCACGCCGTCCGAGCTGTGGTGGCCGATGCCGGCGACTCGCAGATGCCCTTCATCGTCGGCGCGGGCGATGAAGCAGCACATCTTGGTCGTGCCGACATCGAGCGCCGCGATCAGGCCGTTCCTCGTCTTGGACAGAGACTTACGCATCATGCTTCCCCTAGGTGTCCTTGCCGGATTTTCTGATGGGCGCCGCTTTCGGCGGCGTCACACCCGGCGAGAGCCGCACGACCGTACGGTCGGGCAGTCGCAAATCGATATTGGCCACGTCATGAGCGAGCACGCCTTGCGTGCGCTCCAGCACAGCGAATTTGGCCCAGGCGCGCCCGACATCCTGCTCGGGCAATTGCACTTCGGCGCCGTTGTCGAAGATGACGGTCCAGCGGCGGCCGCCGACGAAACTCATGGCGGCGACGCGCGTGCGCAGATCGGGCTCGGCGGCGGTGATGGCGAGGATGGCAGGCGCGTTGGCGGGCGCGCCTTCCCCGATGATCTGGGGCAACTGGCCGTAACGCGCCGGATCGGCGCCGGGAATGATCGCGCCGTCGCGATCGACCAGCGTCAATTTGCCGTCCTTCTGCCACAGCGCCATCGGCACGCGCTCTTCGAGATGCACAAATACGGTGTCGGGCAGGCGGCGTTCGACGGTGGCCTTGCGCACCCAGGGCAGCTGTTCGAGGCGCAGCTTCGCCTCGTGCGGGTCGAATCCGAGGATTGGCGAGCCGCGCTTGACGTCGAGCGCGGCGAGAACGTCAGTGCCGGCGCTTTCACCGCGGCCTTGCACCAGCACTTCGCGCACGGCGAGGCCGAAGCCGGCGGACAGGATCATGCCGTTGTCATGGGCGAAGGCAGCGGCGCTGTCGACGTACCCTTCGCGCACCAGGTAGGTCGGAACGGCCACGAGGGTGCCGAGCGCGACGAGCGCGACGCTGCCGCGCAATACGGGGCGCAGCCAACGCGGTGGCGGCGTGCGGCGCACGGGCTTGCGTGAGCCATTGCGTGAGCCATTGCGTGACTGTGCGCGACGCTTGTTCAGCGCGGGCATGAGGCGTCCTCCACGATCCAGGAGACGAGCTCCTCGAAATTGATGCCGGCATGGGCGGCGATCTCCGGGACGAGGGAGAGCGGCGTCATGCCCGGCTGGGTGTTGACTTCGAGCACGTAGAATTCGCCGTCTCCGCCCGCCGTGTCGTCGTAGCGCAGGTCGGTGCGCGAGACGCCGCGGCAGCCGAGCGTGCGATGGGCTTTGAGGCCGATCTCCAGCGCTTCCTGGTATTTGGCAGGCGACAGCGGCGCCGGCATCAGATGGTCGGCCTTGCCGTCGGTGTATTTCGCCTCGTAACTGTAGAAGCCCTGCTTGGGACGGATCTCGAGGCAGCCGAGCGCCTTGTCGCCCATCACGGCGACGGTCAGCTCGCGGCCGGGGATGTAGCGCTCGACCAGCACCTGCTCGCCGTAGGGCCAGGCGGTGTCGGCGAAGGGTTTGGCATTGTCGCCAGGCTGCACGATATGCACGCCGACGCTGGAGCCTTCGTTGAACGGCTTGATCACGTAGGGGGCGGCCATGAAGCCGCCGGCCAGCACTTGTTCGCGGCTCAAGACCATGCCTTCGGCGATGCGCAGGCCTTCGGCGGCGAACAGGCGGCGCGCCGTCGGCTTGTCCATGGCGAGGGCGGAGGCGAGCACACCGGAATGGCTGTAGGGCAGTCCGATGATCTCGAGCGCGCCTTGGATGCAGCCGTCTTCGCCGAAGCGGCCATGCAGCGCGTTGAACGCCACCTGCACGCGCGGATGCAGCGCCTTGAGCAACGTGCCGATCTCGCGGCCGACGTCGATGGTGGTAACGTGATGGCCGAGCTTCTTGAGCGCATTCGACACGGCGGCGCCGGAGACGAGCGAGACTTCGCGCTCTGCCGACCAGCCGCCCATCAGCACGGCGATTTCCTTTTTCATGCGGCACCCCCAACGGAGTGCAGGCCCGGCAGCGCTTTGCCGATGCGCTTGATTTCCCACTCCAGCGTCACGCCGCTGTGGGCGAAGACGCGGCGGCGCACTTCCTCGCCGAGCGCTTCTATGTCGGCCGCGCTGGCGCCGCCGACATTGATCAGGAAGTTGCAATGCAACTCGGACACCTGCGCGCCGCCCATGCGCAGCCCGCGGCAACCGGCAGCGTCGATCAACTGCCAGGCCTTGTGGCCTTCCGGATTCTTGAACGTGGAGCCGCCGGTCGGCGTGCGCAGCGGCTGCGTCTCGGCGCGTGCCGTTTGGATTTCATCCATGCGCGCCTGGATCGCGTCGGCCAAACCCGCTTCGCCCTGCAGCGTTGCGCCGGTGAAGATCCATTCGGCGGGCACGGCGGCATGGCGATAGGTGAAGCCGAGGTCGGCATGGCTGAGTTTGTGCAACGTGCCGCTCGCGTCGAGCGCGGTGGCGGCGACGGTGACATCGGTCATCTCGCGGCCATAAGCGCCGGCATTCATGCGCAGGGCGCCGCCGATCAGGCCGGGGATGCCGGAGAGGAATTCGAGGCCGGCGATGCCGGCCGCGCGCGCGGCAATGGCGACGTTGAGGTCGAGTGCGGCGGCGCCGGCCGTCACGGCGGTGCCTTCGGTAGTGATGTCGGTGAAGCCGCGGCCGAGGCGAATGACGACGCCGTCGATGCCGCCGTCACGCACGAGAAGGTTCGAGCCGACGCCGAGCACGGTGACGGGCACGCCCTCGGGCTTGCCGGCGAGAAAGGCGGCGAGGTCGTCCTGATCGACGGGGCGGAACATCACTTCCGCCGGGCCGCCGACTTTGAACCAGGTGACGCGCGACAGGTCCGCCGCTTCCGTATAACGGCCGCGCACCGCCGGCAGGCGGTCGATGAGGCGGTCGGTGGATTTGCGTTCCGCCATCATGCGCGCGCTCCCGTCGCCGGCGAGACGAGCTTGGCGAGATCGGCGGGCAGGGCGTTCGCCCAGTTGGTGATGCTGCCGGCGCCGACGCAGACGACGAGATCGCCCGGCTCGGTCAGGCTGGCGACAAGGCCGGGCAGCGCTTCGGGGCTTTCCAGCGCGATGACCTGGCGATGGCCATGGGCGCGCAGGCTTTCGACCAGCGCGTCGCGGCTGACGCCGGGGATCGGCTGCTCGCCGGCGGCATAGACGTCGGCGACGATCACCGCGTCCGCATCGTTAAAGCAGGTCGAGAAGTCTTCGAACAGGTCGTGCAGGCGCGAATAGCGGTGCGGCTGCACCACGGCGATGACGCGGCCCTTGTAGGCTTCGCGCGCAGCGCGCATGACGGCGGCGATCTCGACCGGGTGGTGGCCGTAGTCGTCGACCACGGTGACGCCATTGGTCTCGCCGGTCTTGGTGAAGCGGCGCTTGACGCCCTTGAAGGCGAGCAGGGCGGTGCGCATGCGGTCTTCGTCGAGGCCCATCTCGAGACCGACGGCGATGGCGGCGAGACTGTTCTGCACGTTGTGCTTGCCGGCCATCGGCAGCTTCATGCCGCGCACCAGGCGCGGCGGGCCGCCGCCGGCGCGATCGACCACCAGCACGTCGAAGCTGATGCCGTCGGGCGCGGCGACGAGATTGATGCCGCGCACGTCGGCCTGCGGACTATAGCCGTAGGTGACGATCTTGCGGTCGGACAGCTTGGGGATCATCGCCTGCACTTCAGGGTGGTCGATGCAGAGGCAGGCGAAGCCGTAGAACGGGATGTTCTCGACGAAATTGACGAAGGCGCGGCGCACCGCGTCGAAATCGCCGTAATGGTCGAGATGCTCGGGATCGATGTTGGTGACGACGGCAATGGTCGCCGGCAGACGCAGGAAGGTGCCATCCGATTCGTCGGCCTCGACAACCATCCAGTCGCCTTCGCCGAGGCGGGCATTGGTGCCAATGGCGTTCAAGATGCCGCCGATGATGACGGTGGGATCAAGGCCCGCGCCTTCGAGGATGGCGGCGACCATCGATGTCGTGGTGGTCTTGCCGTGCGTGCCGCCGACCGCGATGGCCCATTTCAAGCGCATCAGTTCGCCGAGCATTTCGGCGCGGCGCACCACCGGGATCAGGCGGGCGCGGGCGCCGGACACTTCGGGATTGGTTGCCTTGACCGCCGAGGAGATGACGACGACCTGCGCCTCGCCGACGTTTTCCGCCGCGTGGCCGATGAACACTTTGATGCCGAGATCGCGCAGACGCTTGACGTTGGCGCTTTCCGCCATGTCGCTGCCTTGCACGATATAGCCGAGATTGTGCAGCACCTCGGCGATGCCGCTCATGCCGATGCCGCCGATGCCGACGAAGTGAATCGTGCCGATGTTGAGCGGCAGGGCCCTCATGCGGCCTTCTCCGTGTCGTTAGAGCCGTTCTTGCCGTTGCTGCCCGAGAGCAGGCCGGCGACGAGAATGGCGAGGTTGGCCGCGGCGTCGCGATGGCCGCTGGCATGGGCTTTCTCAGCCATGCGCGTCAGTTGCTGCGGCTGGGCGAACAAAAGCTTGAGACGCGCGGCGAGCGTTTCCGGCGTGAAGTCGAGTTGCGGCACGGTGACGGCGCCGCCTTGCGCTTCGATGGCGCGCGCATTCATCGTTTGATGGTCGTCCATGGCGTGCGGGTAGGGCACCAGGATCGCCGGGCGGCCCGCCGTCGTCAGCTCGGCGACGGTGGAGGCGCCGGAACGGCAGATCACCAGATGGGCATGCAGCAGGCGTTCGGGCATGTCGCTGAAGAAGCTGGCGAGATCGACGCGGATGTCGGTGCCGGCGTAAGCCGCGCGCACGCGTTCGATGTCCTCGGGGCGGCATTGCTGGCTGACGCGCAAGCGGCGACGCATCTCGTCGGGCAGGCGGTCGAGAGCGGCGGGTACGACGTCGCTGAAGATCGTCGCGCCCTGGCTGCCGCCGGTGACCAGGAGATAGATCGGGCCGTCGCCGGCGAGCGCCGGATAGGCGTTGTCGCGCAGGGCCCGGATGCCGGGGCGCACCGGATTGCCGGTCAGCACCGTCTTCGCCTTGTCCCCCGGCTTGATACCGATGACAGTATCGAAGGCGGTGGCGATGGCGGAGACGCGCGGCGCCAGCAGACGGTTGGCGCGGCCGAGCAGAGCGTTCTGCTCGTGAATCACGGTCGGCACGCCGAGGCTGGAGGCGGCGAGCATGGTCGGCACCGAGGCATAGCCGCCGAAGCCGACGACGACGCTGGGCTTGAGGCGCGAAAGCAGACTGCGCGACTGTACGCCGCCCATGGCGAGATCGAGCACGCCTTTGACGCGGCCGAGGATGCCGCCGGAGGTGACGCGGCCGGCGCGGATGCGGTGCGTGGTCAGGGTACCGAGTTCGCCGCCATAGGCTTCGCCGCGGCGATCGGTGAAGAGGGCAAGTGTGTAACCGCGCGTGCGCAGTTCGCTGGCGAGCGCTTCGGCCGGGAACACATGGCCGCCCGTGCCGCCGGCCACCAGCACGATGGGGTGCGTGTGGCTCTGCGCGGGAACAGCGAGAATGTTTTGAATGTCGGTCATTACACCTCACCCAAGCCGGCGCGGCTGCGCGTCAGCGCCAGCACCATGCCCATGCCGAAGGCGATGCCGAGCATCGAGGATCCGCCGTAGGAGATCAGCGGCAGCGTCATGCCCTTGGTCGGCATCAGATGCAGTGTCGACGACATATGGATGATCGCCTGCAGGCCGAACTGCACGAGCA
>CANJIM010000077.1 GCA_947474495.1 Rhodospirillaceae bacterium
AGCCTCGGCTACCGACCGCCGGCCCCGGAAACCGCGACACCGCCATTGCCGCCTTCCGGTTCCGCTTCGCTCCACCTCCAGCCAGCAATGGCGAGGGAGGAAATAATGCACTAACATTTAACCTGGACCACCTAATGGGGGCCGATCACAAGCGTTGCTCCATCTCATTTCCAATGCCGTCAAGTTCACGCCGCCGGAGGGGCATATCTCGATCAGGATGGCTGCGGGCAAGCCGGGCATGATCGATATCGTTATCCACGACAGCGGCATCGGCATGACGGAAGATCAGATCGCCAGGGCCCTTCAGCCGTTCCACCAGATCGACAGTTCGCTGGCACGTAAATACGAAGGCACCGGACTTGGTCTCGCCTTGGCCAAGCGGCTGACCGAATTGCAAGGCGGCCAACTCCTGATCGAGAGCATCTGCGGCAAAGGGACGAAGGTCACCCTGCGCTTGCCGGGCGCCGGCACGGCGGAAATTCACACGCTGCCGGTGAAGAAGCTGCCGTTCGGGCACGTCTGGCCGCAGGGCGCGACGGCCGCCAAGTGATACGGCCGCACTGACAAAAGAAAGCCGCCGTTCGGCGAACGGCGGCTTTACAGGAGATAACGGCTCAGCGCGGCCTGGATATCAGCGCGGCGTTGTGGGGGCGTTGCGTTCCTGAATCGCCCGTTCCATGTCGTCGAGGCCGAGATCGACCACGCCGAACAAGGACAGCAGCAAGAGCGCGCCGAAGGCGAAGATGACGACGCCGGAGATGCGGCCGATCCACAGCATGCCGCGGTCGGCGACGCGGCCATGGAATAGGGAGGCGACCGTGGTGAGGGCGAACCACCAGGCGGTGGCTCCGGCGAGCACGCCGGCGGTAAGGACGACGCCGAGACGCGGATGATCGGAAATATGCGGAATATTGATCGCCGCGAAAATCGCCGCGAAGGAGATGACGGTCGTCGGATTGGTCAGCGTGACGAAGAAGGCCGAGATGAAATCGCTCAACAGTTTTTCGCGGTCGCGCGTTGCCGGCGCCGGGGTGCGGCGCGCCAGCATGGCGCGTAAGCCGATCAAGCAGAGCATGACGCCGCCGCCGCCGCGCACCCAATCGTTGTGATTGATCAGCGGCGCCATGACAAAGCCGATGCCGAAGGCGGCGATGGCGCCGTAGATCGCGTCGGCCAGGGCCGCGCCGAAGCCGGAGACATAGCCGGCGAGCTTGCCCTGCGCGATCGCGCGATGGATGCACATCACGGCGACGGGGCCGACCGGCGCGGCGATGATGACGCCGACGAACAGGCCCTTCCAAAACAGCGTGGTGACATCCATTGCGGACGTAGGCTCCCGTATCCACCGGCCGCAGTTGCGCTGGCCGTGCCCATCCATGCAGAAGGGGCCTCGCTTCTTATCGCAGGGCCACCCGTCGCACAACCGGCCTGGCGGCGGCGGCGGGAACACGGTTGCGTCAATTCGTCAGGCGAACGCCACCGGGCTTGGCGGGGGGCTAGGCGGCAGGGGGCGCCAGAAGGGGCTTGATCGGCGATTCGCCGCCCCGTAAAGAATGGAGGCGTCAGGTTGCCCGGTCCCCTGGGAAGAGGACCGCGCGAGTGCCCGGCAAGACACCGCCTGACGCCTCGGGAGCCGGCCTGACTCCCGATCCGCAAGAGCCGTCGGACGTTCGGCTGCTTGATGGCCCGCTTCCCCAGGGAGAGTGCGCCGCCATTTGGCCGCCACGGCCCGCATCCCCGGCGAGGGGGCACGCGCCGCCGTCCCGTGTCAGCGCGGCTTTTCGCAAAGCCGGCCTTTCCCCGGACCCTGCCGTTCTGCGCCGTCCAGCGCGCTTCGCGTTCCGCGGCTGCTCCGCTGCGCCAGCCTCCGCGAAGAGGCCTTGGCCGCGATCTCGCCGTGGGCGCGGACGGTCCCTCGCGGGTCCGTCCTCGGGGCCGTCCCGTCTCCGTCCTTGGGAGCGGAGACCGATCGGCCCGGAAGCGCCGGCCTCGGTGCAGAGGCGGCCTGTTCCGTCCGGCGCCTCCCCAGACCGGTCCCAACGCCTCTCGGCGCCCGGAGGGCCTGGCTTGATACATCCTTGTGGACTTAACCCCAAAGACATCTCGCGCCGGGTGCGGGCGGTGCGATCCGCGTTGCGGCGGGCTTGCGCCCATGGCATCGCTGACCGTCTCGCCCCCGCTGTCGGCCGGCGGACGCAAAACCCGTGAGGGTCTTCGCGGCGTCACGTCGGCGTCTCGCGGCACTCTTACTGATCGCGAGAATGATCGCGGCGCGCGCGGCGTTCGACAAGCCGAGCGCCGGATAGGCCGCCCAGAATCTTGTGCATGAAAGCCGCGATCCGCACATATGGCGCACAGGGATTCCACAGGTTTATCCACATTCACGCCTCGTCGTGGGGCGGGGCCGTTGATATTCTTCGAAACCCAATTTCTGACGAGGCCTCCAGATGTCGCGCACGCCCCGCGTCGAAATCCTCTACTGCCGGCAATGCCGCTGGCTGCTGCGCGCCTCCTGGATGGCGCAGGAGCTGCTGACCACCTTCTCCGAGGAGATCGGCGAGTTGGCTCTGCAGCCCGGCACCGGCGGCGTCTTCGAGGTGCGGGTGGACGGCGTTCTGGTCTGGTCGCGCAAAGACGAGGGGCGTTTTCCCGAGATGAAGGAGCTGAAGCAGCGCCTGCGCGACCGCATCGCCCCGGATATGGCCCTCGGCCACTCGGACCGCCCTGTCGCCCCGCTGGGGCGCGAAGATTGAAGAAGCGAGCGTCTTAACTCGCCGGTTAAGCCGAAACGCTCTGACAAACCCTTGGCCGAGAGCGCCAGGACATCCCCAAAAACCTTAAAGCCCATTGATATAGCGGGGTTTTTACGGTTGGGGCGGGCCCTGGCGTTGACTTGCCGTGGCCGGGGGGTTACACCCTTCCCGCACCGCAACAGGGCCCTCTGCCCTGGGTTTCGGATCACCCTTCGGGACCGGCGGACTGCACCGAATACTGCGTTGAAACTGGCCGTTTTGGAAATCCGTCGCGCCTTCCCGTCAGATCGGGCCGGTCCGCTCGAGCGAGACCGTCGCCCCCGCGCCATGTGTTTCTGATATGCCTGGGGCCCGCCATCGCCGGTGGTCCCGTTCGGCGCATCCTGCGTAACGTCTTCTGAGCCCAGCTTTTCTGATCAAGGCCCCCGCCCGATGGCAAAAACCGCACGACCGCTCTCGCCGCACCTCCAGATCTACAGCTGGAAGTTCACCATGTTGTTGTCGATCCTGCACCGCGCCACCGGCATCGCGCTGGCTGGCGGCACGCTGCTGCTGGTCTATTGGCTGAGCGCCGCGGCGAGCGGCGCCGCTGCCTTCGCCGACGCGCAAGGGATCATCGGCTCCTGGTTCGGCCTGTTGGTGCTGTTCGGCTTCAGCTACGCGCTGTTCTTCCATCTGTGCAACGGCATCCGCCATCTGTTCTGGGACGCCGGCTACGGCTTCGACCTCGGCACCGCCTGGGCCTCGGCGCTGGTCACCATCGTCGTCTCCGCCGCGCTCACCGTCATCGCCTGGCTCGCCGGCATCAGCTTCATGGGGGGCCTGTAATGTCCGCCGTTAAAAACCCGATGCGCAGCGCCCTCGGCCGCGTGCGTCATCTCGGCTCGGCCAAGGAAGGCGTGCAGCATTGGTGGGCCCAGCGCCTGACCGCGCTCGCCCTGGTGCCGTTGATCCTGTGGTTCGTCGCCTCGCTCGCCTATCTCGCCGGCGCCGACCATGCCGGGTTCACCGGTTGGCTTGCGCGGCCGTACAACGCGCTGCTGATGATCGTGCTGCTCGCCGCCGGCTTCCATCACGCCCAGCTCGGCCTGCAGGTCGTCATCGAAGACTATGTGCATCGCGAAGGCTGCAAGCTCGCGCTGCTCATCGTCGTCAAATTCGCCGCGCTGCTGCTCGCGCTCGCCGGCATCTTCGCCGTCCTCAAGATCGCTTTCGGGGCCTAATCCCATGTCGAAGTACGAGATCATCGATCACGCCTACGACGTCATCGTCGTCGGCGCCGGCGGCGCCGGTCTTCGCGCCACGCTTGGCATGGTGGCGGCGGGCTTCCGCACCGCCTGCATCAGCAAGGTTTATCCGACGCGCAGCCACACGGTCGCGGCGCAGGGCGGCATTGGCGCCGCGCTCGGCAACCTCGACGGCGACAACTGGCGCTTTCACATGTACGACACGGTCAAGGGCTCCGACTGGCTCGGCGACCAAGACGCCATCGAATATATGTGCCGCAACGCCATCGACGCGGTGATCGAGCTCGAGCATTTCGGCGTGCCCTTCTCGCGCACCCCGGAAGGCAAGATCTACCAGCGTCCGTTCGGCGGCCACACGCTGGACTTCGGCAAGTCGATGGCGCGCCGCGCTTGCGCTGCCGCCGACCGCACCGGCCATGCCATTCTGCACACGCTCTATCAGCAGTGCCTCAAGCACAAAGCCGAGTTCTTCTCCGAGTACATCGCGCTCGATCTGCTGAACGATGCCGAAGGCGGCGTCGGCGGCGTGATGGCCTGGTGCCTGGAAGACGGCGCGATCCATCGCTTCCGCGCCCAGATGGTGGTGTTCGCCACCGGTGGCTACGGCCGCGCCTACTTCTCCTGCACCTCGGCGCACACCTGCACGGGCGACGGCGGAGCCATGGCGTTGCGCGCCGGCATTCCGCTGCAGGACATGGAGTTCATCCAGTTCCACCCGACCGGCATCTACGGCTCGGGCTGTCTGATCACCGAAGGCGCGCGCGGCGAAGGCGGCTACGTGACGAACTCGGAAGGCGAGCGCTTCATGGAGCGCTATGCGCCGACCGCCAAGGACCTCGCCTCGCGCGACGTCGTGTCGCGCTCGATGGCCATCGAGATCCGCGAAGGCCGTGGCGTCGGCCCCAAGAAAGATCA
The DNA here is from genome assembly GCA_947474495.1 of Rhodospirillaceae bacterium. Classification (GTDB taxonomy): domain Bacteria; phylum Pseudomonadota; class Alphaproteobacteria; order SMXQ01; family SMXQ01; genus CAMAVH01. The sequence continues at coordinate 4,916 of CANJIM010000077.1, forward strand.
CATCCATCTGCATCTGGAACATATCGATCCCAAGGTGCTGCACGAGCGCCTGCCCGGCATCTCCGAGACGGCGAAGATTTTCGCCGGCGTCGATGTCACCAAGGAGCCGATTCCGATTCTGCCGACCGTGCATTACAACATGGGCGGCATCCCGACGAACTATCACGGCGAAGTCATCCGTCCGAAGGGCAGTGACAAGGATGCCATCGTCCCCGGCCTGATGGCCGTCGGCGAAGCGGCCTGCGTGTCGGTCCATGGCGCCAACCGTCTCGGCACCAACTCGCTGCTCGATCTCGTGGTGTTCGGCCGCGCCGCCGCGTTGCGCGCCGCCGCTACCTACAAGCCGGGCGCCACGTTGAAAGCGCTGCCGGCCGATGCCCACGAGCCGGCGCTCGAGCGCTTCGACCGCATCCGCAATTCGAGCGGCAAGACGCTGACCGCCGACATCCGCCTCGAGATGCAGCACACCATGCAGAACAACTGCGCAGTGTTCCGCACCGCCAAGGTGCTGTCGGAAGGCAAGGATCTGATCGAGAAGGCCGCCGCGTCGATGAGCGATCTCAAGATCGTCGACCGTTCGCTCGTGTGGAACAGCGATCTGGTCGAAGGCCTGGAGCTCGACAACCTGATGGCCCAGGCCGTCGTCACCATGCATTCGGCCGAGGCGCGCCACGAAAGCCGCGGCGCCCATGCGCATGAAGACCATCCGAACCGCGACGACGTGAATTGGATGAAGCACACGCTGGCCTACCGCGACGCGGCCGGCAAGGTGAGCCTCGATTACCGTCCGGTCCATATGTACACGCTGACCGATGAGACCGAAGTGATCCCGCCGAAGGAGCGCGTGTACTAAGCGCGCCGAACCCGAAGCGATTTTTTTGAGAGAGCAAGGAAGATAAGCGATGGTTGAACTGGCTCTGCCGCGCCATTCCCAGGTCAAGGAGGGAAAGACTTTTCCCGCCCCTGCCGGCGCCAAGACGGTCAAGACCTTCAAGATTTACCGTTGGGACCCGGAGACGGGCGAGAACCCGCGCGTCGACAGCTATGACATCGACCTCGACGCTTGCGGCCCGATGGTTCTCGACGCGCTGATCAAGATCAAGAACGAGATCGATCCCAGCCTGACCTTCCGCCGCTCCTGCCGCGAAGGCATCTGCGGCAGCTGCTCGATGAACATCGCCGGCGGCAACACGCTGGCCTGCATCAAGCCGATCGAAGAGTGCAAAGGCGACGTGCCGATCTATCCGCTGCCGCACATGGACGTGATCAAGGACCTGGTGCCCGATCTCATGAAAATCTGGGCGCAATATGAATCGGTCGAACCTTGGTTGCAGGCCGAGACGACGGCGCCGAGCCGCGAGCGTCTGCAGAGCCCGGAAGAGCGCGAGAAGCTCGACGGCCTGTGGGAATGCATCCTCTGCTTCAGCTGCTCGACCGGCTGCCCAAGCTACTGGTGGAACAGCGACCGCTTCTTGGGGCCGGCCATTCTGCTGCAGGCCTATCGCTGGATCGCCGACTCGCGCGACGAGAGCACCGGCGAGCGCCTCGACAATCTCGAGGATCCGTTCCGGCTCTATCGCTGCCACACCATCATGAACTGCACGCGCACCTGCCCGAAGGGCCTCAATCCCGCCAAGGCGATCGGCGAGATCAAGAAGCTGATGGTGGAGCGCCGCTAGCCGTTCGTTTGTGAGAGAGAGCAAACGAAAAGGGCCGCGCAGAATTGCGCGGCCCTTTTTATGTCTGCTGCTGCCGCACCCACTCGAACAAACACACCGCCGCCGACGCTGCGACGTTGAGCGATTCGGCGGTGCCGGGCATCGGGATGCGCACGCTGAGGCCCGCCGCGTCGGCAAGCTCGGGCGGCAGGCCGGCGCCCTCGTTGCCGAACAGGAAATGGCAGTCGGCGGGCAGAGCGACGTCGTAAAGCGAGCGCGTCGCCGCCAGATCGGTCGCGAGCACGCGCGCCGGATTGCCGGCGATGATCGCGGCGAGGTCGGCATGTTCGTGAATCGCGAGGGCGAATTGGGCGCCCATGCCGGCCCGCAGCGCTTTGGGTGACCAGGCCTCGGCGCAGCCGGCGGAGAGATAGGCGGCCGTGAGGCCGGCGGCGGCGGCGGTGCGCAGCATGGTCCCGACATTGCCGGGGTCCTGCACGCCGTCGAGCAGGATCGCCGCGCCTGTCGTTTCCGCCGCGGCAGGAATGGCGATGCGCGCGATCAGGCCGGTCGGCGTCTCGACGGTCGAGAGCGCGTTGGCCAGCGCATCCGGCAAGATCATCACGGCGCGCTCAGGCAGGCGGGCGAGCAGACCGGCGCTCTCCGGCGTTTCGCTGCGGCTTTCGGCCACGGCGACGAGATCGGGGACGAGGCCGGCATCCAAGGCCGCGCCCAACAGATGCGCGCCGTCGAGAATGGCAACCGCGTCCTTGCGCCGCGCGCGCGGCTCGCCGGCTTGCGTCTTCAGATCGGCATAGAGCGGATTGGCGGCGGAGGTGATGCGCTTCATGGCCGCAGTTTATCCGCTGGTCCTACAAAACACAGGGCAGAGTTGCAGCGCTGAACGAGGCGGGCGGGTGGACGGGGCAGGGCGGGGTGGACTACTCTCCGCGCGGTTTCACGATTTGGCGCCCATGTCCCCGTCCGCCGACGATCAGTCTCTGCAAGGCCCTGTCGCCACGCTTCGCGAGCGTCGCCGTTCGGGTGTGATCAAGGTCGATCCGGCCCAGGACCTCGCCGCCGAGAAGCTGCAGCAGCTGCATCAAGCCTTGAAGACCTACCGGCCGATCGACGAGGGCGGCGGCTTCCTCGGCGCGCTCAGCCATTGGAAGAGCCGCCTCGGCCTGGCGCGGCGCGATGAGACGCCGCCGCAGGGCCTCTACATTTTCGGCGCGGTCGGGCGCGGCAAGTCCATGCTGATGGATTTGTTCTACGACACCGCCCCGGTGGCAAAGCATCACAAGCGCCGCGTGCATTTTCACGCCTTCATGATCGAGGTGCATCAGCGCCTGCATGAGTGGCGCCAGCGCACCAAGGGCGCCGAGGCCGATCCGGTGCCCAAGCTCGCCGAGGAGATCGCGCGGCAGACCTGGCTGCTCTGTTTCGACGAGTTTCAGGTCACCAACATCGCCGACGCGGCAATTCTCGGCCGGTTGTTCACGGCGCTGTTCGCCGATGGTGTCGTCGTGGTCGCGACGTCGAACCGGGCACCCGACGAGCTTTATAAAGGCGGGCTGCAGCGCGAGCTGTTCCTGCCGTTCATCGCCTTGATGAAGGAGAAGCTCGACGTCATCGAATTGGACGGCGGCGAGGATTATCGATTGCTGCGCCTCAAGGGCATGCCGCTGTGGCATTCGCCGCTCGGGCCTGCCGCCAGCGCGGCGCTCGACGAGGCTTTCGATCTGCTGACGCAAGACGATGAGGCTGCCGATCATGGGGCGGGGCGTCCGCTCTCGGCCAAGGAACGCCAGGCCGGTTTCAAGGTCGTCCCGCCGGCGCCGGAAGAACCCACTGTACTGATGGTGCAGGGCCGCAAATTGCCGGTGCCGGTCTCGGCCCATGGCGTGGCGCGTTTCGCCTTTCCCGAACTTTGCGCGCGCGCGCTCGGCGCGGCGGACTACATCGCGCTGGCGACGCATTTCCATACGCTGATCCTGTCCGACATCCCGGCGCTCGGGCCGGAGAAGCGCAACGAGGCCTTCCGCTTCACCACGCTGATCGACGCGCTCTACGAGCATAAGGTGAACCTGATCGCCGCGGCCGCCGTCGAGCCGCGCCAGCTTTATACCGACGGCGAGTTCGCCTTCGAGTTCGAGCGCACCGTCTCGCGCATCCTGGAAATGCAGACCGACGCCTACCGCCAAGCGCCCCATTTGACCTGAGCGAAGCGACCGACCGACCGGCCAGGGCTGTTTTCCAAGCCCTGTTGCGAAATTGCCACGTTTTGCCCGTATGTCTTGTCAGAGATCAGGCCTTGCAGTACCAACAGGGCGCCTTATTTCTTAAGGGACACGGCTCATTGTTCCGGGAGCGGCATCCGGCCGCTCCGCACCCCGATGGTCGGGGGACTTAACTGTCACTGCCCGCGCGATGCCGGCCATCAGGTCCAGGCGGTGCGGGTCGGAACCGAGGCCTGCTTTATTCATGTCCGATAGCCTGCTCGTTCCTCCGGCGTCGTCCCCCGCGGCGCGCAGTCCGTCCCCGCCGACGCTGCGCGCGCCGGTCGATCCGCGCCTCGATCTCGTGGCCGAGATCAACCGCCTGCGCCGCGAGCGCAACGCGGTGATCCTGGCGCACTATTATCAGGACGGCGAAATTCAGGACCTGGCGGACTTCGTCGGCGATTCGCTCGACCTGTCGCGCCGCGCCGCCAGCACGGACGCGGACGTCATCGTGTTTTGCGGCGTCAAGTTCATGGCCGAGGTGGCGAAGATCCTGTCGCCGTCGAAAACCGTGCTGCTGCCCGACATGGCGGCGGGTTGCTCGCTCGAAGATTCCTGCAAGCCCGGGCCTTTCAAGGCTTTCCGCGATGCCCATCCCGACCATGTGGCGGTGAGCTATATCAACTGCTCGGCCGAGGTGAAGGCGCTCAGCGACATCATCGTCACCTCGTCGAATGCCGAGGCGATCATCCGCCAGATCCCCGCCGGCAAGCCGATCCTGTTCGCGCCCGATCGCAACCTCGGCGCTTATCTCGCCAAGGTCACCGGGCGCGACATGACCCTGTGGCCGGGCACCTGCATCGTCCATGAAAGCTTCGCCGAGCGCGAATTGGCCAAGCTGAAGGCGCGCCACCCCAAGGCGCTGGTCGCCTCGCATCCGGAAAGCGCCCCGGCGGTGCTGGCCGGCTCCGATCATGTCGGCTCGACCCGGTCGATCCTGGAATATGTTCTCAAGACCGACGCCGAGGAATACATCATCGGCACCGATGCCGGCCTGATTCACCAGATGCGCAAGCAGGCGCCGCACAAGCGCTTCATCGCGATTGCCGGCACCGAAGGGCCCTGCGCCTGCAACGCCTGCCCCTTCATGGCGCTCAACACGGTGGAAAAACTTTACCTGGCCCTGCGTGACATGACGCCGCGTCTCGAATTGGCCGAGCCTTTGCGTCAGGCGGCGCAACTGCCGCTCGAGCGCATGTTGGCCATGTCGGCGTCGATCCCGGCGCCGGCAGAGACGAGCGCCACAACAGTTCGTTAACTTTTGTTCCTCTTGCGGCGGCCCTCATCGAGCGGCCGCCGCTTTCTTATCCACAGGATGCTCCGATGCAGCTGAACCGCGCCGAAGTCGAACAATTCATCGACCGCGCCCTGGCCGAAGACGTCGGCCGCGGCGACCTGACCAGCAACGCGACGATCCCCGAGGGCACCAAGTTCAAGGTCGCCATGGTCGCGCGCGAGCCGGTCGTGGTGTGCGGCATCGGCATCGCCATGATGGTGTTCAAGCGGGTGCTGCCCGATCTCGACTGCCAGCCCTTGGTGAAGGACGGCGACAAGGTCGGTTCCAAAACAGTGCTGGCGCGCATCGCCGGCGACGCGCGCGCCATCCTCGTCGCCGAGCGCACAGCGCTCAATATCCTGCAGCACCTGTCCGGCATCGCCACCCTGACGCGACGTTACGCCGAGTTGGTCGAAGGCACGGGCGCGACCTTGATCGACACGCGCAAAACCATCCCGACCCTGAGAAACCTCGCTAAATACGCCAGTTATATGGGCGGCGCGCGCAATCACCGTATCCGCTTGGATGACGGCGTTTTGATCAAGGACAACCATATCGCCGCCTGCGGCAGCCTGACTGCTGCGGTGCAGCGTGCCAAGCGCGCGACGCCGGCCCTCACCATCGTCGAAGTGGAGTGCGATACGCTCGATCAGGTGCGCGAAGCGGTCGCCGCCGGCGCCGGCATGATCCTCTTGGATAACATGGAGCCGGCGATGCTGAAGGAGGCGGTGAAGATCGCCGATGGCCGCGCCGTGCTCGAAGCCTCGGGCGGCATCACCCTCGAAACGATCCGCGACAAGGCCTCCAGTGGTGTCGATTTCGTCTCCGTCGGACGCATGACGCAGTCCGCACCGGCGGTCGACATCGGTCTCGACTACGGAGTCTGAGCTCTCATTCGCGCGTCGCGCGCCAACTTTCTTGGCGAAGTGAGTCGTTCGTCGCCAAGAGCGCTGACGACCATCGCACGATGACGATGGGGCGATAGAGAGTCGAAAATTGAATCAAAATCCTCTTCGGAGGATCGAATTGCGTGTCGAATGAGTCGCGCGAGACGAAAAAAACGACACGAATCGTGTCCGCAACTCATTTTTTTATTTTCTACGATTCATTTTTGGATAATTATGCGCGTCGAGAGTCTGGCTTACGGACTTTCCGGCGGTGACGAGTGCCGCACGATCGATCGGCGAAGACGATGCGTGAGACAGCCGAGAGATGACGCGAGACGCGCTTCTATCCGAAGCACATGCTTCGGGGATCACGGCGAGATCGCGGACGGTATTCGACAAAGCGCTAAGCTTTGCAGCTTAAGAACGAAGAGTTGCGCAGCAGCGTACTATTGAAGAGTTCAGTTCCGTTCGTGACGTGAAGATCGAGGAGAGTTGATGGCTCGCAAGAAAATCGCCCTGATTGGCGGCGGCAATATCGGTGGCACCTTGGCCCACCTGGCTGCGCTGAAGGAATTGGGCGATGTCGTCCTGTTCGATATCGTTGACGGTCTGCCGCAGGGCAAAGCCCTGGATTTGGCCGAATCGGCGCCGATTGAGGGTTTCAACGCCTCCGTCACCGGCGCGAACGACTATTCCGCCATTAAGGGCGCCGATGTGGTGATCGTCACCGCCGGCGTCGCCCGCAAGCCGGGCATGAGCCGCGACGACCTGATCGGCATCAACACCAAGGTCGTCTCCACCGTCGGCGCCGCCATTAAAGAGCATTGCCCCGGAGCCTTCGTCATCGTCATCACCAATCCGCTGGACGTGATGGTCTTGATCATGAAGGAAGCCTCGGGCTTGCCGGCCGAGCGCGTGGTCGGCATGGCCGGCGTGCTCGACGCCGCCCGCTTCCGTTATTTCCTCGCCGAAGAGTTCAAAGTCTCGGTCGAGGACGTGAATGCCTACGTTCTAGGCGGCCACGGCGACACCATGGTGCCGCTGATCCGCTACTCGAGCGTCGGCGGCTTGCCGATTCCCGACCTGGTGAAGATGGGTTGGAGCACGGACAAGCGGATCGAAGAGATCGTGCAGCGCACCCGCGATGGTGGCGCTGAAATTGTCGCGCTTTTGAAGACCGGTTCGGCGTTCTACGCCCCGGCCTCGGCGGCGATCCAGATGGCGGAGTCCTTCTTGAAGGACCAGAAGCGGGTTTTGCCCTGCGCCGCCTATCTGCAAGGGGAATATGGGGTCAATGGAGTCTATGTGGGCGTGCCCGTCGTCATCGGCGCCGGCGGGGTAGAACGCATCATCGAGATTCCTTTGAGTAAGGACGAGAAGGCCATGTTTGATAAATCCGTTGCGGCCGTGGAAGGGCTGATCACGGCGGCCAAGTCCTTACAAAACAAGCCGGCCTAAATCAGGGCAGACCAAAGCGTAAAAACGTAGCGGAATATCAACAAACTAACGAAGAGAGCAGAAAAATGGTTAAGAAGCCCGCGAAGAAGAAGGTTGCCAAGAAGAAGGTTGCCAAGAAGGCGAAGAAGAAGGCCGCCAAGAAGAAGTAGTTTCTAACGAAACTAGTTTGACTATGGTCCGGGACAGCCAATCCGCTTCGGCGTGATCTGGTTCCCGGACCAGCCTTCCTGACCCGCCCCGTCCATCGCTTTTGCGATGGACGGGGCGGGCACGTTTCTGGGGTCGGGTTTCGGGCCCGGCTCCGCGCGTCCCATGTCGAGCTTGGCTCCTGTGACCCACTCTCCCATCTCTATTTGCATGCATTTGTCTGACAGAAAGGCCCCGATTTTTTTAATCGGGCGCCAATTCCTCATTTTCTAGGAATAAGTCTCAGCTTAAGGGGTATTCTGCATTCAAATTAGTTCGCGCTTTATCCCCTTATTAATTCAATGTAGCTTCCCCAAAAAATGAGAGCTGATCGATCCGTCTCAAAGACATCGACGAGCTCCGGCGCTCCTTGCGAGGCGTCAGCGACCAAAAGCATCCGTAGCCTGGGGAGGTGATCTGCCCCCTTCAGAGTGGTCCATCGACTATTTTAGTGTGGACCCTGAAGGAGAGAGAAAATGGGCAAGAGACACGGGCCTGAAGAGATCATCGGCAAGCTGCGCGAGGCAGAGATCGTACTGGCGCAAGGCGGCACGGCGAGC
>CANJIM010000078.1 GCA_947474495.1 Rhodospirillaceae bacterium
TCGGCCGGATCGGTGAACATCGCCGTGTAGTTCTCGAGGTTCATGCTCTGGAAGGCGGCGACCGACGGCGGCAGATAGACCGGCAGGAACGATACGTAGAGCATCATCAGAAAGGGGACGCCGGTGATCAGGAACACCAGGAACAGCGCCAGGCCGCAGGTCAGCCATTTCCAGCGGCCAAGGTCGATGCGGCGCGGGCGATAACCCTTGCCGGTGACGGTTTGGTAGCGCTCGCTATGGCGGATCAGGCGGAAATAGAAGACCAGCAGCGCGATGGACATGACGGTCATGGCCATGGCGTAGGTGGCGGAGATGCCCCAATCGGTCGGCGTGCGCGATGTGTTGAAGAAGATTTCCGTCGCGTAGACGCGAATGCCGGCCCGGCCGCCCATCAGCAGCGGCACTTCGAAGGTCTCGATGGTGGTGATGAAGAGCAGCAGCAGCGCTGCGCCGGCGGCTGGCAGGGCGAGCGGCATGGAGATCTTGCGGAAGGTGCGCCAGATCCCGGCGCCGGTCATGGTCGAGGCTTCTTCCAGGCTGGGATCCATCGCCTGGAAGGCGGCGGCGAGTAGCAGATAGGTCAGCGGCACCATTTCAATCGAATGGACCCAGACCATGCCCCAGAAGCTGTAGATATTGAACAGATTGCGCACGTCGAACAGCCAGCGGCCGAGCAGGTTCAGCATGCCGATGTTCGGGCTGGCGATCAGAATCCAGGAAATGGTGATCAGGATGCCGGGAATGATGATTCGGCCGATCAGCATGATGCCGATCAGGCGGGCGAGCGGCGTGTTGGTGCGCTCGATCACCCAGGCGAGGAACGCGCCGATGGTGAAGGCGAGGAAGGTCGAGGCTAGCGAGAAGTAGAGCGTGTTCCAGGTCGCGGCCCAGAACCGCGGCGCGGAAAAGGCGCGGATGTAGTTCGCCAAGGTGAAGTCGAGACTGAGAAAGGCGGGGTCGCCGGGACGCGCGGTCTTGAAGCTGGTCCAGGCGATCATGCCGAATGGCACGATCACCTGATAGACAAGCATCAAGACGAGGGCGACGAGAATGAGACGACGCCAATCCCAGCCCGTCATCCAAGCGGCGGCAAAAGTCTTCATGCGCGACGGCTTCATATCGCCCGTCGGCTCCAGAGTCGTCACGACGCGATCCCTTCCGATATCAACGCGAGATCACGTGATCTCACGCGACCTCAGTTCACCTTGGTGACGTTGTCATCCCAATATTTCATCGACTTGTCGACCACGTCATTGCCGACGATCCCGTAGGTGGTGATCTTGGTGCCTTCGGGAATGAACGGATGCTTGATCGCGACCGGGCCGCGGAAGTTCTTGCCCGTATAGGCCTGACTCTCTTCCGACAGGGTCCAGTCGGCGAACAGCGCTGAGGCATAGGGGTGCTGCGTGTTCTTGTTGATCACGACGGCGCCACCGAGGCCGAGCACCGGCGCGGTGAAGATGCCCTTGCAGGGCGTGTTCGGCGCTTTGGCGAGCTTCTCGTAGCAGGTGTACATGTAGTTCTGACCCTGCACCATGTGATCGCCGGCGATCATCAGTTCCATGCGCTGGGTGTGGCCGCGCGCGATGATCGGCTTATTCTTGCCGATGCATTTGGTCCATTCCTGCATCTTTTCGTCGCCCATCATGGTGTAGACGCCGACGAGAAAGCGCACGGTGGGCGGATCGAACGACACCTGCTGCTTGAAGATGGGCTTGCAGAGATCGTCCCAAGTCTTGGGCGCGTCGGCTTCCTTCACCAAGCTGGTGTTGTAGGTCAGACCGAACTCGCTCCAATAGAAAGTCAGCCAGCGATTGTCCGGGTCGGCGAAACCCTTGTACTGCGGCAGGATCTTTTCGGCAGCCGGCGTCGGATATTTGGCAACCATGTTCTTGTCAAGAATCTCGACAAGATCGGGCACGGCCATGCTGACCACGTCGGTCAGGTGGCGGCCGACGGTCTCCTCGGCGACGAGGCGCTCGGCGGCGTCCTGCGAGCCGATGTCGACGAAATCGACCTTCAGGAACGGATAACGCTTCTCGAACATCTGCACATGTTGGCGGGCCAGGCTGCCGCGCCAGGTGTGGATGAAGTTGAAGGTGCCTTCCTTCTTGGCGCCTTCTTCGATGCGCTGTTGGCGCTCAGCGGCCGGCAGGGTCGCCAGTTCCGCATACAGTTTTTCGGCGGCGGTTTGTGCGTCTGCCGGGCTCGCGGTCATGGGGATCACGACGGCTGCGAGCAGGCTCGCGGCGACGGACCATGTCAGAAAACGCAATGCGGTGGGTGACGTCGCGGTCATGGCAACCTCACGAATGAGAAAGGGAGGGAAGGACGGGTGACGAGGATGGCAAAATCCATGCAAGCGCCGGGCCGCATTCGGCTTACTCCCCTGCAAAGCCGAATTGTTCGAACACTTTGACGGTTGCCCGAATGAGCGTCAAGGATTGGTCAAGGACGCTGCGCCGAAGCGGCGGCAATTGTCGTTTCGCTCTGCAAATCCTGGGTTTTCTTGCACCTTCGCAAGCCTGTGTTAGGTTCTGCGCTGGTCACGGATAAGGGAGATTGAGATGCGCCGCACCGTCAAATGGCCGGATAACAAGAAAATCTGCGCCACTTTCACCGTCGCCTTCGAGGCCTTCACAAAAGGCGGACATTTCAAGAAATCGAAATCTCTCGACGTCAACCTCGTCTCGATCTCGCATGCCAACTACGGCGGCAATGCCGGTATCTGGCGCATTATGGAAGTGATGGGCCGTCACGGCGCGCGCGCCACGGTCGACGTCAACGGCCTCGCGGTCGAGAAATGGCCCGAGGCGGTCAAGGCGCTGGCCGACGCCGGCCATGAGATCGCCGGCCACGGCACCACCAACGATATCAAGATGACGGACCTGACTCCCGACGAGCAGCGCAAGGAGATCCAGGCGGTCAACCGCGTCGTCAAGAACGTGATCGGCAAGCAACCGGTCGGTTGGGTGAGCCCCGGCGGCGGCCACACCAAAGAGACGCTCAGCATCCTCGCCGACGAAGGCTACACCTGGTGCGGCGATCAGTGCGACGACGATCCGCCATACGTCGTCCAGGTCGACGGCAAGAAGATGGTGATCGTGCCCAAGCATTGGTTCTTCAACGACTGGCGCGCCTGGAACGGCGGCGCCAGCACGAGCGAGAACGCCTTCCAGCAGTTTAAGGACGGTTTCGACTTTGTGTATGAGGAGGCCAAGCGCGGCCGTCCCGGCCGCATCGATGCGTTGGTCCATGCCGAGCTCGGCGGCCGCCCCTATATGGCGAACGCCTACGAAAAGATAATCAAATACTGCAAGCAGTTTGAGGACGACGTCTGGTTCCCGACGCGCGACGAACTGGCCGACTATATGTTGAGCAGCAATCAGCCGGTCGAGGACTACAAACCGATGGGCTGAAGCCCACCGCGCGTGCCGCACTTCCATTCATGACCAGGAGAGCGTTATGAGCAGCGTGTTGGCCAAGCCCAATTCCGCCGTCGAGAAATTTCTCACCGGCCTCAAGGCGGGCGAGGCGCGCCTGCCGGTCGATTGGGAGCAATGGCTCGCGATCGGCGCGCCTTATGCGGAAACCGGGGTGACGCGCAAAGAGGTCACGACCCGCTTTGCCCGCAACGGCTACGACTGGGACATGCATGGCTCACTGTTCCTACCGGGCAAGGAGCATCCCTCCGGCATCTGCTTCGTCATGTTCCATGGCGGCGCCGGCAGCGAGAACATCTTCGATCGCACACCCGACGGCCGGCCCGGGCTCGGGCGCGTGCTCGCCGCGCAAGGATTCCCCGCCCTGGCTCTGACCTATGTCGGCCACTGGTCGCCCAAGCCGAATGGCAATTGGGACACGCCTGTGCCCGAGCGTCAGCCGATCTATCTGCTCGACCGCGACCTGCCGGCCGAGGAAATTCTCGACCGCAATCTCAAATGCACCTTCAATGTCCATATGCAGGGCGCGGCGGCGCTCGCCGATCAGCACTTCGCCGGGCGCAAGGTCCTCGCCTTCGGCCATTCGACCGGCGGGCCGATGGCGGCGCTGCTCCATCGCGTGGCCAAGAAGATCGATATTCTTGGCATCTGCGGTTTCGGCTCGGGCGGTCCGGATGGTTGGCGTCGTCAATGGCGCTTGGAGACGGGCTCGGAGAAAACCACTGAGCATCCTGTCGAGAAGGTGTCGCGGCGTTCGCCGAGCACCTTCAAAGCCTCGGGCTATGAAGATCCGCCCGATCTCTGCCCGTGGGGCGGTGCCGATCAATATATCGCCTGGGCCCAGCGCATCCGCTCGCAGATGAAAACGAGTCTCTGCGACAACCAGCATATGGGCAACCTGGAGATGCTGGAGCAATACGTCCAGCGCACCGGCTTGCCGCGCGAGGAGTATTTCGACCATCTGGTCGATCCCGATCCGGCCTGGCTCAAGAAGGCCTCGGTGCTGCTGGTGGTTGGCGACAACGACCGCGGACACTGGCTGCATGGCGATAAGATCGAAAACAAGCGCGAGCCCTGGATGGTGGCGAAATATCGCGCCATGGGCGCGCGGAAAGCAGCTGTCGCCGTCATCGCCCGCTACGGTCATGTCGGCTATTGCGAATTGCATAACGAGAAAATCGCCTATCTCTGGCTGTGGGCGCAGATGAGCGGCTATTTCGACGCCTCATGAGGCGCGCAGGATTTGTTAACCGGTTGCGTTTAACCTGAAGTCCCAATTTCAGGTCATCTCGGGTGATGGTCATGCGCGCGGTAGTGATTAGTCTTTTTATGGCGGCGGTTTTGTCGCCGGCCTTGGCGAAGGCCGACGCCTTGCGCTCGCCTTTCGACGTCGGCGCGGCGCGCGAGGCGCGCGGCCAACCGGCCGGCTATTTCTCCTGCCCGAGCGCGCCGAAAGGCTCCAAGGATCTGGAGTTCGGCGGCTATTACGCCGACCGAGGTTCGGGATCGAGCGTTGTCGACAAGGCGGCGGAAGCGGCCTATCGCGAGGCGACCAAGCCGATCGACAAATTCCAGGCTGACATCACGGTGATGGCGGACCGCTATGCGGCGAGCAAGCCGGCCGATGCGAAATTCGCCACATGCGCGCTCGATTGGCTCGCCGATTGGGCCGGGATCGAAGCCATGCTCGGCAAGGCCAACGATCAGGGCGGCTATGTCCGTAAATGGGGCTTGGCGCCGATCTCGGCGTCTTATTTGAAAATTCGCGATGAGGCCGCGCTCGATCCGGCGAAGAAGCAGGCGGTCGAGGCCTGGATCAAGCGTTACGCCAACATCGTCTATCGCGACTACGATCCCGAGCAGAAGGAAAGCCGGCGCAACAATCACGTCTATTGGGCGGCTTGGTCGGTGGGCCTCGCGTCCGTCGTGCTCGACGACAAGAAACTGTTCGAGTGGTCGATGGACAAGGCGCGGCTCGGCCTGCGCCAAGTGACGGCAGAAGGCATCCTGCCGCTCGAGTTGGGCCGTAAGGCGCGGGCTTACCACTATCACGTCTTCGCCGCCGCGCCCTTGGTGATGGTCGCGGAGCTCGGCGCGCGCAACGGCGTCGATCTCTATGCGGAGCGCGACGGCGCGCTGAAGCGCCTGGTCGATCTGGTACTGGTGAATTTCGACGACGATAGCTTCTTCGCGCAGAAAACCGGCGTGAAGCAGGACCGCAGCGGGTCGAGCAAGCCGAGCCATTTCCCCTGGCTCGAAGCCTATTTCGCGCGCACGCAGGACCCTGCAGCGGTGAAGGTCATCGCCAAGCTGCGGCCGATGCGCGAGACGCGCGTCGGCGGCGACTTGACGATGTATTACGGCGCCGCGCTTCCTTAAGAGGCTAAGCGTTAGGACACGAAGACGGGCTTCTTCTTCACGTAGTGCTTGGTCATTTCCGGCCGCCACTTTTCCATCATCGCCTGATTGAGCGTGACCGGCGGCTTCTGGCCGAGCGGCAGCAACGGCTTGTATTCCTGGCCGCCGAGCTCTTCCTTGAAGGTGCGCTTGGCCTCGGCGACGATCTCCGGATTCTTCAGGCAATCGATCACCGCGCCGGCCATGGCTTTCGCGCCGGCAACGGCACCCTTGTGCGCGATGGAATGGGCGATGGCGACGCCGGCCGCCCAATGGTGGCTGTTGATGTTGGGAATGTTGGCCGGGTAATACATCTTCACCTGCGGCACTTTCCACGACACGTCGCCCGAATCGCTGGCCGACGGTTTCTGCACCGAAGCGGCTTTCACCGGCAGCACGTCGCGATTGAGGCCTTGAACCTTCACCTTGGCCTTTTCCTGCAGCGTGCGGGCGAGCAGCTGCTCGTCTTCGCTCCATTCCGGCATGCCGACGATGTCGATATTGGCGGTGACCAGTTCGGCGAGCGTCTGGTTGCCGCGCGATGGCCAGACGGCGGCCATCACGTCGATCTCAACCTCGGTGTTGGTCATCAGCGCCGCGCCCTTGGCGATCTTCTCGGCCTGGTCGAGCAGCTTGCGCGCGCCGTCGGCGGTCGAATCGCGGAAGTACCACCAGACGGAGGCGAGGCGCGGAATGATGTTGGGCTGGTCGCCGCCGTTGGTGATGACGCGCTGGGCGCGCATCGTCGGCATCATGTGCTCGCGATATTGCGCCATGCCCATGTCCATCAGCACGACGGCGTCGAGCGCATCGCGGCCCTTCCACGGCACGACGCCGGCATGCGCCGATTCGCCGTGGAAATTGTAGGTGGCGGAGATCAGCGCCGACTGCATGATGCCGTAGCCGCAGCCGAACACCTGGCCGACATGGTCGTGGAAGGCGACGTCGACGTCGTCGAACCAGCCGTCGCGCACGTAAAAGGGGCGGCTGACGAGTTGCTCTTCGGCGGGCGCGCCGAAAATCTTCAGCGTGCCCTTGAAGCCGAACTTGTCGATGGCCTCCTTGGCGGCGAGTGCGCTGGCGACCAGCACCGCGCCGTTGACGTTGTGGCCTTCGCAATGGCCCGGCGCGCCTTCGACGATGCCCTTCTGATCGGTGATGCCTGCGACCTGGGAGTTGTCGGGATTGGCGTCATACTCAGTGTGCATGGCGATCACCGGATGGCCCGAGCCATAGGTGGCGCAAAAGCCGGTGGGAAAGCCGGAAATGCCACGCTCGACCTTGAAGCCGTGCTCTTCGAGGATGCCAGTCATCAGCTTGGCGGTCTCGAACTCCTGCATGCCGAGTTCGCCGAAGTAGAAGATGCTGTCGCCGAGCGTGGCGATGGCGTCGGCATTCTTTTCGACATAGTCGAAGATGAACTCTTTCTCGGGCGTCAGATTGGTCGGCTTGCTCATGATGCGGTCACCTTCTGGGTGTGGAAGGAAGTGCTGACGGGTCGCACGCGCGCGGCGGCCAGTTTGGCGTTGGCGCGGGCGCTATCGGTATCGGCGGCATGGGCAAGGGCGACGCCCATGCGGCGCTTTTTGAAGGATTCGGGCTTGCCGAACAGGCGCAGATCGCTGCCTGGCACGGCGAGGGCTTCGGCGACGCCGTCGAAGGCGATGGCTGGCTCATCGAGGCCGCCGTAGATCACCGCGCTGGCCGCCGGGCTGGCCAGCGTCGTATCGACCGGCAGGCCGAGGATGGCGCGGGCATGAAGATCGAATTCGCTCTGGCGCTGGCTCGCCATTGTGACCATGCCGGTGTCATGGGGGCGTGGGCTCACTTCGCTGAACCACACGTCGTCGCCGGCGACGAACATCTCGACGCCGAAAATGCCGCGGCCGCCGAGCGCGCCGGTCACCCTCGCGGCGATGTCCTGCGCCTTTTTCAGCGCCACCGGAGTCATGCGCTGCGGCTGCCAGGATTCGACATAGTCGCCGTCGACTTGGATATGGCCGATCGGCTCGCAGAAGGTGGTTTCGACCGCGCCACTCGCGCCTTTGGCGCGCACGGTCAGCAGCGTGATCTCGAAATCGAACTTGATGAAGCCTTCGACGATGACGCGCGCCTGCGCGACGCGGCCGGAGGTCATCGCGTAATCCCAAGCCTTGCCGATGTCGTTCTCGGATTTGATGACGCTTTGGCCCTTGCCGGACGATGACATGACGGGTTTCAGCAGGCAGGGCAGGCCGACCTTGGCGACGGCCGCGCGCACCTCTTCGACCGTGCTGGCGAAGACATAAGGCGACGTCTTGAGGCCGAGCTCCTCGGCCGCGAGGCGGCGGATGCCTTCGCGGTTCATGGTGAGCTGCGCGGCACGCGCTGTCGGGATGACCTCGGCGAGCGTCTCGCGCTCGATCTCGACCAGCATGTCGGTGGCGATGGCCTCGATCTCTGGCACGATCAGATGCGGCTTCTCGGCTTCAATGATCTTGCGCAGGGCGGTGCCGTCGGTCATGGCGACGACATGGGCGCGATGCGCCACCTGCTGGGCCGGCGCGTCGGCATAGCGGTCCACGGCGATCACCTCGACGCCGAGACGCTGCAAGGCTATCACCACTTCCTTGCCAAGCTCGCCCGAGCCGAGCAGCATGACTCGCGTGGCCGATGAACTGATTGGCGTGCCGATACGCATGGTCCCCGATATTCTTTGTTAATTTCGTCGCGTGGAACGACGCAAGCTTTGATCCCGGCGCGTAGCATTGCCCGACCGCCCGCTGCAGACAACACGATTCAGGATGAACGCTTCAGATGACCGATTCGCCGCTGACCACCTTCGATCATTTCGTCGATCATCTATCGACAGTGCCGGCCATCGCCGGCCAATCCGTGCAGTTATATGTGCGCGAGAAGGCGCGGGCCGATCTCGTGGACAAACCGAGCGGTTTCAAAGGCGCGGTGCTGATGCTGCATGGCGGCTATTGGCCCTGCACGCCGGCGTTCGATCTCGCCCATGAGGATTATAGCTGGATGGCGGCGCTCGCGCGGCGCGGTTGGGACGTCTACGCCATGGATATGACGGGTTATGGCCGCTCGCCGCGCCCGCTGATGGACGATCCGCGCAATCTCGATCCCACGCAGCAGACGCTCTTGGTGCCGGACACACTCGCCGCGCCGGTCGATCCGCTTTATCCGTTCCATCTCGTCACCAGCGACAGCGAGGCGGATGATATCGACCGCGTGGTGGATTTCATTCGCGCGCGGCGCGGCGTCGCGCAGATTTGCCTGATCGGCTGGTCGGGCGGCGGCTGCCGCAGCGGCACTTACATAGCCCGCCATCCCGAGAAAATCGCTCGGCTGGTCATTTACGCCTCGTCCAACTACTTGCGCGATGGCTCGAAAAAGCCCGATCAGATTCCTAAATTGGGCGCGCCGATGACGATGCAGATGTACGACGATTTCATCGCAAAGCGTTGGGACCCGGCGATCAGCTGCGCCGACCAGGTCGCGCCCGGCATGAAGGACCTCGCTTGGCGAGAAAGCGTCGCCTCCGATCCGGTCGGTGCCAAATGGGGAAAAGGCGGACTGCGCGGACCGAGCCGCACCTATTGGGGCTGGAACCGCGACGGCGCCGCGACATTGACCTTGCCGACGCTGGTGATGATCGGCGACGGTGACCGGCTGTTATCCGCCAATCGCGACCTCTATGCCGACCTCGGCGCGTCGCCCAAGGCCTTTGTTGAATTCGCCTGCGGCTCGCATTTCGCGCAATGGGAGAAGCAGCGGCATCTCATGCATCGTCTCTCGGCCGCCTGGCTGGAGAGCATGACAGTGGACGGTGCTCCGCCCGGCGTCTATCGCGCCGACGGCGCGGGCCTGTTGACGCTGAACGCATAGGGCGCGTTCACGCCTATTTCATGAAGTGCATGACCAGGGCGTAAAGCCCGCCGCCGCCGAACAGCAACCAGAGCGGATTGATGTTGCGCCAATAGAGGATAGCGGCGCTGCCGCCGGCGACGATCCAGGCGAGCCAGCCTGTTCCAGCCGCCTGGAAAATCGCGAGGGTGCCGGCGAGGATCAGGCCGGCCGCCACGGCGGCGAGGCCGCGCTCGAACGCCGCATGGACCGGCGTGCCGCGATAGCGGTTCCACAGCTTGGCAACGCCGTAGACGAGGATGGAGGAGGGCAGGAACATCGCCACGGAGGCGATTGCCGCGCCTGCCAGCCCGGCGACCTTCCAGCCGATCAGCGGCACGATCATCGAGCCGGGGCCGGGCGCCGCGCGCGAGATGGCGAACACTTCGACGAATTGCTGTTCGGTGAGCCAGCCGAATGTCTCGACTGTTTGATGATGCAACGCGGCAATGATCGAAACGCCGCCGCCGACCGACAACAGCGACAGCGGCACGAACATCACGAACAGGGCCCACAGCAGATCGTTACGCATGGCCGGACTCCTCGCGGGCAAGGCGCTCGCGCATGATGTTGCGATAGGACAGCCAGATGCTGACCGGCCCCAGCAAGGCGACGACGATCACCATGTGCAGCTTGAGAATGCCGACACCGACGAAAATACCCGCGACGACGAGTAGGAGCGGCCAACTGCGCGCCGAACGCTGTGTCGCCTTCACGCCCATGTGGATCAGCATGCCGATGGCGGCGGCAGCGATGCCGTTCAGCAGGTCGCCGAGCCAGGCGTAATGCGAGAACTGGTCGTAGACCAGAGAGATGCAGACGACGATCACGCTGGGGGCGGCGAGGATCCCCATGGCGCCGGCGAAGGCGCCGGCCACGCCGCGCAGCCGCTGGCCGACGAACAGCGAGAGATTGACGACGTTGATGCCGGGCATGATCTGCGCCAGCGCCAAACCACTGAGCACTTCGGTTTCCGTCATCCAGCGGCGATTGACCGACACTTCGCGGTGGATCCAGGTGCTCAGGGCGCCGCCGAAGCTCATCAGGCCGATCTTTGTGAAGACCCAGAAAAGCTCGAGCAAGCCCGGAGGCGGCGAGAGCGGATCTCCGTCACCGAGCGGCGGGGTGGGGCTGCCGGCACGGCGGATCGGGTCGGACATGGGCCCCCATCAGTGGAATGCGACAAGCGCGAAAGAACTGGTGCCGGATGAGGGGATTGAACCCCCGACCTTCGGTTTACAAAACCGCTGCTCTACCGCTGAGCTAATCCGGCACATTCTCAAGATGATCGGGGCGTTGTATCGCCCGACGCGAAAGTGGGCAAGCGTGCCCGATCAAGGATCAAGACAGCTTGCGCGCCAGTTCGTAAAGCGCCACTGCGGCAGCGGCCGAGACATTGAGGCTTTCCATGCGTGGCGAGATCGGCAGCTTGACCAGGATGTCGCAATGCTCGCGCGTCAGCCGCCGCAACCCTTCGCCCTCGGCGCCGAGCACCAGGACGATTTTACCCGTGAGATTGGCGGCAGCGAGGGTCTGCGTCGCCTCTCCGGCCAGGCCGGCGGTCCAGAACCCCGCCTGCTTCAATTGTTCGAGTGCACGGGCGAGATTGACGACGCGGACCAGCGGCACGATCTCGATGGCGCCGGAGGCCGCCTTGGCCATGGCGGTGGTTTCCTGCGGCGAATGGCGATCCTGCACGACCACGGCCGCAACGTTGAAGGCCGCCGCTGAGCGCAGGATGGCGCCGACGTTCTGGGGGTCGGTGACCTGATCCAAAATGAGCACGACCGCGTTGCTCTGTTCGGCCACGTCGTCGAGCACGTCGTCCAGGGCTAAATCTGCCAATGGTTCGGCCAACATGGCCGCGCCCTGATGCACGGCGTGGGGCGGCAAAAGCTGCGAAATCGTCTCGCGGATCGCCGTTTCAACCGAGACCTGAGGGTACATCTCCTTGAAACTACTGCGATTTCCGCCAATTGCCGAAACGGCCTCGTCAGTCAATAGCAACCGCGAAATTTTCCGGCGCGGATTGTCGAGGGCCGCTTTGACAGCGTGAAGCCCGTAAAGCCAATTGCCGCGGTTTTGCTTGCCGCTGCCTTTGCCGGTCGCTTCAGTGACGCGGGGATATTCCGCGATCTGGTCGCGATCGGGTCCACGGCGGCTATCGGGCCGCGCCTTGGCATATTTGGCTGTCTCCGCGGGCACAGGATAGCTTCGGCTCTCCGGGCGTGCCTTGCCGTACTGAGCGGATTCGGGCCGTGCTTTGGCATATTTGCCGGTTTCAGGCTGGGTTTTGGGATATTTCCCCGGCTCAGGGCGGCGGTCTGACCGCTTTGCGCCCTCCGGCCGGGCTTTGGCCTCCGGGCCTTTGACGTAGCGGCCATCGGCCCACTTGCTGCCTTCCGCTCGGTTATCAGCTGTTTTGCTAGCCGCAGCCCGGCTTTCTGGCCGCTTGCCGGCGGCGGGGCGGGCTGGCTTGCGAGGGGGGCGTTGCCCCTCGGAAGCGTGGGGAAACTCGGGGCGGACGGGGCCGGGTGAGCGGCCAGGGTGCTTGCGCTTGGTCATGATGGCCCCTATATTCAGCGACTTAAACCAAGTTGCAAGGACGCTCCTCGCCGCTGTCGCAGGATGGGCGCGAAGGTGCCCTATGCGCTTGATTCGCGGTTGACTTTAAACACTAAATCCTCATATTGCGCACCTCCGCCGGCTAGGCACGTCGTTCGGAGGGGTGGCCGAGCGGTCAAAGGCAACAGACTGTAAATCTGTCGACGTACGTCTACGAAGGTTCGAATCCTTCCCCCTCCACCACGTGGCCTGCTGGGGTTATCCCGCGCCGATGGCGGGGCGAATGGAAGACCTCCGTCAGGCGGAAGGACCGCAAGGCGATAGGAGACGGAAGGAAAGGTGCGACGACGGGCCGGATGCAGGCGGGTGTAGCTCAATGGTAGAGCACCAGCCTTCCAAGCTGGCTACGTGGGTTCGATTCCCATCACCCGCTCCAGCCCCACGCGATAGAGCAAGGGCATAAGCGTGGCGGGATCTCCCGAGAGACGAACCGGATCGCACTTCTAAACGACTGACATTCACAAAATTCAATCACGATAGCTGCGCAGGACTGCAAGATGGCTAAAGCGAAGTTTGAGCGTACTAAACCTCACTGCAACATCGGCACGATTGGTCACGTTGACCACGGCAAGACGTCGTTGACGGCTGCGATCACGAAGGTGCTTGCCGAGACGGGCGGCGCGACGTTCACGGCGTACGACCAGATCGACAAGGCGCCGGAAGAGAAGGCGCGCGGCATCACGATCTCGACGTCGCACGTCGAGTACGAGACGGCGAATCGCCACTACGCGCACGTCGATTGCCCGGGCCATGCCGACTACGTGAAGA
>CANJIM010000079.1 GCA_947474495.1 Rhodospirillaceae bacterium
ATGAAAAAGGCGGCGCCGTATCCGGCGCCGCCCGCAGTCGTCGTCGCGTTTCTTGGTTTAAAGGGTCAATCGCCTTTGAGCAGGCCGATGATCTTGTTCTTCACCTCGGGCGGCTGGTCGAGCATGGCCGCGACGGCACGCTGCATCTCTTCGCCGCGCGTCAGGATCGGTTCGATACTGGCGACCTTCTTGGTTTCGGCGATGAAGTCCGGGTCGACCGCCGTTTTGGCGAAGGCTTCGCGCAGCATCGCGGCGCGGTCCGCCGGAATGTTCGGCGGCGCGAAGTAGGAGCGGGCGAGATCGAGGATCGGGTTGACCATGGTGAAGAGCGGGCGCTGCGCTTCGGGGATCACGTCCATCACCCATGGCACATTATATTGCGTCAGCGCCGGGGCTTTCTGGCCGGAGACCTGCAGCAGGATCTTGACCTTGCCCTGGTCGAGCAGTTGCTTGCCGCGGCCGCCGAGGAAGCCGATGAGATCGCCGCCCGAGGCATGAACCTCGTTGCGTTCGATGGCCAGCTCGATGTCGTTGTTACGATAGCCGTAGATGATGTCCATGTTCAGCTTGAAGGCGTCCTTCAAGAGCTCGGGCACCAGGCCGTAGCCGGTCGAGCCTTTCGCCGTGGCGCCGAACTTGATCGGCTGCGGGCATTTGGCGAGCTGCTCGAGCGTCTGGCAAGGGAAGTCGGTGCGCATCCAGTAGAGCACGGTCGCGGTATAGAGGTTCGCCACCCAAGTGAATTTGTCGAGGTCGAAGCGGATGTTCGGTTGCGAGATGGCGCGGCTGAACAGGCCCGAGGAGCCGGCGCCGATGGTCAGGCCGTCTTTCTCGGCGACGTTGTAGATATGGTTGGCCGCCGCGATCGATTCGGGCTGCGCCATGTTCTGCACGATGATCGTCGGCTTGCCTTCCATATATTTCGGCAGATGGCGGCTGGCGACGCGGGCGAGAATGTCGACGCCACTGGCTTCGCTGCTGCCGACGATGACGCGGAAATTCTTGCCCTTGTAGAAATCGGCGACGCTTTGCTGCGCCGTGGCCTCGGTTGCCGCTGTGGTAAGCGTCAAAGCCATGATGGCAGCGGACAGGGTGAGCCTGTGCGACATCTTCGGTATCCTCCCATGTGAGCCAGCCGTACGCTCCGCCTTGATGACAGGAGGGCGCCGGCCTTTTGTTTGCTTAGGCGGATCATATTCATTTTTCGCTTTGCGGCGCCAGCCTGTCGCGGGCATATCCTGCAGTGCATCATTTTCAAGACGAACGCGTATAAAATGAAACAAATGGCACAGTGGCAATTCTGGATCGACCGCGGCGGCACCTTCACCGATATCGTCGCCCGCGCGCCGGATGGGGCCATCGTCACGCGCAAGATGCTGTCGGAAAATCCGGGGCGCTATAAGGACGCGGCCCTGGCCGGCATCCGCGCCGTGCTGGGCTTGGCCGACGAGGCGGCGATCCCCGCCGCCGACATCGCCGCCGTCAAGATGGGCACCACGGTCGCCACCAACGCCCTGTTGGAACGCAAGGGCGATCCGTTGGCGCTGGTGACGACGCGCGGCTTTCGCGATTCCTTGCGCATCGCTTACCAGAATCGCCCGCGCCTGTTCGATCTCAAGGTGACGCTGCCCGAGATGCTTTATGCCCGTGTCATCGAGGCCGACGAGCGGCTGGCGGCGGATGGCGAGGTGTTGCGCAGGCTGGATGAAGCGGCGCTGGAGCGCGACCTGCGCGCGGCGTTCGGTGCCGGCCTGCGCTCGGTCGCCATCGTCTTCATGCATGCCTGGCGCGACGGCCGCCATGAAACGCTGGCGGCGAAAATCGCGCGACAGATCGGCTTCACGCAGATCTCGGTGTCGCATGAGGTCTCGCCGCTGATGAAGCTGGTCGGGCGCGGCGATACCACGGTCGCCGACGCTTATCTTTCGCCCATCCTGCGCCGCTACGTCGCGCAAGTGGCAGATGAGCTGGGCGGCGCGCCGCTGCTGTTCATGCAGTCGAACGGTGGCCTCGTCGCGGCGGAGCATTTTCAGGGTAAGGACAGCATCCTGTCGGGTCCGGCGGGCGGCATCGTTGGCGCGGCCAAGGCGGCGAAGCGCGCCGGCTTCGACAAGCTGATCGGCTTCGACATGGGCGGCACCTCGACCGACGTGTCGCATATCGACATGTCACCAGATGGTCAGGGGCTCGAACGCACCTTCGAGACGGTGGTTGCCGGCGTGCGGTTGCGCGCGCCGATGCTGGCGATCAACACGGTGGCGGCGGGTGGCGGCTCGATCCTGTCGTTCGACGGTGCCCGGTTAAGGGTGGGCCCCGAATCGGCGGGCGCCAATCCGGGCCCCGCTTGCTACCGCAAGGGCGGTCCGCTGACCGTGACCGACGCCAACGTGATGGTCGGCAAGCTGCGGCCTGAGTTCTTTCCGAAGATTTTTGGGCCGAGCGGCGATGCGCCGCTCGATGCCGCCATCGTGCGCGAGAAATTCGCGGCGCTTGCCGGCGAGGTCGAGCGCGCCACCGGCGTCACGCGAACGCCGGAAGAGCTGGCCGACGGCTTCCTGCGCATCGCCAACGAGGCGATGGCCCATGCCATCAAGCAGATCTCGATCCAGCGCGGCCGTGACGCCAGTAAATATGCGCTCGGCTGTTTCGGCGGCGCTGGCGGCCAGCATGCCTGCAAGGTTGCTGACGCCCTTGGCATGACGACGGTGTTCATCCATCCCTTGGCCGGTGTGCTGTCGGCGCTCGGCATGGGTCTCGCCGACCGTGTCGAGATGCGGGAACGCGCCGTCGAAGCGATGCTGGCGCCCGAGTCGGAGCGCGCATTGTCAGGCCTGTTCGAAGGCTTGGTCGATCAGACGCGCGGCGCCTTATTGGCGCAGGGCGTGGCTAGCGAGCGCATCGTGCTGCATCGCCGTGTGCATCTGCGCTACGAGGGCACCGACACGGCCGAACCGGTGGCGTTCGCCTCGCCGGCCGCCATGCGCGACGCCTTTGAGACGGCGCATAAGCGCGCTTACGGCTTCGTCATGGCCAACAAGTCCTTGATCGTCGAAGCCGTCTCGGTTGAAGCGGTCGGTGCCATGGACGGCATCGAAAGCCTGCGCTTTGCCCAGCCGCCAACGGGCGCGGCCTTGCCGACACCGCTCGGCACGGCGGCGCTTTATGCCGACGGCGCAATGCATCAAGCGGCGATCCACGCGCGGGGCGAGCTGCCGGTGAATGTGCCGCTCGAAGGGCCGGCCATTCTCATCGAGGCCAACGCCACCACCGTGATCGAGCCGGGTTGGCGGGGGCAGATGACGGCGGACGGCGATCTCCTGCTGACGCGCGTGACGCCGTTGCGGCAAGCTCATGCCATCGGCACCCAAGCCGATCCGGTGATGCTGGAGATTTTCAACAATCTCTTCATGGCGATCGCCGAGCAGATGGGCGTCGCGCTCGCCAGCACCTCGCAATCGGTCAATATCAAGGAGCGCCTGGATTTCTCCTGCGCCGTCTTCGACGGTGCCGGCAACTTGATCGCCAACGCGCCGCATATGCCGGTGCATTTGGGGTCGATGGGCGAATCGGTCGCGGCGGTGATCGCCGGCAGACGCGGCAACCTCAAGCCCGGCGATGTCGCCGTACACAACGCACCCTATAACGGCGGCACGCATTTGCCGGACGTAACCGTGATCATGCCGGTTTTTAGCAATGATCGTGAGAGGCCATTGTTCTTCGTCGCCGCGCGCGGCCATCACGCCGACATTGGCGGCATTACGCCGGGCTCCATGCCGCCCGATTCGACGACCATCGCCGACGAAGGTGTGCTGTTCGACAATGTCGATCTGGTGAAGGGCGGCGTCTTCTGCGAGGCCGACATGCGCGCGCGATTGGTTGCCGGCCCCTGGCCGAGCCGCGCCATTGAGCAGAACATCGCCGATCTGAAAGCGCAGGTTGCCGCTTGCGAAAAGGGCGCGCAAGAATTGGCGCGCATGGTGAGAGATTTCGGTATCGATGTCGTGCGCGCCTATATGGGCCATGTGCAGGACAATGCCGAAGAGGCCGTGCGCCGCGTCCTCGTCAGCCTCAAGGACGGCAGCTTTGCCCTGCCGCTCGACGATGGTGGCGAGATTTGCGTGAGCGTGCGCATCGACAAGGCCGCGCGGCGCGCCACGGTGAATTTCACCGGCACGTCGTCGCAACGGCCCAACAATCGCAACGCGCCATCGGCGGTCTGCCGCGCCGCCGTGCTCTACGTGTTCCGCACGCTGGTGGCGGATGACATTCCGATGAATGCCGGTTGCCTGCGGCCGCTCGACATCGTCATACCCGAAGGCTCGATGCTGGCGCCGCGCTTTCCCGCTGCCGTCGTGGCGGGCAATGTCGAGACCTCGCAATCCCTGTGCGACGCGCTTTATGGCGCGCTCGGGGTGCTGGCGGCCTCGCAGGGCACGATGAACAACTTCACCTTCGGCAATGCGCGCCATCAGTATTACGAGACGGTGGCCGGCGGCATGGGAGCGGGAAACGGATACGACGGCGCCAGCGCCATCCAGTCGCATATGACCAATTCGCGCCTCACCGATCCCGAAGTGCTGGAGACGCGCTATCCAGTGCTGGTCGAGGGGTTCTCGCTGCGCGAAGGGTCCGGTGGCGTGGGCTGCTGGCGCGGCGGCGACGGCGTCGTGCGCCGCATCCGTTTCCGCGAGGCGATGGAGGCGGGGATCTTGTCGAGTCGCCGCACGACCGATCCGTTCGGTCTGGTGGGCGGCGCGTCCGGCGCGCGCGGTCGCAGCTTTGTCGAACGTGCGGACGGCCGCGTCGATGAACTCGGCGCCACCGAACGCACATCGCTCGCGGCGGGGGATGTCTTCGTGATCGAGACGCCCGGCGGCGGCGGTTATGGCGCGCCGGTCGCGCGAAAGACGTGAAGCGACTGTCTGCAGGAAAAGGGGGCGAGAGCCGGGCTTTCGGCTTTAGCGCGCCTTGGGGGCGTCCTCGGGAGACGGCTTGTCGAGCTGCTTGCCGTCGAGATCGCGATCGACGCGATCGAATTCCGTGACCTGGCGGGTTTTTTCGTCCTTGGTGCGGCCGTAGCGCGCACGATTCTCGCCCGCCTTTTTCGCCGAGGCGGCGCGCGCCCGCTGCTTGCGGAATTGATTGAGATTGACGACGTCGCCCATGACCTGGCCGTCCTTCCCACCCTTGCGGGCCCATCTCGGACCGGCTGATCGTTGGAGCACATATCGCTTGGGCAATAGGCTCGGGCGAGGCCGTATCCCGAAGGCCCATGCGATGCATGCGCGGGCCCGATCATTTGATAAAAGTCGCTTACACGGTCTCAGGCCCGATAAAGCGATCGGGCCCTATCATCAAAACACTATATTCAGTAAGATAGCTTAACGGAAACAGTCGGGACCGCAAGTGTCCTCGCAGCCCGTTCGCGCCATCTGCTCATGCAGCCAGCGCGGGGCTGGGATGGGCGTGCTGCGGAACGATTCCGTTTCCCTTTCATATCGTCCTTTCGACCTTCAACCCGGTTAGCCGTTTGAAGAAGTTCCTGTTCGTCTTTGCCGCCGTTCTCGTGCTGTTGGTCGGAGCCGCTCTCGTCGCGCCCAGTTTCATCGACTGGACGCGCTATCGCGATCCGATTGCCGCCGAAATCGAACGGGCGGCCGGCCGCAAAGTCGTCATCGCCGGCACTGTCGAAGCCTCGTTGCTGCCGACGCCGCGGCTGCTGCTCAACGACGCCCGCCTCGGCAATCTGCCCGGCGCGGCGACGCCGGAGATGGCGCGCCTGCGCTCGCTCGAAGCGCGCATCGCGCTGTTGCCGCTGCTGTCGGGCCGCGTCGTCGTCGAATCTTTCGTGTTGCGCGAGCCGGTCGTCACACTCGAGGTCCTCGCCGACGGACGGCGCAACTGGGTGTTCGACAGCGACAACGCCTCCGCCCAGACCGGCCGCTGGGATGACGAGCCGCTCGTGGCGCCCGAATCCGTGCAGTTGCAGAATGCCTCCATCGTCAATGGCACGGTGATTTATCGCAATGCGCGTTCGGGCGGCGAAGAGCGCTTCGAAGGCGTCAACGCCCGCATTGTGGCCGACAGCTTGGCGGGCCCCTTGCGCGCGGCGGGAGAAGCGCGTGTCGGCGGCAAGCCTGTGCGCTTCACCGTCGCCGCCGGCCACTTCGATTATCGCAGCACGGCAGCGACGCCGCTCAACGTCACGCTCGATCTCATGGCGCCGACCGGCAATGTGCTGCGCGGCGCGCTCGCCTTTAACGGCACGGCGCAACTGGCGCCCGCCTTGAAGCTGACAGGCAAGACCAAAATCGGCGGCGCCGATCTCGCCGCTGCCCTGTCGAGTTTCGGCTCGACCGGCGATCTGCCGGGCCTATTTGTCCAGCCGTTCAACGTCGAAGCCTCTCTGACGGCGAGCAGCGAGCGCGCAGAGGCGGCCGGCCTCGTGGTGTCCCTTGGCGATGTGCGCAGCCAGGGCAGCGGCAACGCGGTGTTCGTCGGCCCAAGCGACGGCAAGCCGCAGTTCGACCTGTCGCTCGTCTTTGGCTACATCGATCTCGATGCCTGGCTCGACATGCCACCGCCCGGCGGCGACGCGAAGAAGCCAGAGAGCTTCGCGCTGCCCGATAACTTCCGTCTGTCGCTCGAAACTTCGGCCGAGGCGATCAATTATCGCAAGGGCCTGTTCCGTCAGGTCAAGGCGTCAGCCGCGTTGGAGGGGGGCGCTGTCACGTTGCGTCAGCTCAACCTGCAGGCGCCGGGTAGTACGGATGCCAGCTTCAACGGGCGCTTCACGGCGGAAGCCAACATGCCGGCGCGCTTCGACGGACGGGTCGATCTCGCCTCGGACGATTTCCGCGGTCTGCTCGGCTGGGGCGGCATCGACGCCAAGACTTTGCCGCCGGGCCGTCTCAACAAGCTGACGGCGACGGGCCGTCTCGGCCTCGGTGTCGAAACACTGGAACTGAGCGATCTCGATCTGCGTTTCGATTCGACCAAGCTGACTGGCGGCATTGTCACCGCTTTGCGCGCCCGTCCGGCCTTCGGCGCGAATCTGGTGGTCGATCAGTTCAATCTCGACGCCTATGTGCCGGATGGCAGCACGGCGAGTTTCCCACTGACGCCCGACATGGCGGCGAGCTTCGATGCCAATCTGCTGCTGCGCGCCGGCCAGTTCACCTGGCGTCAGGTGCCACTGCGCGATCTCGCCTTCGATGGCACCTTGGACAATGGCAATCTGGCCTTGCGCAAGCTCGCGGCCGGTGTCGGCACCGGCACGGGTGCCCCCGGAGTGAATGAGGGCAGTTTCTCGCTGGCCGGTGATGTGAAGGCCATCGCCACCAAGCCGGCTATCGCGCTCGACGTTACGGCTGAGGCGAAAGATCCTGCCGGGCTTTATCGCTTGGCCGGCGCCGTGCCGCCGATCGTCTTTCCCGGTGGCCTCAAAGTGGCGGCGCGTATCGAAAGCGATGCCAAGGGCTATCGCCTGCCGAAGATCGATGCGTCGGTCGGCGGATCGTCGCTCGTGGGCGAGGCAGCGCTCGCGCTCGACGGGCCGCGCCCCAAGCTCAGCGGCAAGCTGGTGCTCGGAGAACTCGACACAGCGGGCCTGCTCGGCGTCGGCTCGCGCGCCAACGCCGTCTGGTCGGAAGCCCCGCTCGCGCTCTATCTCCTGGCGTTCGGCAACGCGGAATTGGATCTTTCGGCCAAGACGCTGACGCACAAGACCTGGCGCGTCGCCAATGCGACGGCGCGCGTGATGGTCAATGACGGCGCACTGGCGATCGAATCCTTGTCGGGCAAGCTGCTCGGCGGCGACCTGACACTCAACGCGCGCCTCGCCCCCACCGACAAGGGCGCGGCGCTCGAAGGCAACATGGGACTGGCGGGCGCCAGCGCGCCGCAGGGCTTGTTCGGCAGCAAGACGCTCGACGTCGCCGGCGGCAAGCTCGACCTTTCCATGGCGTTTTCGGCGCAGGGCAATCATGAGGCGGGCCTGATCGCGGGCCTCGACGGCAAGGGCGAATATGCCGTGCATGACGCGCAGCTGCGCGGCGTCGATCTCGCGGCGGCGAGCAAGCGTGTGCCGTCGCTCGGCAGCACGGCGGACGTCCAGGCGATGATGAAGACAGCGCTCGGCGGCAACGGCAAACTCGCGGCGCTCGACGGCAGCTTCACCGTCGAGGACGGCAAGGCGGTGAGCGACGATCTCATCATGACCGTCGAAGGCGCCAAGGGGGAGGGCGAGTTGCGCGCCAATCTCGCCGATTGGACCGTCGACGGCGGTATCGAGTTCAAATTCAACGGCGAGGCCGCCGCGCCGCCAGTGCAACTGCGCTTCAATGGGCCGCTGACCGGGGGAAACAAGAGTTTCGAGAGCGCAGCCTTGCAGGCCTATGTGCTCGAACGCGCGGCCAAGCAGGAGGCTGAACGCCGCGCCGCCGCCGAGCGCGCCGTGCAGCAGCAACGCCAACAGGCCCCGGCGCGTCCCGCCGCGCCGCCCGCTACGCAGCGTCCGCCGGCACCCGCGGCGGCTCCGGCCGTGCCGTCCTCGGCGCCGCCGAGCGATGCCTTCATCAACGACGTGTTACAGAGCTTGCCCGCGCGTTAAGGCTTGAGAGCCTTCTCACGCAAGCGGTCGAGCACGAAGAGACGGATCGCGCTCGACAGATTGCCGCCGCGCGTCGTGTCGATCTCTTCGATGATATGGCTGAGTGGCACGGCCCGTTCGGCGGCGATGGCGCGCAGCTCGTCCCAAAAGGCCCCTTCGAGCGACACGCTGGTCTTGTGACCGGCGATCAGCACCGAACGCTTGCGCAAGCGCCCGTCTGGCGGCGTGTCCGTCATTTTTTGGCTGTCATTTCTTCGGGCGGCCGAGCATATCGCCAGGCACCACCCAGCGGTCGAAGTCTGCGGCGCTGACCAGGCCGAGCTTGAGGGCGGCCTCTTTTAGGCCAAGGTTCTCGGCGTAAGCGGTCTTGGCGATCTTGGCCGCCGCGTCATAGCCGATGTGGGTGTTGAGCGCCGTCACCAGCATCAAGGACTGTTCCATGAGCTGCGTCAGCCGCGCTTCATTGGCGTCGATGCCGGCGACGCAATTGTCGGCGAAGCTGACGGCGGCGTCACCGAGCAGGCGGATCGATTGCAGGATGTTGTAGGCGATCACCGGCTTGAACACGTTGAGTTCGAGATGGCCTTGCGCGCCGCCGACGGTGATCGTCACATGATTGCCCATCACCTGCGCCGCCACCATGGTCATGGCCTCGGCCTGGGTCGGGTTGACTTTGCCCGGCATGATCGACGAGCCGGGTTCGTTCTCCGGCAGGTGAATCTCGCCGAAGCCCGAGCGCGGCCCCGATGCCATCAGGCGAATGTCGTTGGCGATCTTGGTGAAGGAGACGGCGATGACATTGAGCGCGCCGGACAGCTCGACCAGCGCATCATGCGTCGCCAGCGCTTCGAACTTGTCGGGGGCGGGCGCGAACGGCAATCCAGTGAGCTTGGAAATTTCTGTCGCAAAGGCAGCATCGAAGCCCGGCGCGGCGTTGAGCCCGGTGCCGACTGCCGTGCCGCCCTGCGCCAGCAGATAGACGCGCGGCAGCGCCGCATTGACGCGCGCGACCGCGTATTCCATCTGGCGCGCGTAGGCGCCGAATTCCTGGCCGAGCGTGACCGGCGTCGCATCCTGCAAATGGGTGCGGCCGATCTTCACCAGATCCTGAAAGGCCTCGGCCTTGCCGGCGAGCGCGGCATGCAAATGTTTCAGCGCCGGGATCAGTGATTCCGTTGCTTCACGCGCCGCCGCGATATGCATGGCGGTCGGGAAACTGTCGTTCGACGATTGGCCGTAATTGACGTGATCGTTGGGATGCACCAGCGTTTTCGATCCCAGAGGAGCGCCCAACATCTCACTGGCGCGGTTGGCGATCACTTCGTTGGCGTTCATGTTGGTCTGAGTACCCGAGCCGGTCTGCCAGACGACGAGCGGAAACTCGTCATCCCACGTTCCTGCCGCGACTTCTGCCGCCGCCGCCGCGATGGCCGCGCCGATATTCTTGTCGAGCACACCGAGCGCCATGTTGGCGAGGGCCGCCGCCTGCTTCTGCAAGCCGAGCGCATGGATCAGCGCCGGCGGCATGCGCTCGCCGCCGATCTTGAAATTCTGCAGGCTGCGTTGGGTCTGCGCCCCCCAATAGCGGTTCGCCGGCACCTCGATGGGGCCGAAGCTATCGCGTTCCGTGCGGGTCTTGCTCATGTTCGCCTCACTTGTGAGGCGATTTAACCACGCGCTTGGCCGGGCGTCTTGCAACTTTGGCGCTGCCGGCTTTCTTGGCCGGCGATTTGGCCTTTTTCGCCTTGGTCTTCTTTGCTGTCTGGGCGCCGCGCGCGGCGATAGTGGCAAGTTCCATCCAGGGCATGATGGCGCGCGCGGTCTTCATGGTGCGCGGCGGCGCTTCGTAATAGGAGGTGATCATCTCCTTGCCGGCGCGCATGAAGCTGAACGGCTTGCTGCCGGTGCGTACGAAGCGCGGACGCGTCTCGACGTCGGTCTTGAGGAACAATCGGTCATAGGCGATCAGCGCGAACATCATGCCGTCGAGGTAGATGCCATGGCCGCCGAACATGGGGCGCGCGCGGATATCGCCATGCGGCGTCAGCAATGTCACCACGCGGTCCACAAACTTGTTCTTGTGCTGCATCAATTAGGTCCTTGGGCATAGGGGCAGGCGATCTGCCGATAGGGCATCACGATATGAGCTGCGTTCCGACGGCTTTCGCTTGTCGCAAGGCAGTCGGCTGCTAGTTTAGCGCCAATTCATAAATCTGGGAGATCGTCATGTTGCTGCGTATCACCGCCACCCTTGCCGCCGTTTGTGCCTGCGCTGCCGCTGCCGGCGCTCAGGATGCCGCCAGCTTCTACAAAGGCAAACAGATCACCGTTTTGGTCGGT
Organism: Rhodospirillaceae bacterium; assembly: GCA_947474495.1. Lineage (GTDB taxonomy): Bacteria > Pseudomonadota > Alphaproteobacteria > SMXQ01 > SMXQ01 > CAMAVH01. The sequence continues at coordinate 10,952 of CANJIM010000079.1, forward strand.
ACCGGTCCCGGCACCACCTACGACATTTATGCCCGCACGCTCGCCGATCATCTCGGCCGTCATCTGCCGGGCACGCCCAACTTCATCGTGCAGACGATCCCTGGCGCCGGCGGCGCCAAGGCGGCACAGATGCTGTACAACACGGTGCCGAAGGACGGCAGCTATCTTGCCGTGCTGCAGCCCAATCTCGTGCTGTCGGCGGTGCTCGATGAACAGAAGCCGTTGTTCGACTATGCCAAGTTCGGCCAGGTTGGCGGCTTCGCTCCGGTCAACGGCATGCTGAGCGTCTCAAGCACGGCACCGGCGACGACGCTGGACGGCGCCAAGACGACCGAACTGTTCATGGGCACGACCGGCCCGGGCTCCGACACCTATCAAGCGCCGAAGCTGGCCAATGCGTTGCTCGGCACCAAGTTCAAGGTGCTGTCGGGCTATCAGGACGTCGGCGAGATGGAATTGGCCATGGAGCGCGGCGAGCTGCACGGCCGCGGCGGCTCGGTGTTGTCCTGGACCTCGCGCAAGCCCGATTGGATCAGCGGCAAAAAGATCGTCTTCCTCTTCCAGATGGGCCCCAAGGCCGATCCGGCGATCCCGACCGTGCCGCTGTTGCAGGATTTGGTGAAGAGCGACGAAGACAAGAAGATCGTCGCCTTCTTCAACGCGCCGACCGCGCTGGGGCGCGGCGTGATGACGACGCCGAACGTGCCGGCCGATCGCCTCGCCGCGCTGCGCGCCGCCTTCATCGCTATGACGAAGGACGCGAAATTCCTCGCCGACGCCAAGACGCGCATCCTCGATATCGATCCGTTGACCGCCGAATTGCTGGAAAAGACGGTGGCTGAGGCGACGAGCCTGACGCCTGAACTGGCCGCTAAGGCGCGCGACACGCAGAAGTAACGCCTAGGCCAAATCCTTCAAATAGCCGGCCACGGCCTCGGCGGCTTCATCGAGCGCTTGCGCTTCCGTGCGGCCCGAGGCCTTGGTCGGCTTGAAGGAATGATCGCCGTCGCCGATCCAATGGATGTGGATGGCGGGCGGCAGGGAGACGGCGCGCACCGTCTCCGGCCCGCCGAAAGTATCGCGCGTACCCTGCACGATGATCGCCGGCAGGCGCATGCGCAGCAGATGCGAGGTGCGCAGCACGTCGGGCTTGCCGGGCGGATGGAAGGGGTAGCCGAGGCAGACGAGGCCACGCGCGCCGGCATCCTCGGCGATCAGACTGGCCATGCGGCCGCCCATCGACTTGCCGCCGACCACGACCTTATCGGCGCCGCCGAGCGCCTCGATGGCCTCGCGGTAGCAGGCGATCAACTTGTCCGAGCGATCCGGCGGGCGCTTTTTGCCGTCGACGCGGCGCTGCGCCATGTAGGGAAACTCGAAGCGCGCGACGCGCAGGCCGCTTTTCTTCGCGATGGCAGCCGCCATCGTCACCATGAAGGGATGCTCCATACCGGCGCCCGCGCCATGGGCAAGCATCAAGGTGAGCGGCGCGGCGCTCTTACTGCTGACCTGTGGTCCGTCGAACAGGAAGTCGATAGCCATTAGTCCTTGGCGCCGAGCTTGGCGAAGAAGTCGTTGCCCTTGTCGTCGACGACGATGAAGGCGGGGAAGTTCTCGACCTCGATCTTCCACACCGCTTCCATGCCGAGCTCGGGATATTCGAGCACCTCGACCTTCTTGATGCAGTCTTGCGCCAAACGGGCCGCCGGGCCGCCGGTCGAGCCGAGGTAGAAGCCGCCGTAGCGCTGGCAGGCTTC
>CANJIM010000080.1 GCA_947474495.1 Rhodospirillaceae bacterium
GCTCGCCGTGCCGCCTTGCGCCAGTACGATCTCTGCCTCGCGCAGCTTGCCGATGATCTCTTCAGGCCCGTGTCTCTTGCCCATTTTCTCTCTCCTTCAGGGTCCACACTAAAATAGTCGATGGACCACTCTGAAGGGGGCAGATCAGCCTTGGCCGCCCTTGGCTGGTTCGTTCACCCGATCCTGTTCATGATCGCCGTGACCTGGGTGATCTTCGTGCTCTATCGCCGCGACTTCCGGTCACGCGAATTTCACGTCCTCGGCGGCGGCCGCGGCGGCACGCTGAGCGATGTCGCCCGCGACGTCTAGCCGCGCGACGAGGCCCCCAGCAGTCGGGAGGCCGCGTTCGGTGAAGAACGCGGCCTCGAGGCCCCCAGCGGCAACTGAAAAGAGAGAATTAGTGGATCGCTTCGTCGCAATGGGGGGTGGGACGCTGCAATTCCTCGATGGCGCTGAGGATGCGCGCCCAAAGCTCGGCGCCCGCAATGTCGCCATTGTCGATCAGCGCTTCGGCCTGGATGGAGGCCATGCCGATGGCATCCTCGCCATGGCTGTCGATCAGACTCAACGCGCTCGCCCAAATCTCGCGCTGCGAGAGCTGGAAACTATCGGAACTGCGTTGGCTGTAACTGTTGCGCGCCTGCATGGCGAAACCTTATGGTCTAGAATGGAGTCAGCAGCATCTGTATACGACCAAAGACATAAATGGAAGGGTCTAAATACATATAAGACCCTATTCTTTTGAGATAGCGGCTCGATCATAAATTTACCATCATTGCAGAGCGACTCTCTTATATGAGACAAATAGATATGAGACTTTGTTAAGGCAAAACGAGCGGTGCATATGCTAACTAATAATTACGGCTTACTTTCTTTCGACTTTCCTCGCGCCAAAAGCCTTATGGGCTTGATGACGATGGCTGTCATGCTGCCGTTGGCGGCTTGTTCGGGCGCCTCGGCTCAGCAGGGCAGCTCACCGCAGGGCACATCACCGGCGGCGCCCGCCGTCACGGCGCAGTCCCCCGCCGCACCGCCCGCGGTGCCTCAGCAACCGGCCCCGGAGTTCTCCGTCTGGCTCGCGGCCTTGCGCGCCGACGCCTTGAAGCAAGGCATCTCGCAGCCGACCGTCAGCGCCGCCCTCGGCAACCTGACGCCGATCCAGCGCGTCGTGGAGCTCGACCGCAGCCAGCCCGAATTCACCATCACGCTGCGCCAGTATCTCGAGCGCGCCGTCTCGGCCGCCCGCGTCAATCAGGCGCGCGCCAAATATGCCGAGCACCGCAAGCTGCTCGACGAGATCGGCCGCAAATACGGCGTGCAGCCGCGCTTCATCGTCGCCCTGTGGGGTATCGAGACCAATTTCGGCAGCAACACCGGCGGCTTCTCGGTCGTGCAGGCGCTGGCGACGCTGGCCTACGACGGCCGCCGCAGCGACTATTTCCGCGGCGAATTGATGAATGCCCTGAAGATCATCGACGCCGGCCATATCACCTCGGCGGCGATGCGCGGCTCGTGGGCCGGCGCCATGGGGCAGAACCAGTTCATGCCGTCGAGCTTTCTGTCCTACGCCCAGGACTACAACGGCGACGGCCGCCGCGACATCTGGACCACCACCGCCGACGTTTTCGCCTCGACCGCCAATTACCTGAAACAGTCGGGCTGGCGGAGCGAGGAGACCTGGGGCCGCGAGGTCAAGCTGCCGGCCAATTTCGACGCGCAACTGAAGGGCTTGATGCCGACCGAGCCGCCGCCGGGCTGTCGCGCCAACCGCTTTATCAGCGCGCGCAAACCGCTCGCCGAATGGGCCAAGCTCGGCATCCGCCGCACCGATGGCGGCGAACTGCCCCATCGTGACATCCAAGCCTCGCTCGCCCTGCCGGAAGGCGGGCAGGGGCCGGCCCTGCTGGTCTACGAAAACTTCCGCACGACCCTGAAATGGAATTGCTCGATCTCGTTCGCCACCGCCGTCGGCACGCTGGCCGACCGCATCGACCCGCCCTGAGCTGAAACCGCCGCTGAAGCCTTGCCGCAGCGCGGCAAGGCCTATAGATTGCGAAAAGCGGTGTTTTAGAGGGGTCGGCCCACAAGATGAGGTATGCGGCAGTAGCGCAGCGTGGTCTCGCGCTCGTCTTGATGGCGGGGCTTTTGGGCGCCTGCACCGAAACCGAATTCTTAATGAATACGGCCAAGCAAGTGCGCGGCCGCGACACCGCGCCGTCGCCGACCGCCGGCGGCATCTACAAGATCGGCAATCCCTATCAAATCGCCGGCGCCTGGTATTACCCGGCCGTCGATTACGACTATGACGAGACCGGCATCGCTTCGTGGTACGGCCCGGATTTCCACGGCAAGATCACCGCCAACGGCGAGCCCTACGACATGAACGAGATGACGGCGGCACACCGCACGCTGCCGATGCCGAGCGTCGTCCAGGTCACCAATCTCGAGAACGGCCGCTCCGTCACCGTACGCGTCAACGACCGCGGACCCTTCGCGCGCGGCCGCATCATCGACCTGTCGCGCCGCGCCGCGCAGTTGCTCGGCGTCGATAAACCCGGCACCGCCAAAGTGCGCGTCCAGATCCTCGCCCAAGAAAGCCGCACTCTCGCCGCGCAACTCACCGGCAAGGACGACACCGGCCTCGTCGCCGTCAACGGGGTGAGGGGCGCGCCGCGCGCTGCCGTCGCCACCGACGATCTCGCACCGCCGCCCGGTGTACGCGCGGCGCCGGGCCCAAGCACCGTGCGGCCATCCGGCGCGCTGGCACCGTCCGCCGTCGCCGCGCTCAGCCAACCGGTCGTCGTGCCCGATACAGTCAGGCAAGTGCCGGTGAAGGCCACCGGCATCTATATCCAAACCGGCGCCTTCGCCGATTTCAACAATGCCAATCGGCAAAAAGTTTTGCTGTCGAGCCTCGGCCCGACGAATGTGTCGCAGGTCACGCTCAACAATCAACAGCCGCTGTTCCGCGTCCGCCTCGGGCCGATCTCGTCCGTCGCCGAAGCCGACAAGCTACTCGAACGCGTGTCGGCCTCGGGCTATCCCGATGCCCGCATTATTGCCGATTGAGCCGTTGCGGCCGATCTCACTTCCGTCGCATTTCTTGGTTTGAATGCGCCGTTCCCCCACTGAGTATGCGGATATGCCCATGACCCACGCGCCCCACGTCCTCGTTTCCCGCACTGCTGTTTTCGCGCTGGCCGGGCTACTGCTCTCCGGCGCCGCTCTCGCCGCGCCGCCGACCATCGACACCGCGGCGCGCGAGGCCATCCTGATCGACTACGACACCGGCGCGGTGTTGCTGGCGAAGAACGCCGATCAGCGCACGCCACCGTCGTCGATGAGCAAGTTGATGACCGCCTACATGGTGTTCGACAAGCTCAAGAAGGGCGACATCAAGTTCGAGGACATGCTGCCGGTCAGCCCGAAGGCCTGGCGCACGCAAGGCTCGAAGATGTTCGTCGCTGTGAACAGCCAGGTCTCGATCGATGATCTGATCCACGGCGTCATCATCCAGTCGGGCAACGACGCCACCGTCGTGCTCGCTGAGGGGCTCGCCGGCTCAGAAGAGGCTTTCGCCGAACAGATGACGCGCAAGGGCAAGGAACTCGGCCTGAGCAACAGCCAGTTCCGCAACGCGTCGGGCCTGCCGGAAGACGGCCATTACATGACCGTGCGCGATATCTCGACGCTCGGCCGCCACATCATCCACGACTTCCCCGAGTACTACAAAATCTACAGTCAGAAAGAATTCACCTATAACAAGATCAAGCAGGGCAACCGCAACCCGCTGCTCTACGATGCGACGGGCGCCGACGGCCTCAAGACCGGACACACCGACGCCGCCGGCTACGGACTCGCCGCGTCGGTCAAGCGCGGCGACCGCCGTCTGATCCTGGTGGTGAACGGCCTCGGCTCGATGCAGAACCGCGCCGACGAAACGCGCCGCCTGATGGAATTCGGCTTCCGCGAATTCGAGAACTACAAGCCGTTCCGCGCCGGCGAGACCGTCGCCGAAGCCGACGTTTGGCTCGGCAGCCAAAAGACCCTGCCGCTGATCGTCGATCAGGACGTCGTCGCGACGCTGCCGCGCCGCGTGCGCGACAATGCCAAGATCACGCTGAAGTACAACGGTCCGCTCGCCGCCCCGATCGCGCGCGGCGCCACCGTCGGCAAGATCACCATCGAGAGCCCGGACGCCGAGACCATCGAAGTGCCGGTCAAGGCCGCTGCCTCGGTCGACCGCCTCGGCTTCATGGGCCGCATGTCGGCTGCACTCACCTACCTGCTGTGGGGCACCGCCGGCTAAGGTCGCGCGAGAAGGGGGACGATCCGGTGAACGACGTCGCGGTCATCCCGCCGATCTCGCAGCGGCCACGCAAGCCGCGCGGCAAGTTCATCACCTTCGAAGGCGGCGAGGGCAGCGGCAAGTCGACGCAAGTCAAATTGCTCGCCGCGCGTCTAAAAGAAGCCGGCATCTCGTCGTCGATCACGCGTGAGCCGGGCGGCTCGGCATCCGCCGAAGACATCCGCAAGCTGTTGGTCTCCGGTTCGGTGGCGCGTTGGGATCCGCTGACCGAATTGCTTCTGCACAACGCCGCGCGGCGCGAGCATTTGCGCAATCTGATCCAGCCGGTGCTGCATCGCGGCATCTGGCTGATCAGCGACCGCTTCGTCGATTCGACCATGGCCTATCAGGGCTATGGCCACGGTCTCGGCCGGCCGCTGGTCGAACAGCTGCACAAGATCATCGCCGACGGTTTCATGCCCGACCTGACGCTGATCCTCGACATCCCGACCGAAGCCGGCATCGCCCGTGCCAAGGCACGCAGCGAGGAGCTGAAGGCCCAGAACCCCGATATGAAGACCGAAGACCGCTACGAGCGCATGGCCGGACCGTTTCACCGCCGCCTGCGCCGAGGCTTTCTCGATATCGCCAAGCACGATCCGGAGCGCTGCCGGGTGATCGACGCCAGCGGCACGATCGACGAGGTCGCGGGCAAGGTCTGGGCCGCCGTCACCGAAAAATTCACGCTGCCGGAACTGGCCGCCAAATCCGTGTGAGCCTGGTGTAAACTGGGCCCATGTGCGCCGCCGCCCGCGATCCCGACGACCAACCTGACGATTCGCTCACCGGCCCCCTGGCCGAAAGCGAACTGGTCGGCCATGCCCAGGCCGAACGGGCGCTGCTCGACGCCTGGTCGGGCGGACGGCTGCACCATGCCTGGCTGATCGGGGGCCCCGAGGGTATCGGCAAGGCGACGCTCGCCGGCCGCTTCACCCGCTTCCTCCTGGCCCACGGCATCGCCGGCAAGAAATCGCAATCTGCGGTCGAAGCCGGGGGTCAAACAGGAATGGGCTTGTTCGGCGATCCCGAACCGCCGGCCACGAGCGACGAACCTGCGACCTCGCTCTATGTCGCGCCGACCGATCCGGTGTTTCAGCGCGTCAAGTCGCGCGGCCATGGCGATCTTTTCACCGTCACGCGCGGCTACGACGACAAGCGCAAGCGCGAGCGCAAGGTCATCGTCGTCGACGATGTGCGCCATGTGCGCGACTTCACCAACTTCACGGCGGCGGAGGACGGCTATCGCGTCGTTCTGATCGACGGCGCCGAGGACATGAACCACAACGCCGAGAACGCGCTGCTGAAAGTTCTCGAAGAACCGCCCAAGCGGACGATCTTCCTGCTGGTCAGCCACGCGCCGGGTCGCCTCTTGCCGACCACACGCTCGCGCTGCCGTTTGCTGACCTTGCGCGCCCTCGACGACGAGTATGTTGCGGCGCTGCTGACCAAGCACCGCCCGGACCTCGCGCCCGACGAGAAAGCGATGCTGATCCGTCTCGCCGACGGCAGCATCGGCCGTGCGCTGCGGCTGGCGGAGGAGGGCGGCGTCGCGCTCTACCGCGAGATGGTCGGCCTGCTCGGCAAGCTGCCCGACCTCGACATTTCGGCCGCCCACGCCTTCAGCGGGAAATTGGCCCCGCCGACCGCCGTCGGCTACGAGCTGTTCGGCGAGCTGCTCGGCGACTGGATCGCCCGCATGGTGCGCGCCGGCGCCGGCGGCCGTACCCTGGAGGTGCTGCCGGGCGAGGGCGCCCTGATGGGCCGCTTGACCGGCGGTCGCAGCCTTGATCAATGGGTGGAGGTATGGGAAAAGATCGCCCATCTGTTCGCCCGCGCCGCCGCCGTCAACCTCGACCGCAAACAGGTCGTGTTGTCGGTCCTGCTCACCCTGCAATCGGCGGCACGCGCTTAAGCCCCCATCGGATTTTTCATGACCGGCCAGAACTACTACATCACCACGCCGATCTATTACGTCAACGACGTGCCGCACATCGGCCACGCCTACACGACGCTCGCCTGTGACGCGCTGGCGCGCTTCATGCGCCTCGACGGCAAGGATGTGAAGTTCCTCACCGGCACCGACGAGCATGGCCAGAAAATCGAGAAGGCCGCCGCCGCCGCCGGCATGGCGCCGCTCGACTTCGCGACGATGAACTCCGACAACTTCCGCAAGCTCGCGGCGTTGATGAACTATTCCAACGACGACTTCATCCGCACCACCGAGCCGCGCCATATCAAGGCGGCGCAGAAGCTGTGGGACGAAATGAAGGCGAGGGGCCACATCTATCTCGGCTCCTATGCCGGCTGGTATTCGGTGCGCGACGAAGCCTTCTACGGCGAGGGCGAGTTGGTTACCGGGCCGGACGGTAAGAAGCTCGCGCCGACCGGCGCCGAGGTCGAATGGGTCGAGGAGCCGAGCTACTTCTTCGATCTGTCGAAGTGGCAGGACAAGCTGCTCGCCTATTACGAGGCCCATCCCGATTTCGTAGCGCCGGCCAGCCGCTTCAACGAAGTCAAAAGCTTCGTCAAAGGCGGCCTGCAAGACCTGTCGATCTCGCGCACCAGCTTCACCTGGGGCATTCCGGTGCCGGGCGACGAGAAGCATGTCATGTACGTCTGGCTCGACGCCCTGACCAACTACATGTCCGCCGTCGGCTATCCCGACACCAACGCCGCCGACTTCAAGAAATTCTGGCCGGCCGACCTGCATATGGTCGGCAAGGATATCGTGCGCTTCCATGCGGTCTATTGGCCGGCCTTCCTGATGGCCGCCGACCTGCCAATTCCTGAGCGCGTCTTCGCCCACGGCTGGTGGACCAACGAAGGCCAGAAGATCTCCAAGTCGCTCGGCAACGTCATCGATCCGATCAAGCTGGTCGAGACCTACGGGCTCGACGCCGTGCGCTATTTCCTGCTGCGCGAAGTGCCGTTCGGCAACGACGGTGACTTCTCGCACAAGCAGATGATCAATCGCATCAATGCGGACCTCGCAAACAGCTTCGGCAATCTGGCGCAGCGCACGCTCAGCATGATCGGCAAGAACTGCGACGGTCAGGTGCCGACGCCGGGGCCGCTCAGCGCCGACGACGAGGCGCTGCTCGCCCAGGCCGACGCGCTGCTCGGCAAGCTGCGCGAGCATTTTTCCAAGCAGGTCTTCCACGACGCGCTCGAGGAGATTTGGGTCGTGGTGCGCGCCGCCAACGGCTATGTCGACACGCAAGCGCCCTGGACCCTGCTCAAGACCGATCCGGCGCGCATGGCGACCGTGCTTTACGTGCTGGCCGAGATCGTCCGCAAGCTGGCCCTGCTGCTGCAACCGGTGGTGCCGGACTCGGCGGCCAAATTGCTCGACCAACTCGCGGTCCCGGCGAACGCGCGCAGCTTCGCCCATTTCGACCAATCGCACGCCATGACGGCCGGAACCGCGCTGCCGGCACCGGCCGGTGTTTTCCCGCGCTACGTCGAACCGGCCTAAAGCGCCACCACTCTTGCAGAAGACTGCAGACGGCCCGCCATTGCGCGGGCCGTAATGCTTTTGCTCGCCGGGTCCCTTTGCTATCGTTGCCAAGGCTCGCGTCATAGGGGTGACCGGATAAAAAATGCGGCGCGGCCAAAATTGGGAGAGGGGATATGGCCAAGGCTATCCGCTGGCTTCTGCCGGCTATCGCCGCGCTCGTTTGCGCCGGCGCGGCCGAGGCTGAGGAGACCTTCTACAAGGGCAAGCAAGTCCGGCTGATCATTGGCTATGGCACCGGCGGCGGCTATGACAGCTACGCGCGGCTGATCGCCAAGCATATGGCCAAGCATATCCCCGGCAGTCCGACCATCCTGCCGCAGAACATGCCGGGCGCCGGCAGCAATGTCGCCGCAAACCATCTCTACAACGTCGCGCCGAAAGACGGCCTGACGTTCGGCACCTTCGCCCGCGCCCTGCCGCTCGCCGCCATCCTCGATCCGGCCAGTCCGCAGATCAAATTCAAGCCCGACCAGTTCACCTGGATCGGCAGCTCGTCGAGCTACAAGAACGACGCCTACATCCTGCTGGTGCGCGCCGAACTGCCGATCGAGACGGTGGAGGACATTCGCGGCCTCAACGGCAAACGGATGGTCATGGCCGCGACCAACGCCGGCTCGACCTCCTACGACGTGCCGGTGCAGTTGCTCGACGTGCTCGGCCTCAAGTTCAAGATCATCCACGGCTATCCCGACGGCGCGGCCATGTCGCTGGCCATCGCGCGCAAGGAGGCTGACGGGCGCATGATCGGCCTGTCGGCCCTTCAGGCAACGCAGCGAGAGTGGCTCGGTCCCCACGGCTTTATGCGTCCGCTCATGCAGTTCGGCCGGCGCGACCGCCACCCCTTGCTCAAGGACATTCCGACGGCCCGCGATTTGGCCGAGAACCGGGAAGACCTTGCCCTCATCGAAATGCTCGAAATGCCCTTCTTCCTGGCGCGTCCTTATGCCGCGCCGCCGGGCGTGCCCAAGGAACGTGCCGTGATCTTGATGAAAGCCTTCATGGCCACCCACAAGGACAAGGACTACCTGGCCGACGCCAAGAAGCAGAAGATCGACGTCAGCCCGATCGACGGCGATGACATTCAGGACATGCTGTCGCGCATGACGGACATCTCGCCCACCGTCATCGGCCGCTATAAGCAGATCGCCGACAAGACGAACCCGGTGGAGAGCATCAGCGCCGCCGTCGAATAGCCGCCCCAAAGATTGAAAAAAATCGTTGAGGGAGACCGCGTTTGCCGCACGACAAGGACAATAGCAGCCACTGGCACGAGATCACCGGCAATACCAAGAAGGCCGGCCTCGGCGTCTTCAAGCATCCGCCGATGCCCTACGACAGCTACATGGAATCGCAGGAGGTGCCGATCTATCGCGAGATCGGCATCAGCAAGGTGCAGAACCTCGCGCTCAAGCCGTGGAAGCGCCTCGGCGGCAACGGCTGCTTCATCCAGCTCTACGGCACCGAAGGCCTGTGGGGGATGTATGTGATCGAAGTGCCGGGCGGCGGCGCGCTCAATGTCGAGAAGCATCTGTTCGAAAAGGTCCTGTATGTGATCGAGGGGCGCGGCACCACCGAGGTCTGGTGGGACGGCGAGGAGAAGTCGACCAAGCAGACCTTCGAATGGCAGAAGGGCTCGATGTTCACGGTGCCCATGAACACCATGCACCGCATCGTCAACGCCTCGTCGGCGCCGGCTTTGATCCTCGCCGGCACTTCGGCGCCCAACATCATGAACCTGATGGACGATCTCAACTTCGTCTTCAATTCGCCGGCAACCTTCAAGCAGCGCTACGACGGCAGCACCGACTACTTCAAACCGAAGGAGGATTTGGCGCCCGATCCGGTGCGCGGCCTCGCCATGCGGCGCACCAATTTGCTGCCCGACATCGTCAATTGCGAGTTGCCGCTCGACAATCGCCGCTCCCCGGGCTACCGCCGCATCGAGCCGCATATGGGCGGCAACCGCTTCTATCAGTGGATCGGCCAGCACGAGACGGGCCGTTATTCCAAGGCCCACTCGCACGGCTCGGCCGCCGTGCTGATCTGCCTGCGCGGCAAGGGCTACACCTACACCTGGCCGGCCAAGAACGGCCCGACGCCATGGAAGGACGGCAAGGCCGACGAGATCAAGCGCGTCGATTACGAGCCGGTCGGCATGGTGTCGGCGGCGCCGATGGCGGGCGACTGGTTCCACCAGCATTTCGGCATTTCGGCCGAGCCGCTCCGCCTGACCGCCTGGTTCGGTCCCAACAACGCGCGCGGCCGCAAGCCGAGCGTGCCGGGCATCAAGAACTCGGACATGGGCGCCATCGACATCCGCGACGGCGGCTCGGCGATTCCCTACGACGAAGAAGACCCATACATCCGCGCCGAGTTCGAGGAGACCCTGCGCAAGAACGGCGCGACCTCGCGCATGGACCCGGAGATTTACGTGCCGGGCAACGAGATCGCCAAGAAGTGGGGCGGGGCGGTTTTCTGACCGCGTATAGCGTCAGCTTGCTCTCCTGACCCAGCGGAAGGGGGGGTGGACAGAACTCAGTAAGCTGGCGAATCGTCCATTTTTGGCTTTATGATTCGAATTCAAAGGGCTTATCAAGCCCAGATCGATCTGACATAATTGACGACAATCCGCCGAGGCAGTCGCAAGCAATAATCGCGATGACGCGAATCTCGGCCCGTTTCTTTCTGACAGGAGAGCGCAGACATGCCGCACGATAAGGACAACAATACCCATTGGCATGAGGTCAAAGGCAACGAGCAGAAAGCCGGCTACGGCAAGTTCGCCCGCCCGCTGCTGCCGTACGACCGCTTCATGGAAGAGCAGGAAATCCCGATCTATCGCGACGTCGGGATCAGCAAGGTGCAGAACCTGCCGCTCAAGCCGTGGAAGCGCCTCGGCGGCAAGGGCAGCTTCATCCAGCTGTACGGCACCGAAGGCCTCTGGGGCTCCTACGTCGTCGAAGTGCCGGGTGCCGGCGCGCTGCATCCCGAGAAGCATCTCTACGAGAAAATCTGCCTCGTCATCGAGGGCCGCGGCTCGACCGAAGTGTGGCTCGACGGCCAGGAAGACAAGAAGCATGTCTTCGAATGGCAGGCCGGCTCGATGTTCTCGATCCCGGTCAACGCCATGCACCGCATCGTCAACGCCACCTCATCGCCGGCCCTGATGCTGTGCGGTACGACGGCGCCGAACGTCATGGATTTGTTCAACAACGGCGACTTCGTCTTCAACTGCCCGTACGACTTCAAGGACCGCTTCAGCCACGCGGCCGACTTCTACAAGCCGAAGGACGACATCACGCCGGACGACGTGCGCGGCCTCGCGGCGAAGAAGACGAACATCCTGCCCGACATCATCAACTGCGAACTGCCACTCGATAACCGCCGCTCGCCGGGTTATCGCCGCATCGAGCCGAAGATGACGAACAACCAATTCTATCTGTGGATCGCGCAGCACGAGAACGGCCGTTATTCCAAGGCGCACGCCCACGCGCCGGCCGCTGTGCTCATCTGCCTCAAGGGCAAGGGTTACACCTACACTTGGCCGAAGAAGGATGGGTCGACGCCGTGGAAAGACGGCAAGCCCGAAGTGGTCAAGCGCGTCGACTACGAGCCGGTCGGCATGGTTTCGGCCGCGCCGCTCGGCGGCGACTGGTTCCACCAGCATTTCGGCGTGTCGGCCGAGCCGCTGCGCCTGACCGCCTGGTTCGGCCCCTATCAGCCGGGCAAGTCGCTCGACCGCGGCGTCCCCGGCGCAGCCGCCATCGACTATTCGGCGATCGACATCCGCGACGGCGGCACCGCCGTGCCCTACGACGAAGAGGATCCCTATCTCCGCAAGGAATACGAAGAAACTCTCAGCGGCTACGGGATCAAGTCGCGCATGGAGCCCGAGCTTTACGAACCGCGCACCAAAGACGGCAAGAAGAAGCTCAGCGCCGCCGAATAACAGCGCGCGTGACAAAATAAGCCCCCGCCGGGATCACCCTGCGGGGGCTTTTTGTTTGCCCATAAGGCAATGGCATTTACCTTTGCTGCAGCGCGGGGTGGTCCACCAGTTCATCGATCTCGGCGTCGGTCATGCCCGATTGCCCTTCGAGAGCCTTGAGCAGCGAATCGATATGCTCGCGTGGAATGTCGCGCGTGATGAAAACGATCTTGCTGCGGTGATCGTCGCTCGGCCATTGGTCGAGCCAAACCACCGGATGGAAGATGTACTGAACGCCATGCAGCACCGCCGGCAGGCCCAAGAAAGCAGCGAAAGGAGCGAAAGCAGCGAAAGCAGCGGCGTCGCCGAATAGTTCCTTGCATGGGGTCGCGAATGACGCCGACGACGTTCTGACGTCCAAGGCGGCGGGGAACCCGGTCGTCGTGATCTGCCCCCTTCAGAGTGGTCCAAAAGTTAATTTAGACTGGACCCTGAAGGAGACGGAGCATGGGTAAGAAGCACGGGCCTGAAGAGATCATCGGCAAGCTGCGCGAGGCAGAGATCGTACTGGCGCAAGGCGGCACGGCGAGCGA
>CANJIM010000081.1 GCA_947474495.1 Rhodospirillaceae bacterium
CAACCCGTCCGGCGAGAAGGCTCAGGCGGCAATGGATCGCTATTTTTCCGCCGTCATGCGCGAACGCGATCTCGAGACTATCGACCGCGCGCGCATTCTCGAGGAGTTGCTCGCCAATGTCCGTATCAACGCCCTGCGTTTTCTCGCGTTTCCGTCGAAGGAGCAAAGCGAGAAAACCGATGCGCAATTCGCCGATTTCGCTCGGTTAGCCGCCGAAACCCAAGGTCTAACCAAAGCCACTGACCTCAAGTCGCTTCTGAGCGACATCACAAAAGTGATGAGCGAATATCGCGACGCCTTTGCCGGCATCGCCGGAAAAATCCATGAAATCGACGGCCTGGTCAACGGCACCATGGCGAGCGCGGCGACGACGATCGCCAACACGGTCAACGAGGTCACCACGGCTCAGAACAAGCGTTTGGACGAAATGCAAGAGGAGACCCGGAGCAGCGTCGGCTTCAGCGTCACCTTGACGAGCGTGCTGTCCGCCGGCGCCTTGGGCCTCGGCATCCTTCTCGCCCTTATGATCGGCGCCGCCATTTCCAAGCCCGTCATCGGCATGACGGCCGCTATGGCGAAGCTGGCCGGCGGCGACCTCAATGCGGAGATTCCGGCCCGATATCGCCGCGACGAGATCGGCCAAATGGCCGGCGCCGTGCAGGTGTTCAAGGACAGCATGACCGAAACTGAGCGCCTGCGCGCCGAAACGGAACGTCTGAAGAAGCAGGGGGAAATCGACAAGCTCGCGGCGATGAATAAGCTCGCCGACGAATTCGAGGCCTCGATCCGCGGCGTCGTCAATGGCGTCGCCTCGGCCGCCACCGAACTGCAGGCCACCGCGCAGGCCATGGCGGCCACTGCCGAAGAAACCAACGCTCAGGCGACCACGGTCGCCGCCGCCTCCGAGCAGGCGTCGAACAACGTGCAGACCGTGGCGACCGCCAGCGAGGAATTGTCCTCCTCGATCTCCGAGATCGGCCGCCAGGTCGGCGAATCGAACACCATCACGCGCAAAGCCGTCGAACAGGCCGAACGCACCAGCGCGCAGATCATCACGCTGGCGGAAGCAGCGCAGAAGATCGGCGACGTGGTGCAGCTGATCAACGACATCGCCGCGCAAACCAATCTTCTCGCGCTCAACGCGACCATCGAAGCGGCGCGTGCCGGCGATGCCGGCAAGGGCTTCGCGGTCGTCGCGTCCGAAGTAAAAAACCTGGCGACACAGACTGCGCGCGCCACCGAGGAGATCACCGGCAAGATCGCCGAGATGCAGGGCGCGACGCGCGATTCGACGACGGCGATCCAAAGCATCACCGAAACGATCAGTAAGATCGACGAAATCTCGACCGCCATCGCCGCCGCCATCGAACAGCAGGGCGCCGCGACGGCGGAAATCTCCAGCAACGTGCTGCAGGCCGCGCGCGGCACGCAGGACGTCTCGTCGAGCATCGTCAATGTCACGCAAGCGGCGAGCGAGACCGGCGCGGCAGCCGAGCAAATGCTGTCCTCGGCCGGCGATCTGTCCAAGCAGGGCGAAACCCTGCGCGAAAAGGTCGATATGTTCGTCGCGCGCGTGCGCGCTGCCTAGGCAAGCGAACGAAAGAAGTTGATCCGGCGGGTTAAATTGCAGCCCATACCCGAGCCGCGTGGATTCGCCTTGAATTTCCTGCCGGCGCGCCCGACTTTAAGGCCGCCATGCCTGTCCTCATCGCCTTTCTGCTGCTCCCCATCGTCGAGATTTGGCTGCTGATCGAAATCGGCGGCGAAATCGGCGCCGGCGCGACCGTCGCCTGGATCGTCCTCAGCGCCGTGATCGGCGGCGTTCTGCTGCGCAATCAGGGCGCGCAGGCCACGGCGCGAGTTCGCGCCGCCTTGGCGCAAACCGACCCGGAGGGACGCCCTGACAGCGCCGCCTTGGCTGGTGAATTGCTCGACGGCTTGACCGTCGTCGTCGCCGGCGTTTGCCTCATTCTCCCGGGCTTTCTCACCGACGCCGTCGGCATTCTGTTGTTCATTCCGGGCCTGCGCCGGGTGATCGGCCGCGGTTTGTGGACGTGGCTGCGAGGCTCGACGCGCATGCGCGTTTACGCTGCCGGCAGTCATGGGCCGTCCCGCTCGCAAACCACCACGGTTATCGAAGGCGAGTTTCGCGACGTGACGAAGACAGAGAGCGGTCCCGGCGATTCCTCACCGCCCAGGCTGACCTAACCGGCACGTCACGGCGTCTGCCGCGCGCCGTCGTCCGCGTTGCCAGACGCGCGGATTTCGTGGTACGTCCCGCCCACGTCCTCAGGCTCCGGCGCCGTCAGGGCGCGCCGCTGGACTCCCCATCGCTCGCCCGACCCACTGCTCGCCCGAAAGGTCTTCGCATGTCCGATAGTTCCGTTCCCCCGACTGCGCCCTCCACTGAGTCTGGCGCCGGTGCGACCGGGCAAGAGGCCCAGGGCCCCGTGCTGCAGACCCTTGCGCAATTTCTCAAGGACATGTCCTTCGAGAATCCGTCGCCGCTCGATTCGCTGACCCTCAACAATCCCAATCCGACGGTGAACGTCAACGTGTCGGTCGCCACGCGACAGGCACAGGATACGGTCTACGAACTCGCGATCACGCTGCAGGTTCACACTCTGTCCGGCGAGAAAAATCTGTTCCTGATCGAGTTGACCTATTGCGGCCTGTTCGCGCTGGTCAACATTCCGCAGGATCAGATCGAGCCGATCCTGCGCGTGCATTGCGCCAGCCTGCTGTTCCCGTTCATCCGCAATATCGTCAGCGAAACGACCCGCGACGGCGGCTTTGCGCCGCTCTATCTCAACGTCATCGACTTCGCCCAGCTTTATCAGCAGTACCAGGCGACCGGCGCGAGCAACGGCGCCGGCCAAGTCATCGGCACGGTTTGACGGGCACGATCTAACGCCGCGTCACGCCGACCAGATCGGATCTTTTAATTTGGCGATGAACGCGGCGTGGGCCTCAAGCTCCGCCGCGCTCGCCGCATGCGGCCGCGGCGGCCGCACCGGCGCGTCGCGCAGGGCTTGCGCCGGGCGGCCCGGACCCGCCGCCGCGCCGCGCGCATCCTCCGTCAATACCAAGCCATGCTGGCGACCGCCGGTCAGTTCGAGATAGACCGCCGCCAGCAGCTCCGCATCGAGCAGGGCGCCATGCACCGTGCGCATCGTATTGTCGATGCCGAAGCGCTTACACAGCGCGTCGAGCGAGGCCGGCTGGCCGGGAAACTTTTGACGCGCCATCATCACCGTGTCGATCGCGCGCCCGGCGAAGCGCGATTTGCCGGCGCGCTCCAATTCGGCGTTGACGAACCGCATGTCGAATTCGGCATTGTGGGCGACGATGTCGTCGCCGGCGATGAAGGCCATCAAGTCGTCGGCATAGGTCGCGAACAGCGGCTTGTCGGCGAGGAATTCGGCGCTCAGCTTGTGGACGTTGAACGCCTCGATCGGCATGTCGCGCTCGGGGTTGGCATAGCGGTGAAAGATGTTGCCGGTCGGCACGCGGTTGAACAATTCGATGCAGGCGATTTCCACCAGGCGATGGCCGGCGGCCGGATCGAGACCCGTCGTTTCGGTATCGAGGATGATCTCACGCATGGGGGATCCTTTTGCGCCGGGCGCGCCCGGCGGGCAACTGCGCGACGAGACGGGTGAGCGCGGCGAGACTCTCGCGGCGCGACAAGCCGGTGCGCAGAATGTAATCGGCGCGGCGGCGTTTTTCGCTGTCGGGCATCTGGCTGGCGATCACGGCGGCGAGCTTGCGCTTGTCCATGCCGGGCCGCCGCAGCACCCGCGCCGCCTGCACCGCGGCCGGCGCGCTGACAACAAGCGCAGCATCGACGCGGCCCTCTGCCGCGGTCTCGAACAGCAGCGGAATGTCGAGCGCGACGATGCGCTTGCGCGAACGCCGCGCGGCACTCAGAAAGCGCCGCTCGGCGGCCCGCACGCGCGGGTGCAAAATCTTCTCGAGCTTGCGCAGGTTCTTGCGGTCGGGGTCGCGCTTCGGATCGAACACATGTTTGGCGACCGCGGCGCGATCGAGCAGGCCGTTCGTCACCGTGCCGGGAAAGGCGCGCGAAATCGGTCCGAGCGCCGGGCCGTTCTTGGCCGTCAGCCGATGCACTTCCTCATCGGCGGAGAACACCGGAATGCCCAGCCGCCGCAGGACGCGCGCCGCCTCGCTCTTGCCCATGCCGATCGAGCCGGTCAGGCCAAGCACCAGCATCGGCTCACAACCCCTCGGCGAGAAAGGCGCGCAAGGCGGGCGTGATCTCCGGCTCGCGGCCGAACCAGGCGGCAAAGCCTGGCCGCGCTTGATGAATCAACATGCCGAGACCGTCGACGGCGACCAGTCCGCGCACGCGGGCTGCCGCCAACAGCGGCGTTTCAAGCGGCGCATAAACGCAGTCGAACACCACCGCGCCGGCCGGTAACGGCGCCAGATCAAGATCGAGGGCCGGCTGGCTGCCCATGCCTTGGGTCGTCGTGTTGACGACGAGGCTGGCGCCTTCGAGCGCGCCGGCGCGATTGAGCCACGGCATGACCTTCAAGCGCGCGTCGCCCAAGGCGAGGGCCAATTGCTCGGCGCGGGCGCGCGTGCGGTTGACGAGGCGCAGCTCCGGCACGCCGGCATCGAGCAGCGCCACCGCAATGGCCCGCGCAGCGCCGCCGGCGCCGACGATGACGGCCGGACCGGCATCAGGATTCCAAGCCGGCGCGCTCGACACCAAATGCGCGTAGAAGCCGAGGCCGTCGGTATTCTTGCCCTCGAGGGCGCCGTCGTCGCGCACGATGAGAGTGTTCACCGCGCCGATGCGGCGGGCATGATCGTCGGCGATATCGACCGCCGCCAACGCCGCTTCCTTGTGGGGCACGGTGATATTGACGCCGCGAAAGCCGAGATGGGGCAGGGTGCGCAGGACCTGCGCCAGTTGTTCCGGCGGCACGGCGAGCGGCACATAAGCGCCGTCGATGCCGTAATGCTGCAGCCACCAACCGTGCAGTCGGGGCGAACGCGAATGGCCGACCGGCCAGCCGATGACGCCGGCGAGCTTGGCTTGCCCGGTGAGGATCATGCTGTCACCACGCCATGGTTGCGGAGAAAATCGAGCAGCGGCAAGAGCGGCATGCCGAGAATGGTGAAGTAATCGCCTTCGACGCGCGAGAACAATTGCGCGCCCAAACCTTCGAGCTGATAGCCGCCGACCGAGCTCAGCACGGCGTCGCCCGCTTGATCGAGATAAGCCTCGAGGAAATCTTCGCTGAAAGGGCGCACCGTCAGACGGGCGCGGCCGATATGATGCCACAGCCGCTCGCCGTCGCGCAGCACCAGCACGGCACTGATCAGACTGTGTGTCTTGCCGCGCAGCGCGAGAAGCTGCGCCCGCGCGCTGGCACGATCGGCCGGCTTGTCGAACCAGCGATCCTCGCACACCAGCACCTGATCGGATCCGACCACCAGCGTGCCGGGATGGCGGCGGCCGACCTGCCGCGCCTTCATTTCCGACAGAGTGACGGCGAGGTCTTCGACGCTGGCGCCTTCGGCGCGCATGGCGTGCTTGATCTCATCTTCATCGACAGCGGAGGCGTCCTTGACGAACACCACGCCGGCGCGCGTCAACATGCCGGCGCGGGACGCGCTCGCCGACGCAAGAACAAGATTGGGAACCGGAACGTCGCTGGACATGCCATCGTTATAAGCGGCGGCGCGCCAGAACGGTAGGGGCTGCGGACAGATCACCGGAAAGACCTGCGTCGAACAACCCACGTATGAAAGAGGGAGCAATGGGCATAAGTCGGCAGTTGCCCACAGGCGGATGAGAACCATGCCCCCTGACAGACCGACGATACGCCGATCATTTCTTTCACCTCGCTTTATTCGCCCCTGTGAGTCAGGCGGACAAAGGCGCCGCGAGCGACTCTTATCCTTTTTATCCCCATAATTCGAAACCCAGCATAAAGCGGTGAATCAGCTTGTTCCTGCGCTTCGTCCCGGTTTTTTCCCCGCCGGGCCATCCAGTTAGACAGTGCCGACCGTATGCTCCGGATGAATCGCGGCCAACGCGCAATCCCCGATTTCCACAGGACCAACTACAACTACAACCTTATTAAGATTCTTAGATTGTAGTAGAACCGCGCTGCCGACAACGAGCGAGCACCCCCGTGACCGATTCCGCAAAAACGCCTGACGCCAGTAAGCCAGAGCCCCGCGACAAACGCTTTTTGCGCGCGCTCCGCCGCGAGGTGGTCGATCGTCCGCCGTTCTGGTTCATGCGCCAGGCAGGCCGCTACCTGCCGGAATATCAGGCGATCCGCGCGCGCAGCAAAAACTTCCTCGAATTTTGCTACGACCCGGCGATGGCGACCGAAGTCACCTTGCAACCGGTGCACCGCTTCGGCATGGACGCGGCGATTATCTTTTCCGATATCCTGGTGATCCCGGACGCGCTCGGGCAAAAAGTCGCCTTCGAGCCAGGCCGTGGCCCTGTCCTTGATCCGATCGGCGAGGCCAAGGATTTATCGCCGTTCGATGCCGACAAGCAGAAAGCTTACCTCGCGCCAGTTTACGAGGCCTTGCGATTGACCAAGGCGGCGCTGCCGCCCGAGACGGCCTTGATCGGCTTTGCCGGTGCGCCCTGGACGATTGCCGCCTACATGATCGAAGGCGGCTCGTCGCGCGACTTCGAAAAGCTCAAAGCCTTCGCTTACGGCCGGCCGGCGGCCTTCGCCGCGATCATCGATATGCTGGTCGAAGCGGTTTCGGCGCATTTGATCGCCCAGGTCGATGCGGGCGCCGAAGCGCTGCAATTGTTTGACAGCTGGGCCGGTGTCTTGCCCGAAACGCAATTCCAACGGTGGTGTGTTGCGCCGGCCACGATGATCGTGCGGAAAGTGAAAGCGATATATCCCGATATCCCGATCATCGGTTTCCCCAATCGTTCCGGCGCGCTCTATGGCATGTATGCGGCCGAAACCGGCATCGACGCCATGTCGATCGACGCCACCGTGCCGCTCGATTGGGCGCGGGATAGTTTGCAACCGCGCGTTGTGCTGCAAGGCAATCTCGATCCGATGATGTTGGTCACGGGCGGCGAAGCGATGAAGACCGAGGCCCGGCGAATTTTGACGGCGCTCGCCAAGGGTCCCTTTATTTTCAATCTTGGCCATGGCGTGCCGCAGATCACGCCGCCGTCTCATGTGGCGGAGCTCTCGGCTTTGCTGCAAAACTGGCAACCGTCATAACGGACGTATCACAGGCGATGAAAACAGCTGTCGTTCTTTTCAATCTTGGTGGCCCCGACAGCCTCGATGCGGTCGAACCGTTTCTGCGCAATCTGTTTTCCGATCCGGCGATCATCAGCCTGCCAAACCCGCTGCGCTGGCTGATCGCCAAATTGATTTCGTCCCGGCGCAAGACCACGGCGCAAGCGATCTATGCGCGGATCGGCGGCAAATCGCCGCTGCGGGAATTGACTGAGGCGCAAGCCCGCGCTCTCGAAAATACGTTAGGCGACGGGTATCGCTGTTTTGTTGCCATGCGCTATTGGCATCCCTTCGCGGGCGAGACGGCCAAGGATGTGGCAGCTTACGCGCCCGACAAGATCGTGCTGCTGCCGCTCTATCCGCACTATTCCAAAACCACCACCGGCTCCTCGTTCAAGGACTGGCAGCAGGTTGCCGCAGAGATTGGTCTGAACAAGCCGACAGCGAGCGTTCGCGATTATCCCGATCATCCCGGCTACATCACCGCGCTCGCCGCGCAAGTTCGCACGGCCTTGCAGGAAGCGCGGCCAAAAGGACCGTTCCGTCTGCTGTTTTCGGCCCATGGCCTGCCGAAGAAGGTAATCGACGGCGGCGATCCCTACCAAGCGCAGATCGAACGCACGGCTGCGGCGGTGATCGCCGCACTGGGCGAAGATGCGTCAGGGCTGGATTGGCTTGTGTGCTACCAAAGCCGCGTCGGGCCGCTCGAATGGATCGGCCCGCCGACCGAGGCGGAAATCAAGCGCGCCGGTGAGGAGGCCCTCGGCCTCGTCGTGCTGCCGATCGCGTTTGTCTCGGAACATTCGGAAACGCTGGTCGAGCTTGATATCGAATATCGCGAAGTGGCCGAGCATCACGGCGTGCCGTTCTACATTCGCGTTCCCGCGCTCGGCACCGACGCGGGCTTCATCGCCGCCTTGGCCGATCTTGTCCGCAAGGCGAGCTAGGGCCAAGGAACGGGGGAGCGCGATGGAATTTCTCATCGGCTGGGTGCTGTGGATCAAGGCGCTGCATGTCATTTCGGTGATCGCCTGGATGGCCGGCATGCTCTATCTGCCGCGCCTGTTCGTCTATCACTGCGAGGCTGGTCCCGGCACAGCGGCGTCCGAAATGCTGAAAGTGATGGAGCGTCGCCTGCTCAAGGCGATCATCAATCCGGCGATGATCGCCACCTTCCTGTTCGGCGGGCTGTTGCTGGCGACTCCCGGCTTGGTCGATTGGTCGGCGGGGTGGATCTGGCTCAAGCTGGCCCTGGTGGTTTTCGGCATGGGCGGGCTGCACGGCGCTTTTTCGGCATGGCAGAGGGATTTCGCCTTGGACCGCAATGTCCGCCCGGCGCGCTTCTATCGCTTCGCCAATGAGGCGCCGACGCTGATTCTGATCGTTGTGGTGATTCTGGTGATCGTGAAGCCGTTTTGACCCGGCCGTGCGGCGGGATCTGCGGAACTGCGTGCCGGAAGGGTAAATCCCCGTAATCTCGCGGAATTCCTTTTGACAGAGGGCCGCGTCCTTGGCTAAATGAGCGCTACCCGCCTCGGCGAGTCCCCCTCGCCGTACGCCTTCCTTCCGATCTTCCGATCCAGAACCACCGCAGGCGGCCCTTTCAGTGGCCGCCTTCCCAAAGCGGGACAGGGCATAGGTTCGGAGCTTTCCCCCCGTTTTCCGTTCCTCCCACCCGCGATACATCCATGAACCTGCAAGAACTCAAAAAGAAATCCCCGGCGGATCTCCTCGCCTATGCCGAGGAATTGAAGATCGAAAACGCGTCCAGCCTGCGCCGGCAGGACATGATGTTCGCGATCCTCAAACAGTTGGCGGACAACGACAGCGCCATCTACGGCGACGGCGTGTTGGAAATCCTGCAGGACGGCTTCGGCTTCCTGCGCTCGCCCGAAGCGAACTACCTGCCCGGCCCCGACGACATCTACGTCTCGCCCTCGCAAGTGCGCCGCTTCAGCCTGCGCAGCGGCGACACGGTGGATGGCCAGATCCGCGCGCCGAAAGACGGCGAGCGCTACTTCGCGCTGCTCAAGGTCAACAACATCAATTTCGCGCCGCCCGAAGATGTGCGCCACCGCATCAATTTCGACAACCTGACGCCGCTCTATCCGAACGAGCGGCTCAATCTCGAAAGCAAGAGCGGCACCACCAAGGACAACACGACCCGCGTGATCGACCTGATCGCGCCGCTCGGCAAGGGCCAACGCGCGCTGATCGTCGCGCCGCCGCGCACCGGTAAAACCGTGATGCTGCAGAACATCGCCCATGCGATTTCGCAGAACCACCCCGAGGTCTATCTCATCGTTCTGCTGATCGACGAGCGTCCCGAGGAAGTGACCGACATGTCGCGTTCGGTGAAAGGCGAAGTCGTCAGCTCGACCTTCGACGAGCCGGCGACGCGCCATGTGCAGGTCACCGAAATGGTGCTCGAGAAGGCCAAGCGCCTGGTCGAGCACAAGCGCGACGTCGTCATCCTGCTCGACTCGATCACGCGTCTCGCGCGCGCCTACAACACCGTGGTGCCGTCGTCCGGCAAGGTGCTGACCGGCGGCGTCGACGCCAACGCCCTGCAGCGCCCCAAGCGCTTCTTCGGCGCGGCGCGCAACATCGAAGAAGGCGGCTCGCTGACCATTATTGCCACCGCGCTGATCGACACCGGCTCGCGCATGGACGAAGTGATCTTCGAAGAGTTCAAGGGCACCGGTAACAGCGAAATCATCCTGGACCGCAAGCTGTCCGACAAGCGCACCTTCCCGGCCATCGACATCACCAAGTCGGGCACGCGCAAGGAAGAGCTGCTGGTCGACAAGGGCACGCTGTCCAAGATGTGGGTGCTGCGCCGCATCCTGATGCCGATGGGCGTCACCGACGCGATGGAATTCCTGCTCGGCAAGCTCAAAGAGACGAAGACCAATTCCAACTTCTTCGACTCGATGAACACCTAAGCCGACGCAAACACAGAATCGAAAAGGGCGCTCCTTACGGGGCGCCCTTTTTGTTTGTGTGGGCTGACTACTTGGTCGAACAGCTGTTGACGCCGAGCAGCGTGTAGAGCGGGCAGAAGCGGAACAGCGCGGTGCCGAGCGGAATCAGGCCGATCAGGCCGAACCATTTGGCGTCGCCGGGATACCAGACAATCGCCGACAGCATGGCGAGCCCGACGAGAAAGCGCAGAATACGATCGATACCGCCGACGTTCATGCTCATGATCTGGTGCCCTTCGATGGAAGACGCATTGGCTCAAACTGCGAGCAAGCTACGTCCGTTCCACCGCCGGCACGTTGACGCAGATCAACGGCCCCTTACGGCAAAATCACCGTTGAGCCGGTGGTCTTGCGCGCCACCAGGTCGATCTGCGCCTGAGCGACATCCTTCAGCTTGTAGGTCTGGCCGATCTCGATCTTGACCGCGCCCGACAGCACCACGTCGAACAGCTCTTTGGCATTGGCGAGCAGTTCGGCGCGGGTGATGTTGTAGCTGTAGAGCGTCGGGCGGGTGAGGAACAGCGAGCCCTTCTGGCTGAGGATCTGCAGATCGACCGGCTCGACCTTGCCCGAGGCGTTGCCGAAGCTGACCATCAGGCCGCGCGGCGCCAAGCAGTCGAGCGAGCGCTCGAAGGTGTCCTTGCCGATCGAGTCGTACACCACCGGCAGCAACGCGCCCTTGGTGATCTCGCGCACCCGCTTGGAATAATCTTCCTTGGTGTAGTCGATCGGATAGTCGCAGCCGTGCGCCGCCGCCATCTTGGCCTTGGCCTCGCTACCGACCGTGCCGATCACCGTGGCGCCGAGCGCCTTGGCCCATTGGCACATGATGAGTCCGACGCCGCCCGCTGCGGCATGCACCAGGATCGTATCGCCCGCCTTCACGCGATAGGTCAGGCGCAGCAGATATTGCGCGGTGAGGCCCTGCAGCGTCATGGCGGCGGCCTGTTGGTCGGTGATGCCGTCGGGAATCTTGATCAGCCGGTCGGCCGGCATGGTGCGGGCTTCCGCGTAGCCGCCGAAGCCGCCGCCGTAGCAGACGCGGTCGCCGACCTTGAACTCAGTGACGCCGTCGCCGACCGCGTCGATGACGCCAGCCGCTTCGCAACCGAGCGTGATGGGAAACTGCGGCGCCTTGTAAACGCCGGTGCGGTAATAGACGTCGATGAAGTTCAGCCCGATGGCGGTCTGGCGCAGATGCACCTGGCCGGCGCCGGGGGCCTCGTCGGCGACGTCTTCGTAATGCAGGGCTTCGGGCCCGCCATAATTGTGGATGCGGATGGCTTTGGTCATGGACGGACTCGCAAGGTTGAACGTGAATTAAGCGCTGAGTGCTTATGGACTGAGTTCAGGTGCCAGCGCCCCTTCGAGATGGAGCAGCAGGCGTTTGGTGTCGGTGCCGCCGGCGCCGGAATAGCCGGTCAAGCTGCCGTCGGCCGCTAGCACGCGATGGCAGGGCAGAATGATCGGAATCGGGTTGCGTCCGCAAGCGCCGCCGACGGCGCGCGGCGCCGAATGAATCGATTTGGCGAGCGCGCCATAGGTCAGCAGCTTGCCGTAGGGAATTTGCGCCATGCGGGCCCAGACCTTCTTTTGAAAGGCGGTGCCCTCGGGCGCCAGCGGCAGGTCGAAGCTCTGCAAATGGCCGGCGAAATAGTCCTGCAGCTGCCGGGCGGCGCGCTGCAGCAGCGGCGTCGGGCTTTGCGTGCCCTGCTTGCCCCAGGTGAGCGCGACGAGGGCGCCGTCGCGTTCGGTCAAGGTCAGCGTGCCGAGCGGCGAATCGATCATGAAGCGGTGATCGCCCGGCTGGGTCGGAAACTGGCTTAACGAATTGAGCGGCTCACTTGATCGCACGGGC